>JAUYLL010000002.1 GCA_030698375.1 Nocardioides sp. | reverse complement strand
GAGCCGCCCCGGCGGGATCGCCCGCGACGGCATCACCCTGAGGCCCGTGCTCGAGACGGCCCGCACCGATGGTGTGGACGGCCGGCTGCCGCCGGAGTGGATGCGCGAGCAGGTCGTCCTGCGCGACCGGACGTGTGTGTTCCCCGACTGCACCCGCGACGCCAGAACGGCAGATCTCGACCACATCGAGCCCCATGTCGAGGGCGTCGGGCCACCCGGGCAGACCACCCCGGCCAACCTTGCCGCGCTCTGCAGGCGCCACCACCGGCTCAAGACCTGGACCGGTTGGACGTATCGCCGCGACGGCTGGGCCCCCGACGGCCGACCCCTCTACGAGTGGCTCGACCGCCACGGCAACTCGGCCCTCCCACGCCACCTGCTCGAGCCCGCCGACACCTGAGGACCCCGCCCCGAAGCCCGCCTGGTGCGGGGCTTGCGGCATGCCCGGGTGCTTGGCTGGACCCTTCTCAGCCGAACGGCAGCGGGTCCGGGGCGAGGCTCACGGCCTTGGCCCGGGCGGCGGTGAGAGTGCGCCGGTGGTGCTGACGGCAGAGCACCTCGTAGGCGACCTCGGCCCGCGGCTCGTCGGCCTGCTCGACGTCGCCGACGACGACCTGCTCACCCACGGTCACCATCGCGCCGTCCTCGGTCCGCGCGTTGTGGGTGGCCCGAGCGCCGCACCAGCACAGCGCCTCGACCTGCAGGAGCTCGGTGCGGTCGGCCAGCTCGACCAGGCGGGCCGAACCGGGGAAGAGCCGGGTGCGGAAGTCCGTGAGGATGCCGAAGCAGAAGACGTCGATCTGCAGCTCGTCGACGACCTTCGCGAGCTGCTCGACCTGCAGCGGTGTGTAGAACTGCGCCTCGTCGCAGATCAGGTAGTCGACGCGCGCCCCGTGCGTGAGGGCGTCGACGGTGTACCGCCAGAAGTCGAAGTCGTCAGGGACCTCGAGGGCGTCGTGGGAGAGACCCAGGCGGGAGGACACCGTCGCCTCCCCGGCGCGGTCCCGGGAGGTGAAGATCCGCCCGACCCGCCCGCGGGCGGTGTGGTTGTGGTTGGTCTGCAGCGCCAGGGTCGACTTGCCGGCGTCCATCGTCCCGGTCCAGAAGGTCAGTGCAGCCACGCGCAGATCCTGCCACCATCCGGCGGACTGGCACGATCGGGCCATGAGCACCACCACCGGCTCCAGCCCGTACGTCGACACGGAGACGCTCGCGCAGGAGGTCGCCGGGTCGCACCCGCCGACCCTGCTCGACGTCCGCTGGTCCCTCGGCGGCCCGCCGGGGGCAGACGAGCACGCCGCTGGCCACCTCCCGGGAGCCGCCTACGTCGACCTCGACACCGAGCTCGCCGCCACGCACACCCACCCGGTCGACCACCGTGGGCGGCACCCGCTGCCTGCTCCTGAGGACTTCGCGGCCGCCATGCGCCGCGCCGGGGTCCGGGCCGGACACCCCGTGGTGGTCTACGACGGCGCCACCGGCGTCGCGGCGGCCCGCTGCTGGTGGCTGCTGCGCCACCATGGTCACCGCGACGTGCGGGTGCTCGACGGCGGGTACGCCGCGTGGCTGGCCGCCGGCCTGCCCCTCGAGCGCGGGTCGGTGGCACCCGAACCCGGCGATTTCGAGCCGGGCCCGGGTGACCTGCCGCTGCTGGGGCAGGCCGACGTGGTGAGGTTCACCGGGGACGGCCTGCTGCTCGACGCCCGCACCCCGGAGCGCTTTCGCGGCGAGGCAGAGCCTGTGGACCCCGTCGCGGGGCACGTGCCGGGTGCGGTCAACCTCCCGGCGACCGCGTTGCTCGGGCCTGACGGCCGGGTCCGCCCCGCCGACCAGGTGCGCGCGCTGGTGGCCGCCGCCCGGGCCGATGCCGGCGCGGACCCGACCGCGGGGGTGGCGGCGTACTGCGGGTCGGGAGTGACGGCCGCTCACAGCGTGCTCGTCCTCGAGCACGCCGGGATCCGGGCCTCGCTCCAGGCGGAGTCCTGGAGTGGCTGGGTCGCCGAGCCCGCGCGGCCCGTCGCCACGGGAGCCTGACCGGCTCAGCCGGTGGCAGCGAGCGCGGGGACATTCGGCAGACCTGCGTCGAGGTCCGCGACCAGTCCGTCGAGCAGCGGAGCGACACCGGCGAGGTCGAGGCGACCGGCGGTGACCCCGGTCCAGCCGTAGCGCTCACGGCCGTCCACCACTGCGGTACGCCGGGGGAGGACGCCCGGCACGAGCACGGTGCGGGCGCGGGTCCCGGCCGACCGGTGCTCGGCGCAGTCGCAGGCGGCGCGCAGCTCGAGCGTGGTGAACGACGAGGGGTCGTGCTCCTCGAGCGTGACCCGGGTGCCGCGCGCGGCCATTCGCAGGACGGAGGTGGGATCGGTGTCGCGGCGCAGCCAGAGCAGGACAGGGACCCGCTCGGAGGCGGGCAGCACGGTCAGGCCGTGGCGGCGCAGGACGGCGGTGAGGGCGAGCGGGTGCTCAGAGGGGTGCAGCACGGGAGGTCTCGTTCCGGTCGGAGCGGTCGGGTGGCGGGTACGCCGACCGGGCCGGTCGGCGTCAGGCGCAGCGACAGCGGCGACAACAGGAACGAGTGCTCAGCACGGGCGTGAGGTTACCAGCCGGTGGCTGGGGCGGATAGGTCTCACCAGTGGATGCCCTTGAGCAGCTTGGCGAGCAAGATCTGCTGAGGGGTCGCCTCCGCCCCGTCGGAGTCCTCGGTCCCGGCCCGCGCGGCGGCGGAGTCGGGGAACACCTGGTAGGCCAGGTGCAGCACGCGGAAGGCCACCTTCGGCGCGACGGTGTGGGCGACCGCGCCGAGGTTGCCGAGCGCGGTGTTCAGTTCGTGCGGTCGCTCGACCATCGCCCGGAGCACGAGGTCGGCGGCCTGGGCCGGGGAGATCGTGGGGAACTTCCGGTAGAGCGACGTCGGGGCGATCATCGGGGTGCGCACCAACGGCATGTGGATCGTGGTGAAGGAGATGCCGTCGCCGACGAGCTCCGAGCTGACGACGTTGCTCCACGAGTCCAGGGCGGCCTTCGAGGCGACGTACGCGCTGAACCGGGGCGGACTGGTCTGTACCCCGATCGAACTGATGTTGACGATGTGGCCGGACCCCTGCCCGCGCATGAGCGGGAGCAGACCCATCACCAGCCGGATGGCCCCGAAGTAGTTGAGCTGCATGGTGCGCTCGAAGTCGTGGAAGCGGTCCTCGCTCAGCCTCAGCGACCGGCGGATCGACCGCCCGGCGTTGTTGATCACGTAGTCGATGACGTCGTGCTCGGCAGCCAGGCGCTCGCACAGCGCGTCGATCGCGTCGAGGTCGGAGAGGTCGCAGGGATAGGCGTGCGCGACGCCACCGTGGGCCTCGATCGTCGCCCGCGTCTCCTCGAGGGCGTCCTTCCCGCGGGCCACGAGCAGCGGGACGCCGCCAGCGCGGGCCACCTTCAGTGCGGTCACCCGACCGATGCCGGACGAGGCGCCGGTGATGACGACGGTCCGCCCCCTGAGTGCCTCGCGCACCGGCGAGGAGTCGGTGGTGCTGGTGTCGAGGTGGTCCTCCCAGTAGGTCCACAGCACGTCGGCGTAGCTCTCCAGGGCGGGCACGGCGAGCCCGGAGCCCGCGAGCGCCTTCTCGGTGGCGCGGGAGGCGAAGGTGGCCGAGAACGAGGCGTGGCCGAGGACCTCCGGGGGGACGCCGAGCCGGCCGATGGTCTGGCCGAGGGCGAGGCGTACCGGGGCCGAGCGCACGGCGGAACGAAGCAGCGACGCCGGGTGGAGCGCGGCCGGCAGCACCTCCAGCGGCAGCTGGCCGGTGATCCGACGATCCAGCGGCACGGCGAAACGCGGCGCCCGCGCTGCGGCCGCGAACGTGTTGACCATGCCGGTCGTGGGCTGCGGCTCGGGGTCGACGAGGTGGAAGGCCTGGTAGTCGAGACCGGGCACGTGGGCGAGGTGGTCCAGCGCCTGGGCGACGTAGTCGACCGGCACCACGTTGGTGTCCCCGAGGTCGACGCCCAGGAGAGGCGCCCAGGCCGGGAGGGTGTCCCGGATGCGCTTGATGAGGCCGAAGAAGTAGTAGGGCCCGTCGATCTTGTCGATCTCGCCGGTGCGCGAGTGGCCGACGACGATGGAGGGCCGGTAGACCCGCCACGGCACCGCTGACTCCTCGCGAACCAGTCGCTCGGACTCGAACTTCGTGCGGTGGTACGGCGACGGCAGGTGCTGGCCGACGTCGAACATCGACTCGTCGAAGACCCCGCGGGCGTCGCCCGCGACCGCCACGGACGACACGTGGTGGAAGCACCCGGCGTCCAGGTCCTCGGCCAGCCCCAACGCCTCGCGGGTCCCGCCGACGTTGGAGGTCTCGTTCGCCTCGTCCGAGGCGGTCATGTCGTAGACCGCGGCGAGGTGGAAGAAGTGCTCGATCGTCCCGGTGTGCTCGGCGACCCAGTCCGGGTCCACGCCCAGGTCGGGGGAGACGAGGTCACCGACGACGGGATGCACCCGCGCCGGGTCGCCCCACGACTGGCGGAGCCGCTCCAGGCGCGGCAGGGACCCCGCCCGGACGAGGACGTGGACGTCCCCGTCCTGTCGAGCCAGCAGCTCCGGCACGAGGAACCGTCCGAGGAACCCTGTGGCGCCCGTCACGAAGTAGGCCATGCGCGCAGACTACGCGCGGATCACTCCCGGCGTCCGCCGCCGAACATGATCTCGTCCCAGCTCGGCACCGAGGAGCGGCGGGCCTTCCGCGACTTCGCCGGCT
Organism: Nocardioides sp.; assembly: GCA_030698375.1. Taxonomy (GTDB): domain Bacteria; phylum Actinomycetota; class Actinomycetes; order Propionibacteriales; family Nocardioidaceae; genus Nocardioides_A. Next base: position 5,775 of record JAUYLL010000002.1, on the reverse strand, counting down.
GCTCGGGAGGCTGCTCGACGGACTGCTCGCTGGGCTCGTCGGCCTGCGGCTCGGTCGTCTGCTCGGCCGCAGGGGCGCGGGTCTCGGGCGCCTCCTCCGGCTCGGTGTCGCGCACCACCTCGGCGGCGTCAGTCAGGTCGACGGTCTGCTCGCGGTCCTGATCGTGGTCCTGATCGTGGGCACGGCCCTCGGCGGTGTCGTCGGTCCTGGGTGCCTCGTCGTCGGCGACAAGCGCGATCGCATCGTCCCCGAGGGGGAGCGGGGAGTCGGGGGAGTCGGCGACGGCGCTCAGCCGGCGGGCACCGGCGCGAGGCGCGGCGGAGGGAGGAGGGGCGACCGGCTTCTCGGGCTCGTCACCGAGCAGGGTCCGCGCCCCGTCGTCCTCGGCCACGACGTACTGGCCGGGGAGGTCGTAGCTGAAGGTGCCCTGCTGGTCGCGCCCGTCGAGGCTGTACTCCGCGACCAGGCGCCAGCGGCCGTCCTCGCGGCGCCAGGAGTCCCACTCCACCGTGGTCGGGTCGACGTTGCGGGCCCGCAACGTCTCCGCGACGGCGTCGCCGAGGGTGCGGGGACCAGCGGCGGACTCCGCGCGGCGGCGTACCGAGGAGCGCTGGGCGCGGTCGGCGACGTGCGCGCGCTCGGCCAGCACCGGCTGGGCGAAGGCCATGATCCGGTCGACGGTCGTCTGGGCCGCCTGGGCCACCGCCTCCGGCGTCTCGCCGGCGCGGATCCGGGCCTGGATGTCGCGGGGACGCAAGACGCTTTCCATGGAGATCTCCAACTGGCCGAGCCGGGTGTGGTCGCCGCGGAGCGCGGCACGGAGGCGGGCGTCGACGGGGACGGCGTACTCGTCGCCGGAGTCACCGAGCAGGACCAGGCGCGTGCCGTCCTTGCTCAGCCCCACCACCGAGAGCTGCTGCATCCTCGCCGTGCTCCCTTCCCTCGGAGCCGTGCTCCTCGATCCCGCGAGCCTACGCCAGCAGGGCCCTCGCGCATCGGAGCCGCGCGGCACCGGGCGGGCAGGACGTCGACCGGCGCCGGCTCCTAGAGTGCTGGGGTGCTCCTCGTCATCCTCGACCTCGGCGGCATCTTCGTCTTCGCCCTCACCGGGGCGCTGGTCGGCGTGCGCAAGGACCTCGACGTCTTCGGCGTGCTGGTGCTGGCCGGCGCGACGGGCCTCGGCGGCGGCTTCGTCCGCGACGTCCTCATCGACGCGACCCCGCCCGCGGCCCTGGCCGACTGGCGCTACCTCATGGTGCCGGCCGCTGCCGGGCTGGCGACGGCGTTGTGGCACCCCACGATCGGGCGGATGGAGCGCGTCATCGGGGTGCTCGACGCCGCGGGGCTCTCCCTGTTCTGCGTGACCGGCGCCCTCAAGGCGCTGGAGTACGGGCTCGGGCCGCTCCCCGCCGCGCTCCTCGGGCTCACCACCGCGATCGGCGGCGGGATGATCCGCGACCTGCTCGCAGGACGGGTGCCGGTGGTGTTCCGGGCCGAGCTCTACGCGACCCCGGCGTTCGTCGGGGCCTTGATCGCCGTCATCGGGACCGAGCTCGACGGGACCCTCGGGGCTCCCGAGCCGGTCGTGGTCTCAGTCGCGGCGGGCACCTGCTTCGTCTGGCGACTGCTGGCGATGCGCCGGGGCTGGCAGGCGCCCCGACCGGGGCTGCGCGGTGGGGGATCGGCGAGCACCTGACTCCTCGGGAGCGGGCGGGCCGTCCACCTGCGGCGCGGTGTGCTGGACACGCCGGGGGCTGGGCGGGAGGATCGCGCCGAGGGCCACACCACCGAGGAGACGAGACGATGAGCGCGCAGGACATCAGCAAGATCCGCCAGGTGCCGATCTTCAGGGGGCTCAGCGACGCCGAGGTGAAGAAGATCGCGGCGGTCGGCACACTCATCACGGTCCCGGCCAACTGGGCGCTGATCTGGGAGAAGACGCCCGCCGACAAGGCCTACATCGTCGTCGAGGGCGAGCTGTCGGTGCGCCGGCGCGGCGAGGAGATCGCCCGCCTCGGGCCCGGTGACGTGGTGGGCGAGACCGCGATCGTGCAGCACCGCCTGCGTACTGCCTCGGTGGTCTCCATGACCCCGCTGTCGGTCATCCACTTCACCCGCGAGGCCGTCGACATGCTCTGCGAGAAGATCCCGGCCTTCAAGAAGGCCCTCGACCTGGCCGCCGAGGGCCGGGTGGGGGACACCACGACCACCGAGTCCTGACGCAGGCCCCAGCGGGGCGTGCGGTCAGTCGCCGAGGACGCGCCGCAGGTACGCGTTGGTGAACACCCGGTCAGGGTCCAGGCGGTCGCGGAGAGCAGCGAACTCCGCCCATCGGGGGTAGGCGGGTGCGAGGTCGTCGGCGGACCGACCGTGCAGCTTGCCCCAGTGCGGGCGGCCGTCGTAGCCCCGCAGCACCTCCTCCACGCCGGCGAAGTACGCCGTGTGGTCGGCGCCGCGCGGGGTGTGGAAGGCCAGGTAGGTCGACTCCCGCCCCGAGGAGGCCGAGAGCGGCAGGTCGTCGGCGGGGGTGAACCGCAGCTCGACGGGGAAGCCGATGCGCCACCGGCGCCGCTCGATCAGCCTGCGCACCTCCCGCAGGGCCTCGAGCCCCACCTCGCGGGGGACGGCGTACTCCATCTCGCGGAAGACCACCCGGCGGTGCGTGGTGAAGACCCGGTGCGGGACGTCGGAGTACGTCCGCGTCGACAGTGCCGCTGCCGCGAACCGGTTCAGGGCCGGCACCGCCGCGGGCACCCGGGCACCGAGACCGGTCATCGCCCCGAAGGCCGTGTTGGCCAGCACCTCGTCCTCGACCACCCGGCGCCAGCGCGGGAGCGGGCGAGCGTCCTCGAGGGGGTCGGCGAGACGGTCGTTGCGCTTGACCTGCACGCGGTCGGTGCCGGGGAACCAGTAGCCGTCGACGTGGTGGTGGTGGGCCACGATCTCGTCGAGCCGTGCCTGTGCCTCGTCCCAGCCGAGCACCTCCTCGTGCGCCTCGAGGACGAAGAGCGGTTCGACCCGGAAGGTGACCGTCGTGATCACCCCGAGCGCACCGAGCCCGAGACGGGCCGCCGCGAGGACGTCGGGGTTCTCGTCGGCCGAGCAGTGCAGGGCCTCCCCGCGGCCGTCGACGTGGTCGAGCCCGACCACCTGGGCCGACAGCGACGACCACACCCCGCCGGTCCCGTGGGTCCCGGTCGAGATCGCCCCGGCGAGCGTCTGTTCGGCGATGTCGCCCATGTTGTGGAGCGTCAGCCCCAGGCCCTCCAGGGTCGTGTTGAGGTCCTCCAGCCGGGTGCCCGCCAGCGCGGTCACCGTCATGGCGTCTCGGTCGACGGCGACCACGCCCGAGAGCAGGGCAGGGGAGAGCAGCACGTCGTCGGCCACGGCGACCTCGGTGAAGCTGTGACCGCTGCCGACCATCTTCACGCGGCGCCCGGCCTCCGCGGCGGCGACGACCGCCCGGCGTACGGCGGCGGGGTCCTCGGGGACCTCGGTGCTGCGCGGCAGCACGCGCACGAGGCCGGACCAGTTCTCCCAGGGGGCGGGGGGCACAGGCATGCCGGGAGACTAGGCCACTGGCGACGTCGGGGGGAGGACCGGCGGCCGGCCGGCACCGACTCGGCGGTGGCGCAGGGTCCAGGCGGTCAGGGCTCCGAGCACACCGGCCACGACCACGACCCAGAAGCTCGCCGAGGCGCCCTCGGCGTCGATGACGATCCCCACGATGGCCGCACCCGGCGCGATCCCGGCCGCCATCCCGGAGTGCACGACCGCCAGTCCCTCGGTGAGCCGGGCGGGCGGCACGGTCTGCTCGACCAGTGCCGTCAGTGTGATGAGCGTGGGTGAGATCGCCAGGCCTGCCAGCAGCAGGACGGGCGCCAGCACGAGCAGGGACCCGATGAAGGGCAGCGGCACGAGTGAGAGCGCCAGGGCGGTCGCCGCCCAGCGGAAGCGGAGCAGGTGGCTGGTGCGCCAGGCGATGGCGCCGAAGGTCAGGCCCGCGAGCAGGGAGCCGAGCGCCCAGATGCCCAGCAGGGGACCGGCCCACGCCGGACGACCCCGCTCGTCGGCGAGCGCGACCGTGGCGACCTCCGCACCGCCGAACACCGCCCCGAGCATGGCCGAGGTGCCGATGAGCACCACGAGCACGCCCCAGGGCATCGGAGGCCGGGGCCCCGCGGTCCGGCGAGGTGGGGCGGGCGGCGGCTGCGTGCGCGTCTGGACGGACAGCGCGAGCGAGCCGGCGAGCCCGCAGGCGATCGCGGTGGCCAGTCCGGCCACCGGGTGCCAGGTGGTCGCCAGGATCGTGACGATCGCGGGACCCAGGATGAAGACGGTCTCGTCGATCACGGCTTCGTAAGAGAAGGCGGTGTGCAGGCGCGGGTCGTCGCGCAGCAGGTACGCCCACCGGGCGCGGACGCACGAGCCGATCTGCGGCATCGACGCCCCGGCGAGCGCGGCGAGCAGGTGGGGGACAGGGGCGGTCGCGCCGTCCTCCACGGCGAGCATCGTGGCGCCCAGGGAGGCCGAGGACAACGTGATCGCCAGGGGGAGGACCCGGCGCTGGCCGAAGCGGTCGAGCAGGCGGCCGTTGACGACCGCGAGGAGGGCCACCCCGATGACGTACGCCGCCGCGACCGCACCGGCGGCCCCGTAGGACCCCGTGGCGTCCTCGACCAGCAGGACCAGGCCGAGGCTGACCATCGAGATGGGCAGCCGTCCGACGAGACCGCTCAGGGAGAACGCGAGTGCCCCGGGCCGGGTGAGCACCGCCTGGTACGAGGCGAACATCGATGGTCATCGTATGCCGCGCCCCCCGGGTGGCCGGCGGCCCCGGGTGGCTGGGCCGCACTCCCTACGATGGCGCCATGACCGCCGCCGCCTCCGACCCCGCCGGTGCCGCTCCTCCTGCCTGGGCGCCGTACGACGCCCTGCTCCTGGTCTCCTTCGGGGGACCGGAGAAGCCCGAGGACGTCGTGCCCTTCCTGCAGAACGTCACCACCGGGAAGAACATCCCGGTCGCGCGGCTCGAGGAGGTCGGCGAGCACTACTACTCCTTCGGCGGCAAGAGCCCGATCAACGACCAGAACCGCGCGCTGATCGCCGAGGTCGAGAAGGACCTCGCCGCCCAGGGCATCGACGTCCCGGTCTACTGGGGCAACCGCAACTGGGACCCCTACTTCACCGATGCCCTGCGTCAGATGGCCGCCGACGGGGTGCAGCGTGCGGCGTGCTGGGTCACCAGCGCCTACTCGTCGTACTCGGGCTGCCGGCAGTATCGCGAGAACCTCGCCGCCGCCGTCGAGGAGGTCCCCGGGGCTCCTCAGCTGGACCGCCTCCGCCACTACTACAACCACCCGGGGTTCCTGGCCGCGAACCTGGACGCCACGCTCGCCGCGCTCGAGGAGCTGGCCGCGAAGGCCGGTGACGACGTGGCCAGGGCGGCCCGGCTGGTGTTCGTCACCCACTCCATCCCCACCGCGATGGACGAGGCCAGCGGGCGCTCCGAGGTCGAGGGCCTCACCGGCGGGGCGTACGTCGCCCAGCACCGCTCGCTGGCGGTCGAGGTCGTCGCGGGCGTCGCCGAGCGCACCGGCCGCACCCACGACCACGACCTGGTCTACTGCTCGCGCTCCGGTCCGCCACAGATGCCGTGGCTGGTCCCCGACGTCAACGAGCACCTCGAGCTGGTCGCCGGCGCGGGGGTCCCCGGGGTGGTGGTCGTGCCGATCGGCTTCGTCTCCGACCACATGGAGGTCATCTACGACCTCG
>JAUYLL010000001.1 GCA_030698375.1 Nocardioides sp. | reverse complement strand
TCGCCATCCTCGACGACGACCCCCGCAAGCGGCACCTGCGCATCCGTCAGATCCCGGTCGTCGGCACCACCGGACGGCTGGCGGAGAAGGCAGCCGAGCACCGCGTCCACACCGTGGTCCTGGCGCTGCCCAGTGCCTCGGCCGAGGCCATCAACCGGCTCCGCCTCGCGGCCCATGACGCCGACCTCGCCGTCAAGGTGCTCCCGGCCACCACCCAGCTGCTCCACGACCACGTCGGCATCCGCGACCTGCGCGACATCAACCTGACCGACGTGCTCGGCCGCAACCAGCTCGACACCGACATCGGGACGATCGCGGAGTACCTCACCGGGCGCAGGGTCCTCGTGACCGGGGCCGGGGGCTCGATCGGCTCCGAGCTGTGCCGTCAGATCCATCGCTTCCTCCCCGCCGAGCTGATGATGCTCGACCGCGACGAGTCCGCGCTGCACGCGCTCCAGCTCTCGATCCACGGGCGGGCTCTGCTCGACTCCGACGAGGTCATCCTGTGCGACATCCGCGACCGGGCGGCCGTCAACGCGGTCTTCGCCGAGCGACGCCCCGACGTGGTCTTCCACGCGGCGGCGCTGAAACACCTGCCGATGCTCGAGCAGTATCCCGCCGAGGCGGTCAAGACCAATATCACCGGCACCGGCAACGTGCTGGACGCGGCCGACCTGGTCGGGGTCGACCGTTTCGTCAACATCTCCACCGACAAGGCCGCCGACCCCTCCAGCGTCCTGGGGCTCTCCAAGCGGATCGCCGAGCGGGTCACCGCCGACGTCGCCGCCGTCACGCCCGGCGCCTACCTGAGCGTCCGGTTCGGCAACGTGCTCGGCAGCCGCGGCTCGGTCCTGACGTCCTTCACGGCCCAGATCGCCCAGGGCGGACCGATCACGGTCACCCACCCCGAGGTCACCCGGTTCTTCATGACCGTCGAGGAGGCCGTCGAGTTGGTCATCCAGGCCGCCGCGATCGGCAGCGACGGCGAGGCCCTCATCCTCGACATGGGCGAGCCGGTGAAGATCGAGGACGTCGCCCGCCAGCTCATCGCCCAGTCCGGCAAGGACATCGAGATCGTCTACACCGGCCTGCGCGAGGGCGAGAAGCTGCACGAGCAGCTCCTCGGGATCGAGGAGTCCGACGCTCGCCGCAGCCACCCGCTGGTCTCCCATGTCGCCGTCGAGTCGCTCGCGGTCGACGAGATCCAGGTCGAGGCCGGGTCGAGGTCCGCGGCGCGCGCGCTGATGCAGGAGATGAGCACCCGGGTTCCCAACCGGATGCGCCTCAGCCCGACCATCCGGATCGCCCAGCCGCGACGCAAGCCCGACGTGCTCTCGCCGCGCGAGTGGAGCTCGATCGAGAAGTAGGAGGCGCTGTGCTGACCGTGGTCCAGGGCGACATCACCGCCCAGCAGGTCGACGCGGTGGTCAACGCCGCCGCCGAGCTGGTGCGCTCCCGGCTCACGGCCTGAGGGCGGGCCGGCGTACGGCTCAGGGCATGTGCAGGAACAGCCGGACCACCAGGTACGCCGTGATCGCGGCGATCACGAGCAGCCCGAGGAGGGCGAGCCGGTCCTTGGTGCGGGGGGAGCTCCTCTTTCGCGTGCTGCCACGAGTCGATGCCACGGCCACACGTTAGGGCGCGGCGGCATGGTGGGGGCGGGGAATCCGGGGATCTTTACCTTCAACGTCCGGCCAAGAGTGCAGGGCGGGGCTTCAGTACAGTGAGTTGAAGAGAATAGATGAAGACCGTCGGACTTCAGTTATGATCTTCAGGTGTTCACGCTCATCGGCGACCTCGTCGGCTCCCGCGACCTGCCCGACCGGGCGGGCGCGCAGGACCTGCTCGCCGAGGCGCTCGCGGCCGTCAACGAGACGCTCACGCCCGTCCAGCCGCTGGAGCCCACCGTCGGCGACGAGGTCCAGGGTGGGTTCGCCACCCTCGCCGACGCCACCCTCGCCGCGCTCCTGCTGCGGCTGGGCTGCCTGCCGGTCGTCGACGTGCGCTGCGGGCTGGGGGAGGGGGAGGTCCGGGTGCACGACGCCACCCGCCGCCCGCTGCTCCAGGACGGCCCCGGCTGGTGGACCGCCCGCGAGGCGCTCGAGGTGATGGCCGCCCCGCGGAAGGCGGCGCTGCGGACGTGGTTCGTCGGGGGTGATGGTGCGGACGTCGGCCGGGTCAACGCGTTCCTGCTCTGCCGCGACCAGCTCGTCGACCGGCTCAACGACCGCGGCCGCCGGATGTTGCGCGCCGCGCTCCTGGGCGCCACCCAGCGCGAGATCGCGCGGGCCGAGGGGATCTCCGAGTCGGGGGTCTCCCAGCAGTTCGCCCGCGGGGTCGCCGCGGTACGGGACGCGCAGCTGCTCTTCCGCTGAGCCGCACGCCGTAGGGGGTGGTGGCTGGTAGAACGACGTCATGGTCGCTCTCGGGGTCTTCCTGCTCGTCGTCGGGTTCTGTGACCTGCTGCGCGCCGCGCGGGACGCCACCACCACGCGCAGGCGCCTGCTCATCGCCGGCATCGGCCTGGCGCTGCTCGTCCTCGGCGGCCAGGCCGTCGGCATGGATGGTGCGGAGTGGTTCGGCCTCGGGCTCGGCTGGATGGTCGGCTTCCTGCTCTGGCTGCTCGGGTCCACGGCCGCGCTCACCGGGGGCGGTACGCCGGCCCGCGTCGTCGCGTTCGCCGGGCTCGGGCTGGGCCTCGTCGTCTCCGTCGTCGGCGGCGGGGTGGTCGGGCTCGACCCCGCCTTGCCCGCCGCGCTCGACGGCACGCTGCTGGCCCCACTCCGCGCCGACCTGGTGGTGCTGGTCGCTGGCGTGGCCGCGAGCCAGCTGTCGACCGCGAACGTCGCCGTACGGCTTGTGCTGGACGCGGTCGGCGTACCGGCCGCGACGGGGGAGAAACAACTCAAGGGCGGCCGGTTGCTCGGCCCGATGGAGCGGCTGCTGATCCTCGGTCTCGGGATCGCCGGCGGGCTGACCGCGGCCGCGATCGTGGTGGCGGCCAAGGGGCTGCTGCGCTTCCCCGAGCTCCAGCGCGGGGCGGCCGCGCCGGGGCCCAGCGACGTCACCGAGTACTTCCTCATCGGCTCCTTCGCCAGCTGGCTGCTCGCCCTCGGGGGCGTGGGCGTCGTCGCGCTCGCCGGCCTGGCCGGGCCCGGCCCGATGCTCACGGTGCCGGGAGTGCCGTTCTAACCTCGGCCCATGCCCCTGGACCCGCAGACCGCCGCCCTGCTCGAGATCGTGCACAGCCCCGACGTCGTCCCGCTGCACCAGCAGACGCCGGTCGAGGCGCGCGCGGCCATGCGCCGGCTGCTGGTCGAGAACCGCGACCCCGCGAGCGTGCCGGAGGTCGGGTCGGTCGAGGACGTCGAGATCGCCGAGCGGCCGGCGCGCATCTACCGGCCCGACACCGACGGTCCGCACCCGACGATGCTCTTCCTGCACGGCGGCGGCTACGTCATCGGCGACCTCGACACCCACGACACCACCTGCCGGCGGATCTGCCGTGACGCCGACGTCGTCGTGGTCGCGCTCGACTACCGGCTCGCGCCCGAGCACCCCTTCCCCGCCGCGGTCGAGGACTGCCTCGCCGCCGCCCGATGGGTGCGCGCGAACCTCGCCGACCTCGGCGGCACCGACGTCCTCGGGATCGGCGGCGACTCCGCCGGCGGCAACCTCTCGGCCGTCGTCTGCCAGCAGGCACCCGAGCTCGGCATCGCCGCCCAGCTGCTGCTCTACCCCGCCACCGACCCGACCGGCGACCACGCCTCGCGGGTGGAGAACGCCGAGGGGTACTTCCTCGACACCGAGACCATGGCGTGGTTCATCAACCACTACGCGACCGACGGGGAGTCGTGGACCGACCCGCGGCTCGCGCCCCTGCGCGGCGACCTCGCCGGCCTCCCGCCCGCCATCGTCGCCACCGCCGAGTTCGACCCGCTGCGCGACGAGGGCGAGACCTATGCCGCCGCGCTGTCGGCCGCCGGCGTACCCGTCATCGCGCGGAGGTACGACGGCCTCGTCCACGGGTTCTTCGACTTCGCCCCGTTCTCCGACGCCTCCCTCGCCGCGACCGACGAGCTGATCAAGGAGTTCCGCGTGTTGCTGGGCGGCTGAACCAGAGGACGACGCCGATCGCGACGACCCAGAGGGCGGCGTTGACCAGGGAGGCGATGACGAACCCGCGCTCGTCGGGGACCGGGCCGCTGGCCAGGCCGAGGGCGGTGACGCCGGCCGCGCTGCCGACGGCGAACCCGACGTAGCGCAGCACCAGGTTGAACGCCAGCGCGCTGCCGGTCTCCGTCGGCGGCACCGCGCGGACCAGCAGCACCGGCAGCGTGGCGAAGGTGCCGCCGCTGCCCAGCCCGGCCAGCGCCATCGCCAGCAGCGCCTGCCACACGTGGTCGTGCGCGAAGGCGAGCAGGAGGGCGGAGGCCAGGTAGACCGCGCACCCCAGGGGCAGCACGCGCACGTGGTCGACGTACCGGCCCAGCCAGAGGGAGATCCGGCTGCCGACCACGCTCATGATCGAGTACGGCACCAGCATCAGCCCGGCCACCAGCACCGGCTGGCCCAGCCCCCAGCCGTCGTCGGTGTCGGTCTGGACGAGGATCATCAGCAGGGTCAGGCCCATGTACATGCCGGCGCCGGCGAGCAGGCCGGTGACGTTGGGGCCGGCGGCCGCGCCGCGGAAGGCCAGCCGCAGGTCGACCAGCGGGGTGTCGCGGTGCAGGGTCAGCCACACCCAGCCGGCGATGCCGAGTACGCCGACGGCGAGGAGCACGAGCGTGCGGGCGTCGGCCCACCCCCAGGACGTGGACTGGCTGATGCCGAGCAGCAGCGTGAGCGTCGCGGCGCCGAGCAGGAGGGCCTCCGACGGCCGGACCTTCGGTGTCACGGCCCGGGGCGCCGCCGGCACCTGCCACCACGCCAGGGCGAGCGTGAGGCCCGAGAGTGCGGCGCCGAACCAGAACGCTGCGGCCAGTCCTCCCAGTTGGGCGACCGCGGCGGTGAGCGGGTAGCCGAGCCCCGCGCCGGCGACCGTGCCGACCGACAGCACGGCGATGACCGAGCCCAGCCGGTGCGCCGGCAGCACGTCGCGGGCCACCGCCATCGCCAGCGGGGTCAGCGCCATCCCGACGCCCTGGAGGACACGGCCGGCGATGATCAGTTGCACACCCAGGGTGTCGATGGCGGCCCCGAGCGCCGACAGCACCGTGCCGAGCACGACCACTGCCATCCCGCCCACGACCACCGGGCGGCGGCGGTGCGCGGCCGCGTAGCGGCCCATTACCGGCGTGGCCACCGCGCCGGCCAGCAGTGCCGCGGTCAGCGTCCACTGCGCCGTCGACAGCGTCACGTCGAGGTCCCGCGCGATCGTCGGCACCAGCGGCGCCCCCAGGCTCGAGACCACCCCGGTCACCGTGGTGAGCAGGACGAGGGTCGGCACGAGCAGCCGTGGGGTGCGCTCCGCCCCGCCTGCCGTCGTACCGGTGCCGTCCACGGGGCTACTGAACACCACGCCCGATCCTCCAAATGCCGCCGGGATGGTGTTGAGTGCGCTGGTGACCGTTGACGACTCCCGCCGCGTGGCGATGCTCCTGGGCGTGCTGTTCGGGCTCGCCGGGATGGGGTCGTCGTCGGCGGCGATCGCGCTGCCGCTGATGGCCGCCGACCTCGGCGTGAGCGTCGGGGTGGCGACCTGGTCGATCAGCCTCTACGTGCTGATGCTCGCGGTGACGACCGCGCTGTACGGGCGGATCGCCGACCTCGTCGGCGTACGCATCCCGCTGCTCGTCGGCGTCGGCCTGATGACGCTGGGGGCGCTGGTGGCCAGCGTCGCGCCGAGCTTCGAGCTGCTCGTGCTCGCCCGGATGCTCCAGGGCGCCGGCGCGGCCGCGATCCCCACCCTCGGCGTCACCCTCCTCTCCAACCGGTACGACGGCGCGGTGCGCGGGCTGGCGCTCGGCCGGCTGGCCGGCATCGCGGCCGCCGTCACCTGCCTGGGTCCGCTCGCCGGGGGCCTCGTCGAGTCGCTGTTCGGCTGGCGGGCGGTGATGATGCTGCCGGTCCTCGGAGCGCTGGTGCTGCCGTTCCTCACCCACACGCTCGCCGGCGGCGGGACGGGCGCGCGGCTCGACGTGCTCGGGGCGCTGCTGGTGTCGTTCACCGCCGGAGGGCTGGTGCTCGTCGTCCAGTCGCCGTCGAGCGGGTTCGTCGTCGCCGGCGTCGGGATGGCGCTCATGGTCCTCGGCACCCCGTCGGTGGTGTGGCGGGTGCGGGCCCGCCCGCACGGCTTCCTGCCCGTCGTGGTCATCCGCAACGGGGCAGTGCTCCGCAGCGCGGTGGCCGCCGCGGCGATCCCGGCGTCGTGGTTCGCGCTGCTCGTCGCCGTACCCGCGGTGCTGCTGGCCGAGGGGTGGGAGGCCTGGCAGGTCGGCCTTCTGCTGCTGCCGAGCGCGATCGTCGCCCTGCTGATGCCGAAGAGCGCGGGCCGGCTGCTCGCGCGCTACGGCCCGGCGCGCACGCTGGCGATCAGCAGCGCGGTCGCGGCCGGCGCGATCGCCTGCACCGCGCTCGGCGTCGCCTTCGTCTCCGCCCCCCTGCTGGTGCTCGCCGTCATGGCCTGCACCATCTCCTTCGGCGTCGGCCAGCCCGCGATGGGTGCCGCCGTCGGCGAGGCCGTGACCCTCGACGTCCGCGGTGTCGCCCTCGGCGTCGCCACCCTGCTCTTCCTCGTCGGCGGCTCCATCGGCTCCGCCGTCGTCGGCGGCCTCGGCGACGCCCTCGGCCTCAGCGGGGCGCTGGCTGTCGTCGGCCTGCTGCCCTTGCTCGGCATCGGCGTGCTGATGCCCGAGCTCCGCCGGACCCGACGCGAGCGCCGGCCCGCCTGAGCGTTCTCCGCGCGCGGAAGTGGTGGAAGACGACACGGAACCGGGCAAGATCCGCGTCGTCATCCACCACTTCCGGGGCAATGTTCCTCAGACGACGGTCCAGGTGTCGCCGCCGTGGAGGAGGCCGGTGAGGGCGTCGTCGGGGTCGTGGCCTTGGCCGATGGCGGTGTTGACCTGGGCGCGGGCCTGGTCGTCGTAGGTGGGTTTCTGGACCTGGCGGAAGATGC
>JAUYLL010000152.1 GCA_030698375.1 Nocardioides sp. | reverse complement strand
TCGGCAACGCCGCCGAGCTGATGGTCGTCTGCGCCTGGATCTGTCGGGGCGCCCGGCCCGCCCTGAGCGCCCCCGTGGACTTCTGGCGCGTGGTGGTCGGCGCCACCGCGGGCGCCGCCACGATCGCGGCCATCGGCGGCGCCGCGATCGCGCTCTCCGGCGACGGCACGTTCGGGGCCACGTTCCAGGCCGTGCTGACGTCCCACCTGTCGGCCGTCCTCGTCCTCGCCCCGCTGGGACTGCGCTGCCGGAACCCCTACCGGCTGGCCGGCGCCCCGGAGCTGGGTGCCCAGCTCGGACTCCTCATCGTCTGCTCGTGGTTCGGCTTCCTGCCCGAGCAGTCCCTCCCCGTGGGCTTCGTGGTCTTCCCACTCCTGGTCTGGGCGGCCATGCGGTTCCCGCTGTGGATCACCGTCGTCGAGCTGGCCGCCCTCGGCTGCTTCCTGGTCCTCCATGCGACGCACGGGCGAGGCCTGTACGTCATCGCGGTCGAGGACGCCGGTCTGGCTCCGGGCGTGGTCGCCACGCTCGTTCACCTGGTGCTGATCAGCGTCGCGGTGACCGTCTACATGGTCGGGCTGAGCACCGCCGCCCGCGACCGTGCGCACGCCGAGGTCCTCGCCAGCCGGCTCCACCTCGACGCGATCATCTCCTCGGCCAACCGGACCGCGATCATCCAGGTGGACCTCGACGGCACCGTCCAGGTCTTCAACGAGGGCGCGAGCCGGATGCTCGGGTGGCGCGCGGACGAGGTCGTGGGCACGGCCAGCCCCCTGATCTTCCACGACCCCGACGAGGTCGCGACGCGGGCCGCGGAGCTCGGCGTCCCGGCTGGCCTGGAGGCCTTCGTGCACCGCGTCCGCACCCGGGAGGCCGACGCGGAGCGTCGGGACTGGACCTTCGTCGCCCGTGACGGCAGCCGCCGGCTGGTCGCCATGGTCATCAGTCGTGTGGAGGGGGCCGACGGCGCACACGTCGGCTACCTCGGGATCGCCGAGGACGTCACGGCCGACCGCGAGGTCGCCACCGTGCTCGCCGAGGCCCTCGAGCACCAGCGCGCGCTGGCCGAGCGCCTGCGTGAGGCCGACCAGCTCAAGGACGACTTCGTCTCGTCGGTGAGCCACGAGCTGCGGACCCCGATGACCAGCGTCCTGGGCTACACCGAGATCCTCCAGGACAGCTACGCCGACACCCTCGACGCCGACGCGCAGATGCTCCTGGGACGGATCGAGACCAACGGCCGCCGGATGCTCGACATCGTCGAGGACCTGCTCACCCTCTCGCGCATCCAGGCCGGCACCTGGACGATGGAGGAGCGCCCCTTCGACCTCTCACTGTCGGTACGCCGGGGGGCCGGCGTACCCGCGCCGCAGGCCGACGCCCGCCGGGTGCACGTCACCGTCGCCGTCCCCGACCGCCCGGTGCCGGTCGTCGGCGACGCCCGCGAGATGGAGCGCGTGGTCACCAACCTGGTCGGCAACGCGGTGAAGTTCACCCCCGACGGCGGCGCGGTCGTGGCCTCCCTGACCGACTCCGAGCAGGGACCGGTGCTCACCGTGACCGACACCGGCATCGGCATCCCGCCCGAGGCGCTCCCGCAGCTCTTCGACCGGTTCTACCGGGCGCCGAACGCGGCGGCGGCCGGCATCCCCGGTACCGGTCTCGGCCTCCCCATCGCGAAGGGCGTCATCGAGCGGCACCGCGGGACGCTCACGGTCGAGTCCGAGGCGGGCGTCGGAACCACCTTCGAGGTCCGCCTCCCCCGTCCTGCCTGACGGCCCGCTTGGACGGCTGCTCCACAGTGTCTCCATGAGGACGCCTGTCGTGGTGGTGGGTGCCGGCATCGCCGGCGTCGCCTGCGCCCGCGAGCTCGTGCGCGCCGGGATCCCGGTCACCGTGATCGACCGCGGTCGCCGGATCGGCGGCCGGATGGCGGTCCGCCGGTTCGAGGACCGCCCGGTCGACCTCGGCGCCTCCTACCTCACCGCCGACGACCCCGCCTTCCTCGACGTCGTCGAGGAGTGGCGCGACCGCGGCCTGGCCGCCCCGTGGACCGACCGGTTCACGGTGCTCTCCCCCGACGGCTCCCGTACGACGACCGGCCCGGTCCGCTGGGGCGCCCCGGGTGGCCTGCGGAGCCTCGTCGAGGACCTGGCCGAGGGACTCGAGGTGGTCCACCAGGAGGTGTCCCAGGTGATCCGCGACGCCGAGGGACTGCGGGTCGACGCCCACCCGGCCGACGCGGTCGTCCTGGCGATGCCCGACGCGCAGGCGGGCCGCCTGCTCGGCGGCGAGCTCTCCCGGCACCGCGACCAGCTCGACCGGCCCTCCGAGCCGGTCCTCGCGGTGGTCGCCCGTTTCGCCGCACACACCTGGGACGACCGCTCCCCCGACGGCCGCTTCCACGGCGCCTTCGTCCACGACGACGACGTGCTGGCCTGGGTCGCCGACGACGGGCGGCGCCGCGGGGACGACGCCCCCGTGCTGGTGGCGCACACGACGCCGGCGTTCGCGGCCCGCCACCTCAACGACCCCGCGGCCGCGGGGCCGGAGGTCGTCACCGCGCTGTGCGGGCTGCTCGACCTGCCCGACCCCCTGGACGTGCACGTGCACCGGTGGTCGCTCGCCCGGCCCACCGGCCGGCGGGACGCGCCGTACCTGCTCACCGACGACGGGCTCGGCGTCTGTGGGGACGGCTGGGGGCACCCGCCCAGGGTGCAGACCGCATGGCTCTCGGGCCGCGCGCTGGGGCGCACGCTCGTCGAGCGCCTGGGCTGAGGGCCCTCCCGGGCAGCCTCAGTCGAGGAACGCCAGCACCCGCCGCGCCACCTCGTCGGGCTGCTCGAGCTGGAGGAAGTGTCCGGCGCCGGGGACGACCCCCAGGCCGCTGCCCGCCGGGAGCGGCGCGTCGTCGACGCCCGCCGCCAGTGCCGGCTGGAGACACCGGTCCTGTGCGCCGTGCAGGTGCAGCACGGGCACCCGGGGGAGGTCGGTCCAGGAGCCGAGCCAGGTGCGGTAGCGCTCCGGCACCGCCCACGGTCTCGGCACGGCGCGGTAGGGACCGAGGGCTGCCCGGCGGTGCGCGGTGGTCGGGGTCGCCGCCGCGAGGTGGGCGAGGTCGTCACCTGCGTCGTACCCGCGCGACCAGGAGGCCCACAGCCGCGGAACGAGCCGGTCCCACGTGCGCTCCGGCGCCCAGGGCAGCTGGTGGTAGAGCAGGTACCAGCTGTACGCCGCCTGGCGGGCCAGCACCCGGGGGTCGCGCGGCCGGATGGCCGGGAACGGCGGCACGGCCATCGAGACCACGCGCGCGTACGGGCAGTCGGGGTGGGCGCCCAGGGCGTTGGCCGTGATCGCACCCCAGTCGTGGCCGAGCAGCACCGCGTCGTCCCCGCCACCGAGCGCCGCGTGCCAGGCCGCGGCGTCCGCGACGAGCGCGGCGGGGTGGTAGGCGCCGTCGGCCGGGAGCC
>JAUYLL010000147.1 GCA_030698375.1 Nocardioides sp. | reverse complement strand
GAGGACGGCGTAGTCGCCGCAGCCGGGGCACCAGCGGACTTCCTGGTCGCTAGTGAAGTCCTTGCCGGTGAGGGTCTCGTCGGTGGTGGGGACCCCGGTGGTGCCGTTGGTGGGGAAGGGCAGGTCAGTGGTGGCGGTCATCTCACGCCTCCTGCTTCTCGGTGGTGGGCGGGGTCTCGAGGGCGGTGACGAGGTCGACGAGCGCGTCGGCGAGCGCCGCAGCCTTCAGCGGCATGCCGTTGACCTGGTTGTAGCCGACGGCGTCGACGAGGTAGCGCGCGCGGATCAGCATCGAGAGCTGGCCGAGGTTCATCTCGGGGATCAGCACCTTCTCGTAGCGGGCGAGCACCTCGCCGAGGTCCGCGGGGAACGGGTTGAGGTGCCGCAGGTGCGCCTGGGCCACCGCGTGGCCGGCCTTGCGGGCCCGCCGTACGCCGGCGCCGATCGGACCGTACGTCGATCCCCACCCGAGCACGAGGACCCGGGCCGGAGCCTCGGGACCGTGCGGGTCGTCCAGCTCGGTCGGAGGGATGTCGGCGGCGATGCCGTCGATCTTGGCCTGCCGGGTGCGGACCATCCGCTCGTGGTTGGCCGGGTCGTAGGAGATGTTGCCGTGGCCCTCACCCTTCTCCAGCCCGCCGATGCGGTGCTCGAGGCCGGGCGTGCCGGGGACCGCCCAGGGGCGCGCCAGCGTCTCGGGGTCGCGCAGGTAGGGCCAGAAATCGGTGGGCTGGCCGTCCTCGCCCTCGCCGTGGTTCTTCGCGGTGGCAAAGTCCGGGTCGATGGTCGGGAGGTCCTCGACCTCGGGCAGCCGCCACGGCTCGGAGCCGTTGGCGAGGTAGCCGTCGGAGAGCAGCATCACCGGCGTGCGGTACTTCACCGCGAGGCGCGCGGCCTCGAGGGTGGCGTCGAAGCAGTCGGCCGGCGACTTGGGCGCCACGATCGGCAGCGGCGCCTCGCCGTTGCGGCCGTACATCGCCTGCAGCAGGTCGGCCTGCTCGGTCTTCGTCGGCAGACCCGTCGAGGGACCACCACGCTGCACGTCGATGACCAGCAGCGGCAGCTCGGTCATCACCGCCAGACCGATGGTCTCGGCCTTCAGCGCCACGCCAGGGCCGGAGGTGGTGGTGACCCCCAGGGCGCCACCGAAGGCGGCGCCGAGCGCAGCGCCCACACCGGCGATCTCGTCCTCGGCCTGGAGCGTCGTGACGCCGAAGCGCTTGTGCTTGCTCAGCTCGTGGAGGATGTCGCTGGCCGGGGTGATCGGGTAGGAACCCAGGAAGATGGGCAGCCCGGACCGTACGCCGGCCGCGACCAGGCCGTAGGACGTGGCCAGGTTGCCGGTGATGTTGCGGTACGTCCCGGCCTCCATCGGCGCGGGCTTGATCTCGTAGGAGACCACGAACGCCTCGGTGGTCTCACCGAAGTTCCAGCCCGCCTTGAAGGCGGTGACGTTGGCGTCGCGGATCGCCGGGGCCTTGGCGAACCGGCGCTGGAGGAAGCCGATGGTCCCCTCGGTGGGCCGGCCGTACATCCAGCTGAGCAGGCCGAGGGCGAACATGTTCTTCGCCCGGGCCGCGTCCTTGCGGGAGAGGCCGAACTCCTTGACCGCCTCCACCGTCATGCCGGTCAGGTCGACCGCGTGGACGGTGTACTCGGACAGCGAGTCGTCGTCGAGGGGGGAGCCGTCGTACCCGGCCTTGGTGAGGTTGCGCTTGGTGAAGTCGTGGGTGTCGACGATCACCGTGCCGGCCCGGCGCAGGTCATCCAGGTTGGCCTTGAGTGCGGCGGGGTTCATCGACACCAGCACGTCGGGGGCGTCGCCGGGGGTGAGGATGTCGTGGTCGGCGAAGTGCACCTGGAACGACGAGACGCCGGGGAGGGTGCCCTGGGGGGCGCGGATCTCGGCGGGGAAGTTCGGCAGCGTCGAGAGGTCGTTGCCGAACGAGGCGCTCTCGGCGGTGAACCGGTCACCGGTGAGCTGCATGCCGTCGCCGGAGTCGCCGGCGAACCGGATGATCACCCGATCGAGCTGCTTGACCTGCTTGGTCACGTCGTCATTCCTTCACATCGCGTGCGCCAGCGCGCCGGGGTGGCCGGCGACCGGAGGGCGTCACTGGACACCTGTCCAGGACAAGAGTAGTCAGGGCTCGTCTGCCTCCGCAGCCGTCCTGCCCAGCGAGACGTCCTGACGGGTGTCAGGAAGTCCGTCGGACCCCGCGCTCGACCTGCGCGCGCAGCGCCTCGGCGTGCCTGCGAAACCCCTCCTGGACGCGGCCGGGGCCGGCGAGCGGGACGAGCGGGCCACGGAATTCCTCGACGGTGGAGTACCGCGTGGGGCCGCCCGCCTCCTGCTCCAGGCGCTGCCACCGGGTGCCCCGGACCAACCCGAGCCGAGCCGGCAGCCCCTCGTAGACGTAGGCGAGCGTGGCACGGGTGGTGCCGTCCGGACCGGTCGCGGGCGGGTCGAGCACGGTGATCCGCTCGGGGGACGTCGCGGTCCGGCCGTTCGCCCACCGCACCGTGAGTCGGATGGGGTCGCCGACCTGCGCCGGACGGGGACACTCCGCGCGGACCACGAAGGGGTTCCACCCCGGGTACTCGGCGGTGTCGAGCATGGTGGCCCACACGGCCGCCAGCGGGGCGTCGATGACGACCTCGGCCGTCGGCGGCGTCCTCACGAGCGGTAGACGATCACCGGGGTGCCGAGCGGCACCTGGTCGAACAGCGCGGCGATCTCACCGTAGTCACGGACGTTCACGCACCCGTGGGACGCGCCGCTGTAGCCGTTCGCCGCGAAGTCGGGCGAGTAGTGCACGGCCTGCCCTCCGGAGAAGAACATCGCCATCGGCATCGGGGTGTCGTAGAGGGAGCTCACGTGGTCGCGGGACTTGTGGAAGACCGAGAACGCGCCCTCGCGGGTCGGGAGCTCCGCGGAACCGAACCGGACGTCGAGGTCCTTGCGCACGACACCGTCGACCACCCAGCGGAGGCTGTTGCTCGTCTTGTCGATGCAGAGCACGGCGCCGGTGGTGCACCGCGGGTCGAGCGGGGTGCCGTCCGAGGGCGCCGGCACCACGTTGGCGAGGTCGTCGGCGGTGGGCTCGGTCGTCATGCCCTCGAGCAGGTCGAGCGTGCGGCGGTCGACCTGGCCGGTCACCGGGATGCGCCGCTTGGCCTGGAACCCGCGGACCGCCTCGACGGTCTGCGCGTCGAAGCTGTCGCCGACGTCGCCGAAGAACCACGCGATCTGCCGCAGCCGCGCCTCGACCTCGCGCACCTGCGATCCCGCGTCACCCGAGGAGAGCAGCGCCGGCCCGGGGCGGTGCAGCATCTCGGCGCGCGTCGGGTCCTCGGTCATCGCCAGGAGGCGCCGCCAGGTGCGCCGGTCCAGCTCGCCGGTGACCGGCAGCTCCCGCTTGCGCTGGAACCCGCGCACGGCCCGGGTGGTGCGTCGGTCGTAGGTGCCCGTGGGGGGTACGTCGAGCCAGGCGGTGGCGCGCAGCCGCACCTGCAGGGACCGCACCGTCATCCCGGTGTCGCCGGCGGCGAGGAGCGCCGGGGGGCCGGTCGGCTCGGGCGGAGGGGCGGTGGTGGGGTCGTCGGAGTCGTCGGAGGACGCCGTCTCGCCGCCCTGGGCCTGGGCGGAGGTCATCGCCGACGGCAGCCAGGACCGCGGCTCGACCACGCCGACCAGGTCGGCGCCGACCACCCCGGTGGCGCCCAGGGCGACCACGGCGCTGAGACCGATCGCAAGTATTCGTCCCCGTCGTGCCATGCAGATGCTCCCGCGTCTCGTCCGGCACCCGGCGGGTGCACTCACCTCCGAGACGCCCTGAGGGGCCTCGAGGTTGCCTCACGTCCCGACGAGAGTACGCGGCGCGGCCCCCTGCTCAACGCCGCCGCGCGTCGACCCGGGCCAGGGTGCGGGCGAACACGCTGGAGGCGCGGGCCAGGTCAGGAGGCCCGGCGCCCGGGGGGTGCTCCTCCGGGCGGGGGACGTCCGTGGCGCCCCCGGGGGCTAGGTCGACGAGGAGCGCGTGCGCGATGGCCGCCGCGTCATGGGTCACGCGGGCGTCGAGCGACCACACCGCCTCGTAGAGGCGGTCGGCGTCACGGACCCCGGTCTGGCCCGGGATCTCCCAGGCCGCGAGGGACGCGGGGTGCTCGCGGGACGCGCACACCAGCGACCACTCCCGGCACAGCGGGGCGTCGGCGGGCAGGTCGACGACCACGAGCCGCGAGCCCGGCTTCCGCGCCGCCCGGTCAACGTCCTCGGCGGGCTCGGCGAACGCGACCGCCGCCGCCGCGGTGCGGGCGAGGTCCTCCCAGCGGTCCCGGGACCGGTCGAGGAACTCGGCGCGCTGGAACCCGGCGTACAGGACGGGACGGAGCGCCCGGGCGCAGCACTCGTCCTCCATCGCGCGGGTCAGCGCGAGGAGCGTGTCCTTGGTCAGCGTGTGGACCGGCAGGTCCGGGTGCTTGCGCCGTACGCCGCTGAAGACGGTCGCGTCCGGGACCGGGGACGCGTCGTGGACCACCTGGCTGATTGCCGCCTCGAGGGTGAGGCCCTCCTCCCGCAGTGCGAGCACCCGACGTACGTCGGCCACCGTCGCGGCGTCGTAACGCCGGTGCCGGCCCGGCTGTCGGCGGGGGGCAGGGAAGCCGTGGCGGGACTCCCAGGCACGCAGAGTCGGAGCGCTGACGCCGGTGCGATCGGCGAGCTGGCTGATGGT
Source organism: Nocardioides sp. (assembly GCA_030698375.1). GTDB lineage: Bacteria > Actinomycetota > Actinomycetes > Propionibacteriales > Nocardioidaceae > Nocardioides_A. Next base: position 6,394 of record JAUYLL010000147.1, on the reverse strand, counting down.
CAGGGCGCCGTCGCCTGAAGAAATCTTCGACAAAGTATTCATATTTGGAGTATAAACCTCTACAGTTCGTGGAAGAGCACGTCAGAGCGTGTCGGCCGTGGGAGCCGGGAGCGGACGTCGGAGCAGCAGGAGGCAGTCATGACCAACATCATCGAACGACCGGTGATCACCGGGCGCCGCGCCTCGGTGGCGGAGCAAGTGGTGCCGCACCCGCCGGTGACCACCACGCACGACCCGCTCGGCGGCGGCCGTCCCCGCCTGGTGATGCCCGCCGGGCAGGGCTGGGGCCGCGTGATCCACGACCTGGCGCCGATCAGCTCGGTGGGCTCGGGCGAGGAGGCGCTCATCCGGCTGCCGGGTCTCAGCCCCGTGCAGGCCGAGGTGCGCCGCGACGCGGAGGACGAGTACCGCCTCCACGTGCTGGAGGGCGACCCCGACGTTCGGGTGGACGGCGCGTTGGTCCGCCCCGGCGCCCCGGGCGTGCTGCTGCGCACCGGCACCCGGGTGCAGGTGGGCCTGTGGGTGCTCACCTACTGCCGCGACGAGCACGCCGACCACGGGCGTCCGTACGGCGGGCGCATCGGTGGGGAGCTGGGGCGCCAGCGGCCCCAGGCCCGGGTGCGCTTCTTCCTGCCCGTCTCCGGCGGCGCGGTCTGAGTCCTCACCTGCCTCACCCCTCCAGCTGCGCGGCGGTCCGGACCCAGGACCAGGTCTGCTCGACCTGGGCGGGGGTGGGCACCGTGCGCCGCAGCAGGTGCGCCGGTCGCCTGCGCCGGTCGTGCCAGAGCCGCCCCGAGGGCAGCGGCGTCGCGTGGGCGACCAGCCAGACCGTGGTGTCGGCTCCCTGGACGGCGTCGCGGAGCACGGGCCTGGTCACCCGCTGGAACCCCGGCAGCGACTCGGCCACGCCGGGGGTGTCGGCCCACCCCGGGTGCGTCGCGTGCACCTCGAGACCGGCTGCGCGCCAGCGCTCGGCCAGTGGTTCCAGCATCTCCACCTGCACCCTCTTGCTGCGGGCGTAGGCCGTCGACGGCGAGTAGGCCCCCCGCTCGTACTCGAGGTCGTCGGCGGGCAGCGCCTGGCTGTACATCCCGCCGGAGGTCACCAGCACGACGCGGCTCGTGCCACCCTCGGTGCGCCCGGCCCGCAGCGCGGGCAGCAGCAGCTCGGTCATCAGCGCCGGGCCGAGCACGTGCACCGCCATGGACAGCTCGTGGCCCTGCGCGGAGGTGGTCCGCTCCGGGGGCATGACGCCGGCGTTGTGCACCACCGCGTCGAGTCGGGGCACCTCGGCCAGGATCTCCGCGGCGAACCGGCGGACGTCGTCGAGGTCTCCGACGTCGCAGCGCCACAGGTGGTACGTCGCCCCCGCTCGCCGCGCGGCCAGCTCGTCGCGGACCCGGGCACCCTTCTCCAGGTCCCGGACGACCAGGTGCACGGTCGCCCCGAGCGCCGCCAGCCCCTCCGCCGTCGCGGTCCCGAGGCCGGAGCTGGCGCCGGTGACGACCACGTGGCGGCCGGCCAGGCTGCCCGCTCCGGGATCGGCGGGCCACCCCGGGAGTCGTCGTCGCAGCCCGATCCCGAGGCGGGAGTAGCCGGGTGCGACGGTGCGGTCCAGGGCCAGGTCGGCGCCTCGACCGAGGGCGTGGCCGAGGGTGCTGAGGGCGGAGCGGGACACGGGGACCTCCTGGGGCGGGCCGGGCGGTGCCGGGGTGGTGCCAGTGTGCCGCCGGCCGTCAACCGGACGTGGTGCCGACCGGTCAGTAACATCGGGCAGGACGGACCGACCCGACCCAGGAGAGAGCCATGCGCCGCAGCATCTACGACGAGGACCACGAGGCCTTCCGCTCCTCGGTCAAGGAGTTCCTCGACCGTCAGGTCATCCCGAACCTGGACGAGCACGCCTCGGAGAAGGCGATGCCGCGCGAGCTCTGGCTCGAGGCCGGCAGGCAGGGCTTCCTCGGCCTGGAGATCCCCGAGCAGTACGGCGGCGCGGAGGCCGGTGACTACCGGTTCAACGCGGTGCTGACCGAGGAGCTAGCCAAGGTCAACATGGCGCTGCCCTCGTGCATCGGCATCCACGCCGACATCGTGGCGCCGTACCTGGTCCACCTGACCAACGAGGAGCAGCGCGAGCGCTGGCTGCCCGGTTTCTGCACGGGCGAGCTGCTCACCGCGATCGGCATGACCGAGCCGTCGGGCGGCTCCGACCTCGCCGGGCTGAAGACCACCGCGGTCAAGGACGGCGACACCTTCGTGCTCAACGGGTCGAAGACCTTCATCACCAACGGCTACTCAGCCGACATGGTCGTCGTCGCCGCGCGCACCGCCCCGGAGAAGAAGGCGCGGGGCATCTCGCTGTTCGGCGTCGAGGCCGGGATGGAGGGCTTCTCGCGCGGCCGCAAGCTCGACAAGGTCGGCCAGCCCGAGTCCGACACCGCCGAGCTGTTCTTCGAGGACGTGCGGGTGCCGGAGGCCAACCTGATCGGCGAGCTCGACACCGGCTTCATCCACATGATGACGTTCCTGCCCCAGGAGCGGCTCGGCTCCGCGGTCACCAACATCAGCCACGCCGCGCAGATCCTCGAGGAGACCATCGAGTACTGCAAGGACCGCAAGGCGTTCGGCCAGTCGATCGGGAACTTCCAGCACAACAAGTTCCTCCTCGCCGAGCTCGTCACCCAGGTCGAGGTCTGCCAGGCGTTCGTCGACAACGCGGTCCTCGAGCACTGCGACGGCAAGCTCACCGCGATCGGTGCGGCCAAGGCGAAGTGGTGGTCCTCGCAGGTCCAGAACGAGGTGCTCGACCACTGCGTCCAGCTGCACGGCGGCTACGGCTTCATGAACGAGTACCGCGTCGCCCGCGCCTGGCAGGACGCCCGCGTGACGAAGATCTGGGCGGGGTCGAACGAGATCATGAAGGAGCTCATCGGCCGCGACCTCGGCTTCTGAGCCTGACCCCGCCCGTGACCAGCCCGCCCTTCACGACCCGTCCCGACCTCGACGGAAGCTTCGGGATGGTGGCCAGCACGCACTGGCTGGCCAGCGCGTCCGCCATGGCGGTCCTCGAGCGCGGCGGCAACGCCGCCGACGCCGCGGTCGCGGGCGGGCTGGTCCTCCAGGTCGTCGAGCCCCACCTCAACGGGCCGGGCGGGGACATGGCGCTGCTGCTGGCGACGGCGGCCGACCCCGCCCCGCGGGCGCTCAGCGGGATCGGGCCGGCGCCGGCCGCGGCGAGCATCGAGGCGTTCACCGAGCGGGGTCTCGACCTCGTGCCCGGCGCGGGTGCCCTCGCCGCCGCCGTGCCCGGGCAGATGGACGCCTGGTGGGTGCTGCTGCGCGACGAGGGCACGTGGGAGCCGGCCGACGTGGCGGCGTACGCCCTGCACTACGCGACCCGGGGCTTCCCGGCGCTGCCGTCGATCCGCCGCACCCTGGCGACCGTCGAGCGGCTGTTCGTCGAGCACTGGCCTGCCTCGGCGGCCCAGTGGCTCCTCGGTCCGTCCGGGGGCGTCCCCGCCGAGGGTGCGCTGCTGACGAACCCGACGTGGGCGCACACCCTCGAGCGGCTGCTGGCCGCCGCGCCGACCGGCGGCACCCGCGAGGCCCGCATCGACGCCGTACGCCGGGCCTGGGGCGACGGGTTCGTGGCCGAGGCCGTGGAGCGGGCCGCCGCGGTCCCGCACCGCCACTCCGACGGCGGCACCCACGCGGGTCTGCTCGCCGCCGCCGACCTGGCTGCGTTCTCGGCCGCGTTCGAGCCGGCGGTGGTCCGGGGGTTCCGGGGCCACCAGGTCGCCAAGTGCGGTCCCTGGACCCAGGGGCCCGCGCTGCTCCAGGCGCTCGGCATGCTCGAGCGGTACGACGACGTGCAGCTGGACCTGCGCGACCCGGCGGCGGTGCACCGGGTGGTCGAGACGGTGGCGTTGGTCATGGCGGACCGCGACGCCTGGCTCGGCGACCGCGACGACGTCCCGCTCGCCGCGCTGCTCGACCCGGCGTACCTGGCCGACCGGGCGGCGCTGGTGACCGAGGGGGCGTCGCTGGCCTTCCGACCCGGCGAGCCCGCCGGCCGCCCCGGCTTTCAGCCGCCGTTGCTGCTCGCCGACGAGGCGCCGGGCGACGTCGCGGCGGGGGAGCCGACCGTGCGTCGTACGGGTGCGGCCGCCGGCGACACCTGCCACCTCGACGTGGTCGACCGCTGGGGGACGATGATCTCGGCGACGCCGTCGGGCGGCTGGCTGCAGTCCTCGCCGTACCTCGCCGAGGTCGGGTTCGCGCTCGGCACCCGGCTCCAGCAGTGCTGGCTCGACCCCGCCGCGCCGTCGGGGCTCCTGCCCGGCCGCCGGCCGCGGATGACGCTCTCGCCCACGCTGGTGCTGCGCGAGGACCGGCCGGTCGCCGCGCTCGGCACCCCGGGTGGGGATGACCAGGACCAGTGGCAGCTGCTCTACCTGCTGCGCACCCTCGCCGGGTCGATGTCGCCGCAGCAGGCGATCGACGCGCCGATGCTCAGCTCGTCGTCGTTCCCGAACTCGTTCTGGCCCCGGGCCTGGAACCCGGGTGGTCTCCTGGTGGAGGACCGTTTCGGAAGCGCGGTGATCGACGACCTGGCCCGCCGCGGACACCGGGTGATGGCCGCCGGGTCCTGGACGCTCGGCCGGCTCTCGGCCGTCACCCGCGACCCGGCGACCGGGCGCTTGGGCGCCGCGGCGAACCCCCGCGGGATGCAGGGGTACGCCGTCGGCCGCTGACCGGTCTCAGCGGTAGTTGTTGAACTGCACCGGGAACTCGTAGTCCTGGGACTTCACCAGCGCGATGACCTCCTGCAGGTCGTCGCGCTTCTTGCTGCTGACCCGCAGCTCGTCGCCCTGCACCTGGACCTTGACGCCCTTGGGGCCCTCGTCGCGGATCAGCTTGCCGACCTTCTTGGCATCGTCCTGGCTGATGCCCTCCTTGAGGGTGACGCCGATCTTCGACTCCTTGCCCGACTGGCGTGGGTCGTCGGCGTCGAGGACCTTCAGCGACTGGTTGCGCTTGATCATCTTGTCCTTGAACACGTCGAGGACGGCCGAGGCGCGGTCGTCGGCGCTGGCCGAGATCTCCACGGCGTGCTCGCCCTTCCGCTCGATCGTGGCGCCGGTGCCCTTGAAGTCGAAGCGCTGGCTGATCTCCCGCTGCGTCTGGTTGATCGCGTTGTCGATCTCCTGCTGGTCGAGCTTGCTGACGATGTCGAACGACGAGTCGGCCATGGCGATGAGCCTTTCGAGGAGTCGGGACAGGGAGGGCCGCAACCCGATTCGGTCGGCCGCGGCAGCTGTTGTATTCTCACCTGTCGTCGCGCCGGGGCCCAACCGGGCCCGCGTCCGGCACCTGGCAGGTTGTCCGAGCGGCCAATGGAAGCGGACTGTAAATCCGTCGCTGTATAGCTACGCAGGTTCGAATCCTGCACCTGCCACGGGAAGAGCTTTCCGGCCCGAACCCCCACCTTCGCGTGGGGGTTTCGTGCGTCCAGGGCCGCCGCACCCATCCGGGGGTCGGGCGGTGACGAACGGGGGTCACTCATCCCTCCGTGACCCAGGTCACCCTCCGAGAGCAGGCGCTCGTGAAGCTCCCCTCCGTCAAGCCCACCCCCTCCTTCGTCATCTCCGTCCTCGCGCTGACCGTCTCCCTCGGGGGCACGTCGGCGTACGCGATGAACACGATCGGCTCGCGCGACATCAAGAACGACTCGATCCGCTCGATCGACGTCAAGAACGGCACCTTGCGGGTCAAGGACATGAACCCCAACGCGGTCAAGCGCCTCAAGGGTCGCCAGGGTGCACCCGGCGCTGCCGGGCCGGCCGGTGTCGGCCGCTGGGCACTGGTGGATGCGGACGGCCAGATCGAGGCGCAGTCGGGCGGCTTCGAGGTCGTCTCGGCGTACGACGTCGTCAACAACACCACCAACCCGGACGGAACGCCGGGCAGCGTGCCGGCGGGTGCGTTCGGCAACGTCTACATCGACGCCAACGAGGACCTCTCCAACAACGGCATCGTGGCGGTCATCGCGCTGCAGAACCAGGTGGACCAGAACGACGACGGGATCCAAAACGGCCGCGCCCCCGGGCCGGACGCCAACCCGGAGTTCTCCGGCGAGATCACCGCGACGATGTGCGGCATCGCCGGTGTCGTCGGCTGTGCTCCGACCGGGGCCAACACGATGGAGCACCTCGTGGTGAGCCCCCGCCTCAGCGACGGCTCGCTCACGGACGACCAGAACCGCAAGCGGTTCTACGTCATCGTCGCCGGGGACTCCTCGGACTACGTGCCGCCGGCCCGCTGAGCATCCGACCACCCGGTCGGAACACCCCGGGTCGAGCAGGTGGGGGTTCGCGCCGTCGTCAACGCGCCG
>JAUYLL010000139.1 GCA_030698375.1 Nocardioides sp. | reverse complement strand
GCGGCCAAGTCCTGAGCGAACTCGACAGCGACAGCATCAATCAAGTGCTGGCAGACCTTCTGCATTCGGATATCGCCTGGCTGATTAAAGATCTTGGTCCTGACGACGTGGCCTACATCCTCGCCGACTCCGAGTGCCGGGTGGTCTTCGCCGAGGACGACACCCAGGTGGAGAAGCTCGTCGCCAAGAAGAACGAGCTGCCCCACCTGGCGAAGGTCGTCACCTTCGACGGCGCCTCCGATGGCGACTGGGTCATGTCGCTGGCCGACCTCGAGGCCGCGGGTGCCGAGCTGCTCGCCCAGGACCCCGACGCCGTCACCAACGCGATCGCCAAGATCGGGACCGAGGACCTCGCCACCCTCATCTACACCTCCGGCACCACCGGTCGTCCCAAGGGCGTGCGGCTCACGCACTCCTCGTGGACCTACGAGGGCGCGGCCATCGCGGCGCAGGGCATCCTCAACGAGGACGACCTGCAGTTCCTGTGGCTGCCGATGGCGCACTCCTTCGGCAAGGTCCTGCTCTCGACGCAGCTGGCCATCGGCTTCGCCACCGCCATCGACGGCCGGGTCGAGAAGATCATCGACAACGTCGGCGTCGTCCGCCCCACCTTCATGGGCGCGGCCCCCCGCATCTTCGAGAAGGCCCACGGCCGCATCGTCACCATGCAGGCCGCCGAGGGCGGGGTGAAGGAGAAGCTGTTCAAGAAGGCCTTCGAGGTCGGCCTCAAGGTCAACACCCTCAAGCGCGAGGGCAAGCCGGTCCCGTTCCTGCTGGCCAAGCAGCACGGGCTCTTCGACAAGCTGGTCTTCAGCAAGGTCCGCGAGCGCTTCGGCGGCCGGGTGCGGTTCTTCATCTCCGGCTCGGCGGCGCTGAACCCCGAGATCGCGGAGTGGTTCAACGCGGCCGGCATCCTCATCCTCGAGGGCTACGGCATGACCGAGAACGCCGCCGGCGCGACGGTCAACCACCCCGAGCACTACAAGATCGGCACGGTGGGCCTCGCACTCCCCGGCACCGAGGTGAAGATCGGCGAGAACGACGAGGTCCTCCTCAAGGGTCCGCACGTCATGGCCGGCTACCACAACCTGCCCGAGGAGACCGCGAAGACCCTCACCGACGACGGTTGGCTCCATACCGGTGACAAGGGCTCGCTCGACGCGGAGGGCTTCCTGACCATCACCGGTCGCATCAAGGAGCTCTTCAAGACCTCGGGCGGCAAGTACATCGCCCCGGGTGCGATCGAGTCGCAGTTCAAGGCCGTCTGCCCCTACGCCAGCCAGTTCCTGGTGCACGGCAACGACCGCAACTACTGCGTCGCGCTGATCACCCTGGACCCCGACGCCATGGCGGGTTGGGCCGAGGAGAACGGCATGTCCGGTGCGTCGTACTCCGAGATCGTCGGCAGCGACAAGGTGCAGGCGATGGTCGGCGGGTACGTCGACGAGCTCAACGCGCGCCTGAACCGCTGGGAGACCATCAAGAAGTGGATCCTCCTTGACCACGACCTCACCATCGAGTCGGGTGAGCTCACCCCCTCGATGAAGGTCAAGCGCACGGTCGTCGAGTCGAACTACAAGGAGCAGATCGACGCGCTGTACCGCTGACCCGTCACCCCTGACGTCGGGGCGGCACCTAGGCTGACCAGGTGCCTTCGACGTTGCCCGACGGGGAGCCTGCTCCCCGTGACGGTGTGCTTCCCGGAGCCGCGCTGGCCGATCTCGGCCAGCGCGGCTTCGGTTTCTACGTGCACGTGCCGTTCTGCCGCGTGCGGTGCGGCTACTGCGACTTCAACACCTACACCGCCGAAGAGCTCGGGGGCGGTGCCTCGAGGACGTCGTACGCCGACCAGGTGCTCGCCGAGGTCCGGCTGGCGCGTGACGTCCTCGGTGACCGCGAGCTGCCGGTCGGCACCGTGTTCTTCGGCGGTGGCACGCCCACGCTGCTGCCGGCCGGCGACCTCGAGCGGGTGCTCGCCGGAATAGACGAGCACTTCGGTCTCGCCCCGGGCGCCGAGGTGACGACCGAGGCGAACCCCGACAGCGTCGACGCCGAGCGCCTGGCCCAGCTGCGGGCAGGGGGCATCACCCGGGTCTCCTTCGGGATGCAGTCGGCCGTGCCGCACGTCCTGGCCACCCTCGACCGCACCCACGACCCTGCGCGCGTGCCCGTGGTCGTCGAGGCAGCCCGCGCGGCCGGGTTCGAGCAGGTGAGCCTCGACCTGATCTACGGCACGCCGGGGGAGAGCGCCGCCGACTGGCGAGTGACGCTCGAGGCGGCCGTCGCGTGCGCACCCGACCACGTCTCGGCGTACTCGCTGATCGTGGAGGAGGGCACCGCGCTGGCCAGGCGGGTACGGCGCGGGGAGCTCCCGATGCCCGACGAGGACGACCTCGCCGACAAGTACGCCGTCACCGACGCGGTCCTGGCCGAGGCCGGGCTGCACTGGTACGAGGTGTCGAACTGGGCCCGCGACGACGCGGCCGCGTGCCGCCACAACCTGGGCTACTGGCGGGGCGCGGACTGGTGGGGTGCCGGCCCCGGCGCGCACTCCCACGTGGGCGGGGTGCGCTGGTGGAACGTCAAGCACCCCGCGGCGTACGCCGGACGCCTCGCGGAGGGCGTGTCGCCGGCGGCCGGGCGGGAGGTGCTCGACGTCGAAACCCGGCGGGTGGAGCGGCTGCTGCTCGAGGTCCGCCTCGCCGACGGGATGCCGCTGGAGGTGCTCGACGAGGCCGGCCGGGCCGCGCTCCCCGCCCAGGTCGCCGCCGGGCTGGTGGCGCAGGAACCGCTCGAGCGTGGCCGGCTCGTGCTCACCGACCGCGGGCGGCTCCTGGCCGACGGGGTCGTCCGCGACCTGCTCGGGTGAGCGACGTGGCTGAGCCGGTCAGTTGATGAGGCGGATGCTCAGCGGGTAGCGGTAGTCCTCGCCGTTCGAGGCGCGCATGGTGGCCATGATGATGAAGACCAGTGCGAGCACGGCGATGACCACGCCGACGGGGACGATCACGAGCAGGCCGATGCCCAGCGTCAGGATCGTGACGACGGTGGCCGCGACGATGAGCAGCAGCAGCGTCAGCTGGTAGTTCAGCGACTCCAGCGCGTGCCGACGCACGAACGGCGAGGACCCCTTGAGCAGGAGGACCAGGAGCGGGCAGAGGATGCCGAGCGCGAACCAGGCCGAGACCAAGGAGCCGATGTGGCTCACCAGCGCCCAGGTGCGCTCCTCCGACGAGGGGCCGCCGGGGCTGTCACCGGGGTCGGCGGGGTAGGGCGGGGGTGTCCAGCTCATGTCTGCTCCTGGGTGACGAAGTCGATGAGCTCCTCGACCTTGCCGAGGAACGCGGGCTCGAGGTCAGCGTAGGAGCCGACGCGGCCCAGGATGTGCTTCCAGGCCCGGGCGATGTCGGCCTGGTCGCGGTGGGGCCAGCCGAGCTGCTGGCAGATGCCCTTCTTCCACTCCACCGAGCGGGGGACCCGGGGCCAGGCATCGAGGCCGAGACGACCGGGCTTGACCGCCTGCCAGACGTCGACGTACGGGTGGCCGACCACCAGGACGTGCGCGCCGTGCGGGCCGCGGCGCACCGCGTCGGCGATCCGGCTCTCCTTCGACCCCGGGACGAGGTGGTCGACGAGGACCCCGACCTTGCGTTCGCGAGCGGGCCGGAAGTCCGCGAGGTGCTCGCCGAGGTCGTCGACCCCGTCGAGGTACTCCACGACGACGCCCTCGACACGCAGGTCGTCGCCCCAGACCTTCTCGACGAGCTCGGCGTCGTGGCGGCCCTCGACGAAGATCCGGCTGGCGCGGGCGACGCGGGCCTTCGTGCCGGGCACCGCCACGGACCCGGACGCAGTGCGGGTCGGCTGCACGGGACCGGCGCGGCGCGGGGCCAGCAGCACCACGGGGACACCCTCGAGCAGGAACCCCGGCCCGAGGGGGAAGGTGCGCCGCTTGCCGCGACGGTCCTCCAGGGTGAGGGTCCCGAGGTCGCGCTCGACGGCGACGACCTCGCCGCACCAGTCGGTGGTCACCTCCTCCACCACGAGGCCCAGCGCAGCCTCGGTCTCCACGGCCCGACCGCGGCGGGGCGCGCGCCAGTCGGTGGCGAGCACGTCGGAGCCGTAGCGGTCGTGCGGGGAGCCGGTCATGGTCCTCACGCTAGGAGGCGCCGGGGACAGGTCGGTGGTGCCGCGCCGGACGCCATAGTCACGACCTATCGCGATATATCGTTACCGACGTACAGTGAGGGCATGGACAACTCACCCGACTCACCGTGGAAGCAGGTCACCGACGCGCTCGGAGGGGGACCGGGGCGCGCCCCCGGCCAGGGCCTCGGCCTCGGAGGCTCCCCGCCACCCTGGCTGCGCGACCTCCTGCGCGGCCTCGGCGGTCCGGAGGTCGGCGGGCGACCGCAGCGGGCCCGTCGCGGGGACGTGCGCACCGCGGTGCTGGACGTGCTCGCGGCCGAGCCGCTGAACGGCTACCAGGTGATCACGCGCATCGCGGAGCGCACCGAGGGTGCGTGGCGGCCGAGCCCGGGCTCGGTCTACCCGACGATCCAGCAGCTCGAGGACGACGGTCTCGTGGTGGGTCGTGAGGTGGACGGCCGACGCCTGCTCGACCTCACCGCCGGTGGGCGTCGGTGGCTCGATGAGCACCCCGACCAGGTGGCCCGCACCTGGGCGGCGTTCGCCGAGCCGGAGGACGAGGACGAGGCCCCCGCCCCGGACCGGGGGGACCTGGGGTCAGCCGTGGCGCAGCTGCTGGGGTCGGTCGCGCAGCTGACCTTCTCCGGGACCCGGCAGCAGCAGGCGGAGGCGGCCGAGATCCTGCGCGAGGCGCGCAGCGGGCTGCAGGAGATCGTGGACTGAGGAGTCCGACCGCTATGCCAGCGGGAGTCGCCGTGCCCCGCGGGGCAGGTGCTCGTAACCCCGGCGCACCGCGTCGGCCAGCTGCTCGACGGGGTAGGGCCAGTCGCCGGCCGTGAGCGCGTCCTCGGGGCGGACCCCCTGACCGGCGAGATCGCGGATCGTGGCCGAGACCACCCCGACCGCGTCGCGCTGTCGTTGCACGAAGTCACGGTCGACGACGTCGCCGTGTCCCGGCACGACCACCGCGCCCGGGGGCAGCGTGCCGACCACGACGTCGAGCGCCGTGGCCCACTCCAGCGGCCAGCAGTCCTCGCCGTACGACGGGGGAGCGGCCTGCTCGACGAGGTCGCCGGCGAAGAGCACGGCGGCGTCGGGCACGTGCACGACGACGTCGCCGGCGGTGTGCCCGCGTCCGGGGTGCACCAGCTCCACCACGCGGTCACCCAGGTCGACGACGTGCACCGAGGAGAACGAGGTGTCGGCCGGCAGGATGCCCGCTGACCGGAGGTCGGCCAGGTGCGCGCTCCCGGCGTACGGCGACCCCGCCTCGCCGACGCCCGCCTGGAAGGTGTGCACGTGGTCCCGGAGGCTCGCGGCGGTCTCCTCGTGGGCGAGGACGGCGCACGCAGGGTGCCGCGCGCGCACCGCGGCGTTGCCGAGCACGTGGTCCCAGTGGGCGTGGGTGTTCACGACGTGCGTGACGGGACCGACTTGGAGCGCAGCGACGCTGTCGAGGACGGCGGCGGCGAGGGGCTCGGTCGGGCCGGAGTCGACCAGGATCACGCCGTCGCGTCCGGCGACGACCCCGAGGTTCAGGTCGAGGTTCAGGTCGGGGAGCGTCAGGCGGACGACCCAACAGCGGTCCCCGACGGCGGTGACCCGGGGCGCGGGAGGCCGGGCGTCGGCGCGGGGTTCACGGGGGAGGTCGGGCACGATCGCCAACCTACGTGGGCCGAGTACGATTGGCACTCGTTCGGGCCGAGTGCCAAGGTGGGCTCGGCGCAGGACCGCGCGGCAGGAAGCCAGGGACGAGCGACGTCAGGAGGTCGAGATGGTCGAGGAACGCAGGCTCGCAGTGCTGCGCGCCATCGTCGAGGACTACGTCTCGACCCAGGAACCGGTCGGTTCCAAGGCGCTCGTCGACCGCCACCAGCTGGGCGTCTCGCCCGCGACGGTCCGCAACGACATGGCCGCGCTGGAGGAGGAGGGCTTCATCGCCCAGCCGCACACCAGCGCGGGCCGGGTGCCCACCGACAAGGGCTACCGCCTCTTCGTCGACAAGCTCAGCACCGTCAAGCCGCTCAATACCGCGGAGCGTCGGGCGATCGCCAGCCTGCTCGAGGGCGCCGTCGACCTCGACGACGTCGTGCAGCGCAGCGTGCGTCTGCTCGCCCAGCTCACCCGCCAGGTCGCGGTCGTCCAGTACCCCATCCTCTCCCGCTCGACCGTCCGCCACGTCGAGCTCGTCGCGCTGACCCCGACCCGCCTGCTCACCGTGCTGATCCTCAGCACGGGGCGGGTCGAGCAGCGCGTGCTCGAGCTGCCCGAGGAGGTGGCCGATGACGACCTCGCCGAGCTGCGCGCCGTCGTCAACCGGGCGGTGGCCGGCGAGCGGATCGCCGACGCCGCCGACCGGCTCGGGCAGCTGCCGGCAGAGGTGGCGCGGGAGGCGGGTTCCCGCACCTCGATCGTCGTCGCCTCGCTCATCGAGGCGATGAGCGACCACCGATCCGACGAGCGCGTGGCGGTCGGAGGCACCGCCAACCTGGCCCGCTTCGGCGAGAGCTTCGACGCCTCGATCAAGCCGATGCTCGAGGCGCTGGAGGAGCACGTCGTGCTGCTCAAGCTCCTCGGCGAGGCGACGTCGTCGTCGACCGTGACCGTCCGCATCGGTCACGAGGGGCCCTACCAGCAGCTCGCCAGCACGTCGGTGGTGGCGACGGGATACGGCCCGGGCGACGAGGCCCTGGCCACCCTCGGCATCGTCGGCCCGACCCGCATGGACTACCCCGGGAGCATGGCGGCGGTGCGTGCCGTCGCCCGCTACGTCTCCCGGATCCTCGAGGAGCAGCAATGAGTCAGGACCTGTACGACCTCCTGGGCGTGTCCCGGGACGCCGACCCCGACGCCATCAAGAAGGCGTACCGGCGGTTGGCCCGGCAGCTGCACCCGGACGTGAATCCGGACCCGGAGACGCAGGAGCGCTTCAAGGAGGTCTCTCGCGCCTACGAGGTGCTCTCCGATCCCGACAAGCGCCGTCAGTACGACCTCGGCGGGGACCCGTTCGGTGGTGGTGCGACCGGTTTCGGCGGCGCCGGGCAGGGCTTCTCCTTCACCGACATCATGGATGCCTTCTTCGGCGGCCAGCCCGGCGCCGGGCAGGGCGGCGGCCGCGGGCCGCGCCCGCGGGTGC
>JAUYLL010000138.1 GCA_030698375.1 Nocardioides sp. | reverse complement strand
AAGTCGACAGAGTCGATGAAGAAGATCACGCGCGCCATGGAGCTCATCGCTGCGTCCCGCATCATCAAGGCGCAGCAGCAGTGACACGGCGCGGTAGGCCTCGGCCTGCTTGGTCAGGTCGTCGAACACGATCAGGACGTGCTTGCCGTCGTACATCCAGTGCTGGCCGATGGCCGAGCCGGTGTAGGGGGCGAGGTACTTGAACCCGGCGCTGTCGGAGGCCGGGGACGCCACGATGGTCGTGTACTCGAGGGCACCTGCCTCCTCGAGGGCGCCACGCACGGCGGCGATGGTCGAGCCCTTCTGGCCGATGGCGACGTAGATGCAGCGCACCTGCTTGCTCGGGTCGCCGGACTCCCAGTACTGCTTCTGGTTGATGATCGTGTCGATCGCGATCGCGGTCTTGCCGGTCGAGCGGTCGCCAATGATCAGCTGACGCTGGCCACGACCGATCGGGGTCATCGCGTCGATCGCCTTGATGCCGGTCGCGAGCGGCTCGTGCACCGACTTGCGCTCGACCACGGACGGGGCCTGGAGCTCAAGGGCACGGCGCCCGGACGTCTCGACCTCACCGAGACCGTCGATCGGGTTGCCGAGCGGGTCGACGACGCGACCGAGGTAGCCCTCGCCGACGGGGACCGAGAGGATCTCGCCGGTCCGTCGGACCGTCTGGCCCTCCTCGATACCGGCGAAGTCACCGAGCACGACGACACCGATCTCGCGGGTGTCGAGGTTCAGGGCGATACCGAGCGTGCCGTCCTCGAACTCGAGGAGCTCGTTGGCCATCGCCGACGGCAGGCCGGAGACGCGCGCGATGCCGTCGCCGGCCTCGGCGACGGTGCCGACCTCCTCGCGGGTGGCGGCGTCCGGCTTGTAGTCGGACACGAAGCGCTGCAGCGCGTCACGGATCTCGTCCGGACGGATCGAAAGCTCCGTCATCACTCTTCCTTTACGTCGTGGTGCTCGGGTCGGGGGTTCGGGGGGGTGGCTCAGCCGGCCAGCTGGCGTCGGGCCTCGTCCAGCCGGCCGGCGACGGTGCCGTCGACGACGTCGTGGCCGATCTCGACCCGCAGCCCGCCGATGACGGACGGGTCGACGAGGACGTCAAGGTGGACGGGGCGGTCGTACTGGGCCGACAGGGCTGCGGTGAGGCGACTGCGGTCGTCCTCGCCCAGCGGCTGGGCCACACGCACAGTGGCCACCGATCGGCCGTGGACCTCGGCGGCGACCACGCGGTACGCCTGGAGCGCCACGGCAATGGTGCGGTAGCTGCCAAGAACCGCCTGCTTGACCAGCGTGATCGTGGCGGCGGAGACCTTGCCCTCGAGCAGGCCGTCGACGAGGCGCACCTTGTCGTCGGGGTTGCGCGAGGGGTCGGCCAGGGCGTCACGCAGGTCCGGGTTGGACCGAACGATCTCCGCCACGGCGAAGACCTCGTCCGAGAGACGACTCGCGTCCTCGGCGGAGGTCACCACCGCGATCTCGCTGAGACGCTCGAGGGCGTCGGCGAGGTCACGAGGGGCGGTCCAACGACGGGCTACTGCGGTCTCGAGGACCTTCATCGACCCGTCGGCGACCTTCGAGGCGAAGATCTCGCGGACCAGGCCCTGCTTCGCCGCGGTCGGCACCGACACGTCGGTGGCGATCCGGCGCAGCTGGCGCTCGGCCCGCATCAGCCTCGACACCGTGAACAGGTCGTCGGCCACCCGCGCCGCCTCGGCCCCGCCCCCGGCGACCGAGGAGAGCTCGGTCGACACGGCGGCGAAGGCGTCGGCGGAAGCACCGCGGAAGTCCATCAGCGTGCTCCGCTCTGCTGCCCGGCCTCGAGCTCGGCGAGGAACCGGTCGACGACGCGGCTCTGGCGAGCCTCGTCCTCGAGGCTCTCGCCGACGATGCGGCCGGCCAGGCCGGTCGCGAGCGACCCGACCTCGGCCCGCAGCGAGGTGATCGCCTGCTGGCGCTCCGCCTCGATCTGGGCCTTGCCGTGGTCCACGATGCGGGTGGACTCGGCCTGGGCCTGCTCCCGCATCTCCACGATGATCGCGGCGCCCTGCTCACGCGCTTCCTCGCGGATGCGCGCTGCCTCGTGCCGGGCGTCGCTGAGCTGCTGCTCGAGCTCGGCCAGCTTGGCGTCGGCCTCGGCCTGCTTCGACTCGGCGGCCTCGAGGCCACCCTCGATCGCGGCAGTGCGGTCGGCGTAGGCCTTCTCGAAGTTCGGGACGACGAACTTCCAGACAGCAGCGACGAGGATCAGGAAGACCACGGCGCTGAGGATGAGCTCCGAGAGGTGCGGGATGAGCGGGTTCAGCTCTCCGGCAGCTAGGACGGACTCATGCATGGGTCACCTCGTTCGATAACGGACTCGACAGGACGGTCAGAGCGCGAAGGCGAGCGCGATACCGATGATGGCGAGCGCCTCGGCGAGCGCGAAGCCCAGGATGGCGATGGTCTGCAGACGGCCCTGTGCTTCGGGCTGACGGGCCACGCCGTTGATGTAGGCGGCGAAGATCAGACCCACGGCGATGCCGGGACCGATGGTCGCGACGCCGTAGCCGAGCATGTTGAGGGTGCCTTCCACGGCATTTCCTTTCGTCGGTGACGCGTTCTGCGTCGCTGTGCGAAATCTGGGGTGGTGCGGGTGGTGCTACTGCCGGTCAGTGCTCGTCGGCGACTGCGCCGCCGACGTACATCGCGGTCAGAAGGGTGAAGACGTACGCCTGGAGGAACATCACCAGGAGCTCGAGGACCGTGATCCCGAAGAACATCACGAACGACATCACGCCGCCGAAGATGTTCATCACCGAGGCGTTCGCCTCGAAGAGGAGGTACTCGCCGCCTAGGGCGAAGAGGATCAGCAGGAGGTGGCCGGCGAACATGTTGGCGAACAGACGCAGCGCCAGCGTGACCGGGCGGACCAAGATGTTGGAGAAGAACTCGAGCGGCACGATGATCACGAGCATCAGGCCGCTGACGCCGGCCGGGATGCAGGTGTGCTTGAGGTAGCCGAGGAAGCCGTGCTTCCACATACCGACGCCGTTGTAGAGCAGCCAGGACAGCAGCGCCAGGCCGTACGCCATCCCCGAGCGGGAGAACGACGGGAACTGCAGCAGCGGGATCAGGCCGAAGTAGTTGTTCACCAGGACGAACAGGAACAACGAGAACAGGTACGGCACGAACCGCATGTAGTGCTCGGAGCCAATGTTGTCGCGGGCGATCGTGTTGCGCACCCCGCCGTAGACGACCTCGCCGGCGAACTGCAGGCGCCCGGGGACGATGGCCGCCCGGCGGGCCATCGCGTAGGTCAGCACGAAGATGAACACCGCTGACAACGTCAGCAGGATCATCGGCTTGGTGACCTCGCCGAAGACCGGGGGCAGGTTGAAGTCGGCCGGCCCCGGTGGGGTGAACGACCCACCCGCCGCGGCGATCAGGTTGGCAGCGATCAACGCCGTCTCTCCTTCGTCATGGTCACTTCTCGTGCGGCGGGGCTTCGTCGAACGTCCCGTACCGCTTCACGATCATGTAGACGCCGAACCCGGCACCCAGCACGATCCCGACGGCCACCAGGAACGACGTTCCCAACCACCGGTCCGCAAGCCAACCGAGCACCCCGTAGACCAGCACGCCCGAGACCAGGTAGCTGAACGCCTGCCAGGGGTCGGGAGTCGGATGGCCGGAGCCGGAGGGCTGGACGGGCTGCGGGTTCATCGCGTCCCGGACAATAGCAGTCGCGGCAGGTCATCGTGCACCCGCCTCCTGCTGTCCCGGTGGGAGGTCGTAGGCGAGCTGACGGCGGGTCGTCGCCCACCGGACGTGGGCCACGACCCAAGCCAGCGTGCCGACCGCGATAGTGCCGCCCAACCAGGTCGCATCGACGCGACCGTCGAGCATCTCGGAGCGGGCCAGCGCGATGAAGAACGCGCCCAGGGCGAGGACCTGGAAGCTGTAGGTGAGCATCCCGAGGGCCAGCGAGGCGCCGGGCATGACGCGCACCACGGCGGCGAGGAAGAGCGTGCCGATGCCGTAGAAGGCGAGGACGACGAGCAGTCCCAGGGCCACGGATGCGGCGGCGGGCTCCCCCGACCCCCAGGCCCGGAGACCGGCCGCGACGAGGACCGAGACCGCGATGCCGACCACGACCGCGAGCACCGGTCGCACACCCACGCGCCGTGCGGGCGGCGGGGTGCCGGGCGTCGGATCGGTCGTCATGGCGGCGGCCGTTCTGTGCGGGGACTTTGGCGCTGTGAGCGCCGGCGGGCAACGCTTGTGAAAGTTAGCACAAGGTCTGCCGATGCCTCCAATGCACGTTCCAAACGGCGCCGTCGGCCCGAGGTGACGCCCCTCAGACGTGCTCGTGCGGCACTCGTACCCGGGGCAGCGAGAACGTCGCCGCGACCGTCACGACGAACCACCCGCCGAGCACGGCCCAGGTGATCCGGTCGGGGTACAGGCTGGCCAGCACGCTGCCCAGGGCGATCAGCGCCGCCCAAAGCCACATGATGAGGACAGCCCGGCGGTGGGAGTGCCCGATCTCGAGCAGGCGGTGGTGCAGGTGCTGCTTGTCGGGCGCGAACGGCGAGCGCCCCGCCGCCGTACGCCGGACCACGGCCAGGACGAGATCGACGAACGGCACGATGAGGATCGCGATCGGCAGGAACACCGGCAGCAGCAGGACGAGGAAGCTCGCTTCGCCACCGTCACCCCCGCGGGAGAGGCTGGTCGGCGTGAACTGGCCGGTGAGCGTCAGCGCCGACCCAGCCAGGACCAGGCCGATGAGCATCGACCCGGAGTCGCCCATAAAGATCCGCGCCGGCCAGAAGTTATGCGGCAGAAACCCGGCGCAAGCCCCGGCCAGGCCCGCGCACAGCACCGCGGCCGTGATCGCGAGGGTCTCGCCGTTGAGGTCCGCGAGGGTGTAGGAGAACAGGAAGAAGCCGACCGCACCGAGCCCGACCACTCCCCCGGCCAGCCCGTCGAGCCCGTCGACGAAGTTGACCGCATTCACCGTCGCGACCACCACCAGGATGCTGATCAGCTGTGCCTGGAGCGGCACCAGCGCCTGCTGGCCACCACCGGGGAGCTGTACCAGGTAGAGCTGCACCTCGTTGAGGACCAGGAAGCCCGCCGCCGCGACCTGGCCGCCGAGCTTCATCAACGGATCGAGCTCGATGAGGTCGTCGAGCACCCCGACCGCACAGATCAACGCCCCCGCGACCAGGACGGTCCCGGCGTCCTTGAAGACCGCCGGCTGCGCCGTGGAGAGGAAGGGCAGCGACTGCGCGACCAGGTACGCCGCGACCAACCCCCCGAGCATCGCGAGACCGCCGAAGTACGGGATGGGGACCGCGTGCACGTCCCGGTCGCGCACCCGCGCCACCGCCCCGGTCCGGACGGCTACCTCCCGGGCGACCACGCCCAGGAGGTAGGTCACCGCCGCGGCGACGAGGAAGACCAGGAGGTACTCGCGCACAGGCCCTACCCGAGGTCCTCGACGTGCGTGCCGTGGTCGGCCACGAGCTCGTTGAGCCTCGCCAGGTCCACGGCACCGGGCCGCAGCAACCGGCCGACCGGGCCCGTGACGTCGACGATGGTCGAGGGCACCGCCGCAGCGGTCGGGCCGGCCTCGAGGTAGACCGCGACCTCGTCGCCGAGCATCGCCTGCGCCTCGGCCGCCGTGGTGGCAGCCTCACGGCCCGTCTTGTTGGCGCTGCTGACCGCCAGCGGGCCGGTCCGGCCGATGAGCTCGAGGGCGACCGGGTGGTCGGGCATCCGCACCGCGACGGTTCCCCGGGTGTCCCCGAGGTCCCACTGCAGGGACTGCTGCTGGCGGCACACCAAGGTCAACGGCCCGGGCCAGAGCGCCTCGACGAGCGTCCGCGCGTAGACCGGGACCCCCACCGCCAACGCATCGAGGGTGCCCGTGGCGGAGACGAGGACCGGCGGGGGCATGTCGCGGCCGCGACCCTTCGCGCCCAGCAGGCGGCGGACGGCCTCGGGGTCGAAGGCGTCCGCGCCGATGCCGTAGACCGTGTCAGTCGGGACGACCACGAGCTCACCACGCTGGACGGCGATCGCCGCAGCCGAGATGCCGTTCTCCCGCGCATCGGGGTCGGCGGTGTCGAAGATCTGGCTGGCCTGCTCGGTCACGGGCTCATCGTGCCAGTCGTGCGGTGGTGCAGCGCGGACGACCTGCCAGGTCGCGGTGGTCACGGACGTCCGACCAGCTGCCCGCCGCTGCGAAGACGGCTGGCGCGCTCTCCCCCTGGACGTCCGCGTGCTCCGCTGCCACGAGGCCGCCGGGACGCAGCAGGCGTGCGGCCACCCGCTCCAGGACCCGCAGGGCGTCCAGCCCGTCCTGGCCCGACCACAGGGCCAGTGCGGGGTCGTGGTCGCGGGCCTCCACCGCAACCGACTCCCATGCGTCCAGGGGGATGTACGGCGGGTTGCAGGTGACCACGTCGACGTCACCGTCCAGGTCGGGGAACGCGTCCGCCATGTCGCCGAGGCGGAGGTCGACAGGGGTCCCGCGCAGGTTCCGCTCGGCCCAGGAGTAGGCGGCTGGGTCGAGCTCGACGGCGTGCACGCGCGCCTCCGGGACCTCGTCGTGGACCGCCAGCGCGACCGCTCCCGAGCCGGTGCACAGGTCGACCACGACCGGCCGTCGGCCGGTGCGGGCGGCGACCTCCCGTGCCGCGTCGACCGCCGTCCCGGCGAGCAGCTCGGTCTCCGGCCGGGGCACGAAGACCCCAGGCCCGACGGCCAGCTCGACGTGCCGGAAACCGGTCGTACCGGTCAGGTGCTGGAGCGGGATCCGGCGGGCGCGTCGGTCCAGCAGCTCCTCGAACCGGGCGACCTCTGACGCTGACGGCGCCGGCGCCAGCACGAGGCGGGCGCGCGGGACCCCCAGCACGTGGGCGAGCAGGGCTGCCGCGTCGTGGTCGGCCGACTCCACCCCGGCCTCGGCCAGTCGCTGGCCGCCCGCACGCAGCAGGGAGCGCACCGGGGTGCTCACGCCTGCTCGTCCTCGAGGGCGACGAGGCGGGCGGTCAGGTCGGCGTCCACGCACGAACCGATCACCGGGCCGAGGGCACCGTCGAGCACCTGGTCGAGGTTGTGGGACTTGTAGCCCGTGCGGTGGTCGGAGATCCGGTTCTCGGGAAAGTTGTAGGTGCGGATGCGCTCGGACCGGTCGACGGTCCGCACCTGCTGCCGGCGGGCGTCGGACGCCTCAGCGGCCGCCTGCTCCTGGGCCGCGGCGAGGAGCCGTGCGCGCAGGATGCGCAGCGCCTGCTCGCGGTTCTGCAGCTGGCTCTTCTCGTTCTGGCAGCTCACCACGATGCCGGAGGGCAGGTGGGTGATGCGGACCGCGGAGTCCGTGGTGTTCACGCTCTGTCCGCCCGGACCGGAGGAACGGAACACATCGATGCGCAGGTCGTTCTCGTCGACCCCGACGTCGACCTGCTCGGCCTCCGGCATGACCAGCACACCGGCGGCGGAGGTGTGCACGCGTCCCTGGCTCTCCGTGACCGGTACCCGCTGGACCCGGTGGACGCCGCCCTCGAACTTCAGCAGGGCGTACGGCGCCTCCCCCGGCTCCGGGGTGCCCTTGGCCTGCACGGCCACGGTGACCGACTTGAACCCTCCGAGGTCGGACGGCGCGGCGTCGAGGACCTCGGTGCGCCATCCCCGGGTCTCGGCGTACCGGGTGTACATGCGGAGCAGGTCGGACGCGAAGAGCGCGGACTCTTCGCCCCCCTCCCCTGACTTGATCTCGAGGATGGCGTCCTTGGCATCGGCCGCGTCCCGGGGGACGAGGAGCTGACGCAACCGCTCCTCGACCTCCGCACAACGGCCGGCCAGGGCACCGGCCTCCTCGGCGAAGCCGGGGTCCTCTGCGGCGAGCTCCCGCGCGGCCTCGAGGTCGTCGCCCAGGCGGAGCCACTCCTCGTGGGTGCGGACCACGGCGCTCAGCTCGGCGTAGCGCTGGTTCAGCCGGCGCGCCAGCCTCTGGTCTGCATGCACCCCGGGCTCAGCGAGCCGCGCCTCGATCTCGGCGTGCTCGGCCCGCAACATCGCGACGGCATCGAACACGGGCATCTCCACAGGGCTGGTGGACAGGACACCGGGGCACGCCCGGACACCGAGACGCCGGCCTCCCGCTCGAGGTACGTCGAGCGGGAGGCCGGCGTCGGTGGGACTACTTCGAGGAGTCCTTCTTGGCGTAGCGCGCCTCGAACCGGGCGACGCGGCCACCGGTGTCGAGGATCTTCTGCTTGCCGGTGTAGAACGGGTGGCACTGCGAGCAGACGTCGGCGTGGAGCGTGCCGGACGTCGCCGTGCTGCGCGTGGTGAAGGTCGTGCCGCAGGTGCAGGTCACCTGGGTCTCGACGTACTGAGGGTGGATGTTCTTCTGCATGGGTGTCCTCTCGCGACAGGGTCGCCGGGTCGGGCCGCGGGCGCGGCACCGTGAACCGGAACCAGCGGTCAAGTGTGCCGCACCGCACGCGCCGACACCAATCGGCACCTGTCGGTCACCACCCGCGCCCTCGCCGCCGTACAGGGGCAGCAGGATGCGGACGGTGGTGCCGACGACTGTCAGGAGCGGGCGCGAGCAAGGGTCGCCTCGACCCGCGCCGCGAGCTCGCGCGGGCTGAAGGGCTTGACCACGTAGTCGTCGGCGCCGGCCGAGAACCCTTCCTCGATGTCGGACTCCTGTGCACGTGCGGTGAGCATGATGATCGGCAGGTCGGTCAGTCCGTCCTCGCCCCGCAGGGTCCGCGCGGCCTCCAGGCCGCTCATCCCGGGCATCATCAGGTCGAGGATCACCAACTCGGGCAGGTCGGCCCGGCAGGCCGCCACCGCCGCGGCACCGTCCTCGACAGCGACGACGTCGTGGCCGGACTGGCGCAGCTTGAAGACCACGAGGTCCCGGATGTCCGCGTCGTCGTCCGCCACCAGGATCCGCGCCATGCGTCCGCCCATTCCCCATCGGCCCGCGTCGAGCGGCCGTACCTCGTCTGCCAGTGCCTGGACTATAGCCGCGGGCTCTCCCGGCGTCCGGAGACTGCCGGGAGAGCACCGGCCGGCCGGTCAGTCGGCGTCGCGGTTCCCCGCCGTCGGCGTGGTCTTCTGCACCTGCATGAGGAACTCGATGTTGCTGTGTGACTTCTTCAGCCGCTCAAGCAGCAGCTCGAGCGCCTGCTGACCATCGAGGCTCGAGAGGACCCGGCGCAGCTTCCAGACGATCGCCAGCTCCTCCTTGCTCATGAGCAGCTCCTCACGACGGGTGCCGGACTGGACCGCGTCGATCGCCGGGAAGATCCGCTTGTCGGCGAACTCGCGACGCAGGCGGAGCTCCATGTTGCCGGTGCCCTTGAACTCCTCGAAGATCACCTCGTCCATCTTCGAGCCGGTCTCGATGAGCGCCGTGGCGAGGATGGTCAGGGAGCCGCCGTCCTCGATGTTGCGGGCGGCTCCGAAGAACCGCTTGGGCGGGTAGAGCGCCGAGGAGTCGACGCCCCCGGAGAGGATCCGCCCGCTGGCGGGAGCAGCGAGGTTGTAGGCCCGACCCAGGCGGGTGATGCTGTCGAGCAGCACGACCACGTCGTGGCCGAGCTCCACGAGCCGCTTGGCGCGCTCGATCGCCAGCTCCGCGACCATGGTGTGGTCGCTGGCCGGACGGTCGAACGTCGAGGCGATCACCTCTCCCTTGACGGTCCGCTGGAAGTCGGTGACCTCCTCGGGGCGCTCGTCGACGAGGACGATCATCAGGTGGCACTCGGGGTTGTTCGCGGTGATGGAGTTCGCGATCGACTGCAGCACCATCGTCTTGCCAGCCTTGGGCGGAGAGACGATCAGTCCGCGCTGGCCCTTGCCGATCGGAGCGGCGATGTCGATGACCCGGCCGATCAGGTTCGTCGACTCGGTCTCCAGCCGCAGCCGCTCAGAAGCGTGCAGCGGGGTGAACTTGGAGAACTCGACGCGGTTCCGGGCGGCCTCGGGGTCGGTGCCGTTGACGCTCTCGAGACGGACGAGCGGGTTGAACTTCTCCTTGCGCTCCCCCTCACGGGGCTGGCGGACCTGGCCGGTGATCGCGTCACCGCGGCGCAGGCCGAACTTGCGGACCATCGAGAGCGACACGTAGACGTCGTCGGCACCGGGGAGGTAGCCGCTGGTGCGCACGAACGCGTAGTTGTCGAGCACGTCGAGGATCCCGGCCGCGGGGACGAGGACGTCGTCCTCCCGCACCTGGGTGTCGGGCTCGCTGCGGGTCGCGCGGCCCCCGGGCCGCTCGGGGCGCTCGGGGCGCTCGTTGCGGTCACGGTCCCGGCCACGGCGCCGACGGTTTCGTCGACCTCCGCCGTCCTCCTCCGACCCACCCTGGTCGCGGGCGGCCTCGCGGTTGCGGTTCGCCGCCCCGCCCTGGTTGCCGCTCCCCTTGCTGGCGGCGTCCTGCTCGTCACGGGGCTTCTCGTCACGGGGCTTCTCGTCACGGGGCTTCTCGTCACGCGGCTTCTCGTCACGCGGCTTCTCGTCACGCGGCTTCTCGTCACGCGGCTTCTCGTCACGCGGCTTCTCGTCACGCGGCTTCTC
>JAUYLL010000098.1 GCA_030698375.1 Nocardioides sp. | reverse complement strand
TCTTGGTCGGAGCGGAGGAGGATCGCGAGGGGGCCGCGGCCTTCGGTGGGGCGGCAGCCGGGCGCTGGCTACGGGTGGCGGCGGGCGTCGAGGCGGACCGGCCCGGCGAGCCGTCGCGCCACCCGGTCGCGCGGCCCCGGGGGGCCTGCGCCTTGCCGCGCTGCTTCGCCCCGGCCTTGCCCGACTGCTGGGTGCTCTGCTGGGTGGTGTCGGTCCTGGTCGTGCTGCGCTGGGAGGTGGTGCGATCCGTCGTGGTGGTGCTGCCGAGCAGCGGGACCCCCACGTCGAAGAGCCCGCTGAGGAAGATGCCGTCGGAGCTCGCACTGGCCTCGACGTCGTCGCCGAGCAGCGGAGAGGTGCCGACGCCGGCCTCCGCCCGGAGCGGGTCCAGCCCCAGCTCGGCCCGCAGGACCTGGTCGCCGCCCCCGTCGCCGGTGCCACCGCCAGAGTCGTTGCCCGGTCCGCCCGGTCCGCCCGGTCCGCCGCCGTTGTCGCCGCCCCCGTTGCCACCGCCACCGGTCCCGGGACCGCCGTCGCTGCCGGTGCCCCCGCCGACGCTGCCAGCACCGCCGCCGGTGCCGCCCGTCGTACCGGGGCCGCCGTCGCTGGCGCCGCCACCGATCACGCCCTCGCCGGTGAGGTCGACGAAGCCGTCGACCGCGCCCTGGCCGGTGGTGTTGCCGCCGCGGATGTCGACGATGGCGCCGTCGGCGCTGAAGACCTGCTCGCCGGGGGTGACGGGGTTGATGAGCGCGATGCCGAGGGCGGCCGCGGCCATGGAGGCCACTGCGCCGACGCCGATGATCGGGCGGCGGTTGGCCACGACGGTGCGGCGGATGCCGGTGAAGGCCGGCGGCACGGGCGGGGCCAGGGCGACGGACGGCTGGGGCCGGGTGGCCAGGTAGAGGGGGGCGAGGGAGCCGAGCGCGGCGACGGCCATGACCTTGCGCAGGTCGTCGCTGGCCAGCGCGAGCTGGTCCTCCATCTCGCCGCACCAGGCACAGGCGCAGGCGTGCTGCTCGCCGCGGTAGAGCTCACCCTTGGTCAGCGGGACGCTCGGCGCCTCGAGCTCGCGGCGGTGCAGCCAGCGGCAGTCGGCGGGGCGGCCCTCGGGCGGGAACTGGGCGAGGACGTTCTCGCGGAGCTCGGAGACCCCGGAGCGAGCGTGGGCCAGGACGACGCTGGGCTCGAGGCTGAGCTCGCCGGCGACGTCGGCGGTCGACTCACCCTCGACGCCGAGGTGCCACAGCGCGGCGCGGGCCTCCTCGGGCAGCTCGGTGAAGGCGGCGACCAGCGCGAGGTCGCGCGACGGGCGGGGGGCGTGGCGGGTGTGCTCGAAAACCATGAGTCCGAGCAGCCAGGGCCGGACGGTGAACGACGGGGAGTGGCCGGCGGCGTGGTCGTCACCGGCGCGGGCGAGGGTGCGGTCGACGAGGCCCGCCACGTCGCGCTGGTCGACGAGGCGGTGCGCGAAGATCGCGAGCGCGTCGCGGTCCCGCGTGGTGATCGGCACTGCCGTCATGGTGTACCTCCCCCTCCCGCCCATGTGCGGGCCCACCTCTGACAACGCCTAGTCTGCGCGCGGGTTACCCGGAGGGGAACCGTACCCCGGCCAATGTGCCCGAACGACTGCTTGCTCGATAGCCCGAACAGAGGGGTGAGGTAGTCCGAAATGACTACCTCACCCTCCGCCGATCGGTCACTGTGCGCTCAAGAGACGCTCAAGGGGACTTCACGGCGCGATCGCGGTCTGCTTTTCTGCACCCTCGTCGCTCGCGCGGACCGAGATCTTGCGCGGCTTGGCCTTCTCGGCGACGGGGATCGTCAGCCGCAGCACGCCGGCGTCGTACCCGGCCTCGACGCGCTCGAGGTCGAGGTTCTCGCCGAGCACGAGCTGGCGGCTGAAGGCGCCGCGGGTGCGCTCGGAGGCGAGCGTCTCCCAGTCGCCGTTGCGGGCGGGTCGTTCGGCGCGCAGGGTCAGCACGTTGCGCTCGACGTCGATGTCGATCGACTCGGGGTGCACCCCCGGGAGGTCGAACTCGAGGACGAAGGTGTCGCCCTCGCGCCAGGCGTCCATCGGCATGACGGCGGGTCGGTTGGTGGTGCCGTTCGCGGGGCTGAGGGCCTGGGCCATCAGTCGGTCGAGCTCGCGGAACGGGTCGGTACGCATCAGCATCGGGAGTCCTCCTCACGGGTCTTCGTGGCGGTCTGGCCGCCACCTTGTCGTGGATCCGAACCTGTAATGGACGGTATATATTTCTTATAGCGCAGCGACTTCGTGGAGGCAAGAGATGCGACACGATGAGCGGGTGACCCGACCCGATCCGCGTCCCCCTCTGCGCCACGTCGGCGTCTACGCGATCTCGGTGGCGGCCTCGATGGTGCGGATGGAGGTGCAGAACCTGCGCGTCTACGAGCGCCGCGGCCTCCTCGAGCCCGACCGCACCTCCGGCGGCACCCGCCTCTACAGCCCCGCCGACGTCGACCGCCTCCACCGCATCCGCGACCTGCTTGCCGAGGGCCTCAACCTCGTCGGCATCGCCAAGGTCCTCGCCCTCGAGGAGGAGCTCGCCCGCCTCAAGGGCCTCAAGACCAGAAACTGACGGCGTACGACGCTCCGGCGGGCCGTTCGGCGTCCCCAGCCGTCAGTTGCCGGACGACATCCCCAGGGTCGGCGACTCGGGCCCTCTTCTCCTGCCTTCGGCGTCACCCTCGCCCCATGGAGCCTCTCGGGATGCGGGGTCGTGCTCGGCGGGCGGAGTGGGTGGCGGTGTCGCACGGCCTGCACCGGCGCTCGGAGCACGGTCCCGTCCGTCGGGGTCTGCGGTTCAGCCGACACCCGACTGCCCCGGAGCGGGAGCTGCACCGCGGCCTGTGGGTCAGCAGCCCGGGGGAGACGCTCCTGGCGTGCGCTCGCGATCTTGGGGGGCTCGACCTCGTGCTCGTCGTCGACGGCGCGCTGGCGGCCGGGGTTCCTCAGCCCGACTTGGTCGCGGCCGCGAGTCAGCGTCGCCGGGGTGCACCCGCGCTGCGTCGGGCGCTGGCCATGGCGGACCGGCGGAGCGAGTCCCCGTGGGAGACGTTGCTGCGGGTGCTGCACGACTGTCTCGAGGTCGAGGTGGAGCCCCAGCACGTGGTGAGTGACTCCGACGGCCGTTTCGTCGCCCGGGCCGACCTCTGGCTGGTCGGAACGCGAACGATCCACGAGTACGACGGCGGCGTGCACCTCACCCAGACCCGACAGCACGACGATCTCCGACGGACCCGCGATCTCCAGCACTGCGGGTGGATCCGGAACGGCTACACGGCGACCGACGTGGTGAGGTCGCCGGTGGTGATCGCTCGGGACGTCGACCGCGCTCTCGGGCGGCCGGGCGACGTCCGTCGGCTCACGCGATGGAGCGCGCTGCTCCGCGAGTCCGGCTGCACCCCGGCCGGACGATCCCGGCTCGCAGCCCGCTGGTCCGACTGAGCTCGGCAACTGACGGCTCCGGACCGGAAAGCCGGCCGCAGACCGTCGTACGCCATCAGTTTCCGCCTTAGAGTCGGGTCATGACCCACGTCGTGCTGTTCCACCACGTGCTCGGCCTCACCGAGGGGGTGCGCCGGTTCGCCGAGCGCCTGGCCGGGAGCGAGCACACGGTGCACACCCCGGACCTCTTCGACGGGCAGGTCGCGCCGACGCTGGAGGCGGGGATGGCGATCGCCGACTCGCTGCCCGAGGACGTGCTCGGAGCACGCATCGACGCAGCGATCGCGGACCTGCCCGACGGTGTCGTCGTCGCCGGCATCTCCTGGGGCGTGATGACCGCGCAGCCGCTGGCCCAGACCCGTGAAGGGGTGCGGGGAGCGCTGCTCTACGAGGCGTGCGTCCCGGTCACCGGCGAGTGGGCGTTCGGTCCGTGGCCGACCGGGCTGCCGGTGCAGGTGCACGGGATGGAGGACGACCCGTTCTTCGGCCACGAGGGCGATCTCGACGCCGCGCGCCAGCTGCTCGAGATCGTCGGCCACGAGACCGCCGAGGTGTTCACCTATCCGGGCGACCAGCACCTGTTCACCGACAGCAGCCTGCCTTCGTACGACGAGGCGGCGACGGCGCTGGTCCTCGAGCGGTCCCGGGCACTGCTGGACCGCGTCGGCTCTCAGTAGACGAGCGCCTGCACCCCGTCGCCGAGCGCCTCCTCGGCGAACCGGGCGGCGCCGGCGATGGTGATGCCGGTGACGACGTCGGCCTCGGTGATCCCGCGGCGCTCGGCGCACTGGGTGCACAGCGTGATCCGGCCCCCGGCGAGCACGATGTCGCGCAGGTCGGCCAGCGGGGTGGCGAGGGGGAGGTCGAACTCCTCCGCCTTCCCCGGTACGGCGAACCACGCGGCCTCGCCGGTCAGCCACAGGCTCACCTCGGCTCCGACGGCGACGGCGGCCGCGGAGACGGTGAACGCCTGGTTGCAGCGCTCGGCATCCTCGGACCCGGCAGTGACCTTGACCAGCAGCGATCGTGACATGGGTCCAGCGTAGGCTCGCCGCATGGAAGCCCTGTTCGTCGTCCTGCTGATCGCCGCGGTCGTGGGCGCCGGCTGGATCGCCAGCACGCTGGTCGTGCGGGTCCTCAAGGCCTCCCGCGACCCCCGCTGACCAGCCTGAACCGCGAGCCGATCCCGAGCCCGACCGAGACCAGACCGAGCGAGGTCCCATGCCCTTCGAGCTGCCCGACAACCTGCACCCGAACTGTGCGCCGATCGCCTGGATGCTCGGCACGTGGCACGGCAACGGCCACGGCGACTACCCGACGATCGAGAAGTTCCAGTTCGGCCAGGAGCTGATCTTCACCCACGACGGGCGCCCGTTCTTCCACTACTACGCCCGCGCCTGGATCGTCGACGAGCAGGGCCAGAAGGTCCGCGACGCCGCGCTCGAGACCGGGTTCGTGCGCTGCAAGCCCGACGGTGAGGTCGAGGTGGTGATGACCCACAACATCGGCTTCGTCGAGATCTGGCACGGCAAGGCCGCCGACGGGAAGCTCGAGATCGCCACGGACGCGGTCGCGCGCACCGAGACGGCCAAGGAGTACACCGCCGGCCACCGGCTCTACGGCAACGTCGAGGGCGACCTGCTCTACGCCTTCGACATGGCCGCGATGGGCGAGCCGCTCCAGCCGCACCTGTGGGCGCGCTTCCAGCGGGCCTGAGCGAGGACGACGACGTGGGGGCGGCAGGGGCCGGCAGCACGGACTGGCAGGAGCGGCTGCGCGCCCGCGGCTACCGGGCGACGCCCCAGCGCGAGCTCGTGCTCGCGGCGGTGCAGCGGCTGCGGCACGCCACGCCCGACGACGTCCTGTCGGAGGTACGCCGGACCTCGGCGTCGCTGAACCTCTCCACCGTCTACCGCACCCTCGAGGTCCTCGAGGAGGTCGGGTTGATCCGGCACGCGCACCTCTCCGACCGGGCGCCGACGTACCACGCGATGGGGGAGGACGAGCACTTCCACCTCGTCTGCCGCAGTTGCGGGGCCGTGCTGTCGGTGGGGTCCGCGGAGGGGTCCGCGTTCGTCGACGCGCTGCGCGCGAAGCACGGCTTCGCGGCCGACCTCGGCCACCTCACCGTCTTCGGTACCTGCGCCGACTGCTGAGCTACAGCAGGCTGCCGAGGCTGTCGCCGACCTCGTCGACGACGCCACCCACCTCGTCGACGACCTCGGTCACGACGGGAGCCTCGGGCAGCGGGACCTCGGTCTTCGCGACCGACGTCTCGACCTTCACGCCGCTGCCGCTGACCTCGACCTTCACCGGCGCCGGGGCGGTGCCGCCGCCGGAGCCGCCGGAGTCGTCCGAACTCCCGGAGCCACCGGAGCCGGAGCCACCGGTCACGGGGTTGTCGGGCAGCAGCGGATCGGTGCCGGGGAGGCCGCCGTTCTGGCCGTCGCTGCCGGTGCCGGAGCCCTTGCCGCTGCTCTGGCCCGACGCCGGGGTGGGGGCGGGGGTGCTCTCGATCGGAGCGCGGTCGGGGTTGGCGGGCCGGTCCAGCGGGAGGCCGTCGGAGGGAGTGGACTCCACCGAGGTCAGCCGGATGGCCGACTCGCCGACGACGCCCTGGTCGCTGGGCCCGGTGGGGCGGATCTCGATCAGCTGACCGTCGGCGTCGTACACCTCGCCGGGGTTGGTGGCCGGCTGGCCCAGGAGCACGGCGGCCGCGGCGGCGGCGACCCCGACGGCGGCCACGCCGGCCATGACGGGTCGCAGCTTGCTGGCCGAGGCGCGCCGCAGGCCGGCGAGGAGGGGCGCGACCGGCGGGGCGAGGTCGTAGAGCGGCTTGGGCCGGGACGCGAGGTAGACCGTGCCGGCGGCACCGCCGAGGACACCGTGGGCGAGGTTGTCCCGCAGCCCGGTGGCGACGGACTCGAGGTCGATGAGCAGGGCCGCGCAGGTGCTGCAGACGTCGCCGTGCTTCTCGGCGCGCCGGAGCTCGGCGGACGACAGGGGCTGGTCGTGCTCGGTGCCGAAGCGGTCGTGGAGGTCCGCGCAGGTCGACGTCGGGTCGGCGGGGCGGTGGGCGCGCAGCACGCTGCGGCGGATCTGGGCGACGGCCCCGCGTGCGGTGCCGAGGACCTCGGCCGGGGTGGCGCCCAGCGAGAGCGCGACGGCCTCGGCGGCCTCGCCCTCCACGGCGAGGTGCCACAGCGCGACCTGCCAGGCGGCGGGCAGGGCGTCGAAGGCGGCGACGTGGGGGTGGTGGGAGGTCGGGACGGTGCGGGCGGCGTACTCGAAGAGGGTCAGGCGCAGCAGCCAGGTGCGCACGCTCAGGCCGGGGCCCTCGGCACCCTCGATGGCGCGGCGGGCACGGGCGAAGGTCTCGGCGACGAGGGAGGTACGCCGCAGCTCCCCGCCGAGCGCCACGGCCAGGGTCTCGACGGCGTCGATGTGGCGGGCGGTGAGCGTGGAGTAGGCGTCGAGGTCGCCGGCGCGCACGCGCGTCACGAGCGTGATGTCGCTGAGCTGGTCGAGTGCCTCGGGGCCTGCGTCGACAGCGGGGTCTAAGGCGGGGTCGAGCGAAGGGTCGGCGTGAAGGGTCATGCTGCCTCTTCTGATCAGGGGCCCCCGGCGTCCCGGGGCGTGCGCACACCGAGGCCAACGAACGACCCTGGTCGGGGTCACGCAGCCAGTGCGGGTGCTCCGGGCCACGATACAGTTAAGTATCCTCGCGCTCGCCGGGGAGCGGCCGCCCCCGCGTGAGACCGACTCGACGGAGGACCCATGCTCGACTCGGAGGAGCGCCCTTGGGGCTCCTGGCACGTCATCGACGTCGCCGAGGGCTACAAGGTCAAGCGCATCCACGTGAAGCCGGGCATGCGGCTGTCGTACCAGACCCACGACCACCGCTCGGAGCACTGGGTGGTCATCTTCGGCGTCGCCACCGCCGTCATCGACGGCAAGACCAGGGTCATCGGCCCCGGCGAGTCGATCTCCGTCCCCCTGGGCGCCGCCCACCGCCTGTGCAACGACGGCTCGGAGGAGCTCGTCATCGTCGAGGTCCAGCGCGGCGCCTACACCGGCGAGGACGACATCTGCCGCCTCGAGGACGACTTCGGCCGCGTCGACGCGCCCCTGGGTGGCTGAGCACCCTCACTCCTCCGCGTACGCCACCAGCTCCTGGTGCAGCGGCTCGGCCAGCTGACGGACGAACGTCGCGGTCATGTGGTTGTAGTCCCGGTAGACGCCGTAGCGGCCGATGACCGGGGGGCAGGTCGTGCTCGAGCACAGGTAGCCGGTGAGGTCGAGGTATTCCCCGCCGGCCGCGCGGACGGCTGCGCGCTCGGCCCGCAGGAAGCCGGGTGAGCCGAGGGTGTCCTCGGGAGGCAGCGTGCACGCGGCCAGGTTTTCGAGGTTCTTGGTGATGCAGGTCGGCGGGTCGAACGGCCACGAGGGCGTGTCGGCGAGGACCACGGTGGTGCCGTCGAGCGCCTCGATGGTGGCGGCGAGCCCGCGGTTCCACTCCTCGGCGCCGTCGCTCTCGACGTTCCCGTTGCGGTACCCCGCGAGCAGGACGACGTCGAAGGACGACTCGTTCAGCCGGTCGATGACCGCGGCGCGCCACTCCTCGCAGGCGGTGTAGCGCGAGCCGAGGTTCTCCTTGACGATGTCGGCGGCCGGGCAGTTGCTCTTGGAGTGCGACTCCAGGTGGTAGCCCTGCTCGGCGACCAGACGCTCGAGGGCGGGCACCCATTGGGCGGCGTGCGAGTCGCCGAGCAGGGCTACCGAGAGCGTCGCCGTGGCGGGGTCGCCGAACCGGCAGCCGTCGGGACGGGTGGCCTCGAAGTCGAGGTGGCAGCCGTCGTCGTACACCGAGGCGATGTCGTCCTCGGCGGCGCGCAGCGTGGGGGTGAGGTTGGCGGGGACGACGTCGGCGGGGGGCGGCGGGTCCTGGAGGGTGCCCTTGGCGATGGTGGTGCTGGTGGTGAGGGTGCGACGTTGGTCGAGGACCCCGGCCCCGACCGCTGCGCCGGCTACCAGGGCCGTGGCGGCCAGGGAGGCGACGATCGTGACCGACGGCCTGCGCCGGATGAGCGGCCGGGCGAAGCGCAGGGGCATCTCGACGGTGCGGTGGAGGACGTACGCCACAGGGATGCTGAGTACGCCGAGAGCCGCGGTGGCCGCGAGGGGGAGCTGCCCGTCGGTGGTGAGCGCCGCGGCGGGGATCAGCAGCAGCGGCCAGTGGACGAGGTACGTCGAGTAGGAGATCTCGCCGAGGAAGACCGCGGGTCGGGTGCCCAGGAGCCGGGCGGGCAGGGTCGGCGTCCCGTCGTGGGAGCCGGCCCAGATCAGCAGTGCGGCGCCGGCGACGGGCACGAGGGCGGCGATGCCGGGGAAGGCCGTGGTGTCGCTGTAGGCGAGCGCGGCGACGCCGATCGCCGCGAGCCCGGCCCAGGCGACCCCGGCGGCGGTCCGCTGGCTCCGGAGCACGCGCCCGTCGGCGACGAGGAAGGCCACGACGGCACCGAGGCCGAGCTCCCAGGCGCGGGTGGGGAGCAGGAAGAACGCCCAGGGCTGCTGCCAGGCGGTCACCACGACGCTCGCCGCGAGCGAGGCGACGACGAGGCCACAGAGCAGTAGGAAGACCGCGCGTCGGGATCGTCGGAGCGCGATGAACCCGACCATGAGCAGCAGCGGCCAGAGCAGGTAGAACTGCTCCTCGACGCCCAGCGACCAGTAGTGCTGGAAGAGCGACGGCTCGGTGCTGGCGAGGTAGTCGGTGCCGTCCAGGGCGAAGAGGATGTTGGGGACGTAGAGCGCCGTCCACACGGCGTCGCGCGCGGTGGCCGCGAACGTCAGCGGTGAGGTGAAGACCGCGGCGGCGGCCAGCGTCGCGAGCAGGACCACGATGGAGGCTGGGAGGATCCGCCGCGCCCGCCGGGCGTAGAAGTCACCGAAGTCGATCCGGCCCCGCTTCTCGAGCGTGCGCAGCAGTTGGCCGGTGATGAGGAAGCCCGAGATGACGAAGAAGACGTCCACGCCGATGTAACCGCCGGAGAACGGCGGGACGTGCGCATGGTCGAGCACCACCAGGACGACGGCCACGGCCCGCAACCCCTGGATGTCCAGGCGCAACCCGCCCTGCCCTCCCTGCATGCCGGAACCGTACGTCGTGGATCTGGGGGGTCGAGAACCAACGTGCGCACGCCAATCTTGCGCCTCTCTTGAGCATCCCGGTTCGCGCGCCGCATCCCTGACGCGCGACAATGACGCTGGGCCCCTCCACCCCGCCCCAGAGTCGTTTCTCGGGAGATCCGTCATCGGCACACAACAAGGCACCTCTAGGTCCGCCCCCCGCCTGACCATCAGCGTCCGGAGCGCGACCGGCACCGGCCGTACCCCGATGTCGGCGTTCGACGACGCGCTTCACCAGGCCGGACTGGCCGACCTCAACCTGATCCCGCTCTCGTCGGTGGTCCCGCCGGCGGCCGACGTCGTGGTCGAGGAGTCGCCCGAGCAACTGCCCGCCATCCACGGCGACAAGCTCTACTGCGTGACCGCGGTGGCCCACGCCGAGCTGCGCGGGGAGTCCGCGTGGGCGGGCCTGGGCTGGGTGCTCGACGAGGACCGCGGGGGACTGTTCGTGGAGCACCACAGTGGCAGCGAGGAGTCGGTGCGCGAGCTGATCGAGCTCAGCCTCGGCGACATGGCCCGGCGCCGTGGGCGCGAGTTCGGCCCGGTCCACCACCAGGTGGCCAGCGCCCACTGCCTCGACCTGCCGGTGTGTGCGCTGGTGGTCGCCACCTACGCGGTGGAATCCTGGGACGGTGCCCGTGCCTGAGTCAGCCCTGGGGACCTTCGCGCCGGCGCCGCGGGTGGTCTGCCGCCCGGTGATCGAAGAGACCGAGGCCACGGCCCTCTACCCGATCTACGAGGCGACCTTCGGCCACCTGCGCACCCTCGCCGCGGCCCGCCACGTCCTCGACCTCGAGGAGTTCGTCGAGGAGATGGGTGACGACCGGATCGACAAGTACGTCGCCGAGACCGACGAGGGTGGCTTCCTCGGCCTCTCCACGCTGGCGCGGGACCTGGCGGCGGTGCCGTGGGCGAGCCCGGAGTACTACGTCCGGCTGCACCCGGAGCACGCCGCCCGCGGCGCGATCTGGTACCTCGGCTTCACCATGGTCGACGCGAGCGCCCAGCGGGGCGGTACCTTTCACGCGATGCTCGAGGAGATGATGGTGCAGGCCCGCCGCGCGGGCGTGGTCGTCGGTTGGGACGCCTGTGGCTTCAACATCGACGAGACCGGCATCAACGACGCGATCATCCGCGCGGTCCAGCGCGGGCGTGGGGTGACCGCGGAGGTGGACCGGCAGGCCTACTTCACCG
Organism: Nocardioides sp.; assembly: GCA_030698375.1. Classification (GTDB taxonomy): domain Bacteria; phylum Actinomycetota; class Actinomycetes; order Propionibacteriales; family Nocardioidaceae; genus Nocardioides_A. The sequence goes on along the minus strand of JAUYLL010000098.1, from coordinate 23,665 downwards.
TGGACTTCTCGGGAGGGCCCGGATGAGCACGCCCCTGGCCCTGGTCGTCGACGACGACGAGGACGTCCGGATGATCACCCGGCTGGCGCTGGTGAAGGTGGCCGGCTGGCAGGTGGTGGACACCGATCGTGGGGCGAAGGCGCTGGACCTGGCGCGCGAGCACCAGCCGGCGGTGATCCTGCTGGACCTGATGATGCCGGAGATGGACGGCATCGAGACCGCGCAGCGGCTGCTGGCCGACCCGGCGACGGCGCACATTCCGATCGTGATGGTGACGGCGAAGAAGAGCGTGGGAGAGGCCCAGCCCTGGGACGACCTGCCGGTCGCCGGGGTGGTCGCGAAGCCGTTCGACCCGATGTCGCTGGCCGACGAACTGGTGGCGATGCTCGGCTGGCAGAAGTAGTGCCTTCGCGGAGCGGTGACATCGAGAGACCCACCGCTCGCGACGAGCGCCGGACCCGGCTCGCGCGGGTGGGCCTCGTCCTCGGCGGCCTCGTGGTCGCCGTCTTCCTGCTCAGCCCGTCGGCGGCGCTCCCCAGCAGCACTGTGGGCTGGGTGGCCGACCTCGCCCACGCCGTCGGCGTGCCCGAGTCCGTCGCGACTGGGCGGCGGGTGGAGTTCGCGCTCAACGCGCTCGCCATCGCCCCGCTGGCGTTCCTCGGGCTGTGGGCGTTCCCGGAGACGACGTGGCGCGACTGGACCGCCTACGGCTTCGTCGCCTCGTTGTCGGTCGAGACCGTGCAGTTCGCGTTCCTCGTCGGTCGCTCCGCCCAGGTCGAGGACGTCGTCGCGAACACCGCTGGCGCGTTCGTCGGTGCGGTGCTCGGCTGGAGCAGCCGGCAGGGCTGATCCCTCAGCGCGATCCGCCGTGGCCGACCTCGTCGCGGTGGGTGGCGGCGGGCAGCGTGAAGAAGAAGGTGCTGCCTTCGCCGACGGTGCTCTCGGCCCAGACTCGGCCGCCCATCTGGGCGACGATCGCCTTGGTGATGGCCAGGCCAAGGCCGGTGCCGCCCTCGCGGCGGGCATCGGAGGAGTCGACCTGGCGAAAGCGTTCGAAGACGAGGTCGAGCTTCTCGGGGGGGATGCCGCGGCCCTCGTCGCGCACGGTGAAGACGATCAGGTCGTCGCGGTCCTCGTGCGGGGATGCGGCGAGGGTGACGACGCTGCCGGCGTCGGAGAACTTCACGGCGTTGCCGACGAGGTTGGCCATCACCTGGGCGAAGCGGTCCGCGTCCGCCGCGACGGCCGTGGTGCCCGGGACGACCTGCACCTCGAGGGTGATGCCGGCGCCGCGGGCGAGGCTGGCGAGCTCGAGGGCGGCGGCCTTGAGGATCTGCTCGGGCTGGTGCGGGGTGCGGTGCATGTCGAAGGTCCCCGAGGTCAGCCGCTCGACGTCGAGGATGTCGTTGACGAGGCGGCTGAGCCGCTCGGAGCTGTCGAGGGCCATGGACGCCAGGGACTGGACCTCGGGGTCGAGCTGGCCCATCGCGCCACCGCTGATGAGGCCGAGGCTGCCGCGGATAGCGGTCAGCGGGGTCCGCAGCTCGTGGCTGACGACGGAGAGGAACTCCTCCTTCATCCGCTCGACCTCCCGCCGCTCGGTGGCGTCGCGGAAGGCGACGACCGCCCCGGTGACCTCGCGGCCGCCGTCGAGGAGGGGGGAGGCGGTGATCTCGACGGCGAGGGGGGAGCCGTCCTGGCGCAGGTAGACGTCCTCCTCCGCGCGCGCGATGGCGGCCGACTCGATGGCCTCGGTGATGTAGCACCCGCTGATCGGGTACGGCGTCCCGTCGCGGTCGGGGGCGTGGAAGAGCTCGTGGGCGTTGCCTGTGCCGATGATCCGCTCGTCGAGGCCGAGCATCTCGCGCGCGGAGCGGTTGAGGAAGGTGATCCGTCCGGCGGTGTCGACGCCGTAGATCCCGTCACCGACGCTGTCGAGCAGGGCGCGGGTCTGTTCGGCCCAGCGCTGGAGGTCGGCGGTCTGGTCGGCGACGCGCTGTTCGAGACCGCGGCGCAGCGCGTTGTTCTCGTGGGCCAGGAGCAGTTGGCGGGCCACCGCGGCGGAGACGAGGACGGCCCAGAGCAGGATCCGGCCGAGGTAGAAGCTGTCGTCGTGCGGCGCGACCGTCTGGACGATGCCGGCGGCGAAGAGCACGGTGAAGATCGCGACGGTGCCGACGGTGTCACCGTAGGTGTGCTGGCCGCGGGCCTTGGCCGGTGTGTCGACGCCGGCGGGGACCCAGGCGGCGAGGCCGATGAGGGCGTACCCGGCGATCCAGCCGAGGTCGGTCCAGGTCCCGAAGGCGTAGGCGCCGTCGGCCTGCGCGACGACGTAGGTGAGGTCGCTGATCACGTAGGCGGTGAAGCCGGCGGCGATGAGTGCGAGAGCCTGACGGTCGGCGCGGCCGGAGCGCAGGAACAGCAGCATTGCGATGGTGGCGATGACGACGTCGAGGACGGGCAGGATGAGCACGGCGATGCCCGAGAGCAGGCCACCGCTGGTCGCGGCGAGCAGGTCCTCGTAGATCAGTGAGCTGGCGATGATGAGCCCCGCGGACCCGGCCACCAGCCCGTCGAGGACGAGCGTGGCGAGGTCGAAACCCTCGCGGCGGCGGGGAAAGAGCAGCAAGCCCGCGATGGCGACGACCAGGGCGATGGCGATGCCGGTGTCGTTGACCGTGGTCGAGAGCCCCTCCACCCCGGCGGTGAGCGCTCCGATGACGTTGCCGGCCACGACGATGAGCCCGGCGGTGCCGATCAGCTCCCAGGCCCGTCGGCGGTGCCCCTCGCTGCGCCAGGCGCGGACCCAGCAGCTGGCGGAGGCGCCGCCCCCGGCGACCATCAGCGCCAGTGGCGAGACGAGCTCGCTCAGCGGTGTCGCCGGCGACGCGAGCAGCACCGCCGTGACCGCGCCCAGTGCCACGAGCACCACCGCCGTCGCGATCCCCAGCTCGTGTCGAGGGGGGCGAGTCGGCTTACTGGGTGGTCGAGTGCCGCGAGCCTGAAAGCGGTGTGTCGAGACCCCGTTAGGCCGCACCAGACTCCTGGTTCGCATGCTTCCCCCGAGGCTTGGACGAGTCCGGCTCCTCTGACGCTGTTGGCTCGGGGGCGTAGCCGTAGCCATACCCGTAGCCGTAGTACGAGTCCCCGCCCTTGCCCCGCCGCACGGGGATCATGTTCATGACGACCCCGACGGCCTTGGCGTCGACGCCCTCGAGCCGCTCGACGGCGTGCGCGAGCTGGTCCTTCGTGGTCTTGCCGTGACGTACGACGAGCAGCGCGCCGTCGGACTGCGAGGTGAGCAGCGCGGCGTCGGTGACGGGCAGCAGCGGCGGGGCGTCGATGATGACGACGTCGTAGCGCCGGCGCAGCTCCTTGAGCACGTCGGCCATCGCGTGCGACTGGAGCAACTCGGCAGGGTTGGGCGGAACGGCCCCGCTGGTGAGGACGGCCAGCCCGGTCTCCGGGTCGTGCTGGAGAGCGTCGTCGAGCTCGATGCGACCGAGCAGCACGGTGGTGAGGCCGACGGCCTTCTCGAGCCCGAGGATGCCGGCAACCTTGGGGCGCCGGAGGTCGGCGTCGACGAGCAGCACCCGCTGGCCGGCCTGGGCGAGGGTGATGGCCAGGTTGCAGGAGGTGGTCGTCTTGCCTTCCTCGGGCAGGGCGGAGGTGACGACGAAGATGTTGGTGTCGGAGTCGACGTCGACGAACTGCATGTTGGTGCGCAGCACGCGGAAGGCCTCCACCCGGGGGGCGTGGGACTCCAAATCAGTGACCAGCGGCCGTTTGGTGGCTTGGCTGTCGTAGGCGATGTTTCCCATTACCGGCGCGGTGGTGGCGGTCGCGATGTCGTCACCGGACTTCACGGTGGTGTCGAGGAGCTCGCGGAGCACCGCAAGACCGAAGCCAAGCAGCAGGCCGAGGACGAGGGCGAGGCCAAGGTTGCGGACCGGGTTGGGGGAGACAGGGGCCGAGTTGAAGTCGGCGGCGTCGACGACGGTCGCCTTGATCGGTGCGTTCCGGGCCCCAGGGGCGGTCTCCAGCTCCTCGACGAAGTCGACCAGTTGGTCGGCGTAGGAGCTGGCGATTCGCTGCGCCTCCGCCGGCCGAGGGTCGGTGACCCGGATCTGAAGGAGCACGGTCTCGGGCACCACCGAGGCGGCCACCTTCGAAACAAGTGCGGTGCTTTCAAGGGTCAGCCCGAGGTCATCGATGACCCGGTCGGCCAGCTCGCGCCCGGAGGCTAGGTCGGCGTAGGACGTAACGCGCTGGGAGGCGAAAAGTCCACCTGTGTACGCCTCGCTTGTGTCGGAGGGCGTGGTGGAGACGAAGAGGCGCGCGGTGGAGGCGTACTGGGGGGTCATCTGGTAGGTCAGCGCGGCGGAGACCGCGACGACCACGAGCACGCTGCCGACGATGAGCTTCCAGCGCCGTCGCGCGATCCTCAGGTAGTCGCGCAGTTCCACAAGAAATCCTCACTTCAGGCTGCTGGTCGTCCAGATCGACGCTTCCGCGCGCGCTCACTGTAACGAAGTGGCAGACTGCCTCGCGCCGTGTTGTCGATGCTGTCCGGGGGGAATTGGATCGTGGACTACAAGATCCTGCTCTCCTCACCCGACACCGGCCGCCTGGAGGAGGAGTACGTCCTCCGCGCGATGCGATCAGGCTGGGTTGCGCCCGCTGGCCCCGACCTCACCGCCTTCGAGGAGGAGGTCGCCGAGCGGGTGGGGGTCGCGCACGCCGTCGGGCTCTCCTCCGGGACGGCCGCGCTCCACCTCGCCCTGGTGAGCTGGGGGGTCGGTCCTGGCGACGTCGTCCCGGTCTCGACACTCACTTTCGCCGCAACGGTCAACGCCGTTCGCTACACCGGCGCCACCCCGTACTTCGTCGACTGCGACGCGGAGACCGGCAACATGAGCCCGGCCCTGCTCGAGCAAGCCCTCGCAGAGCTGCACGTCGCCAGCGAGAGCGTGCCGGTCGTCATCCCGGTGGATCTGCTGGGCAAGTCTGCCGACTACTCCACCATCGTGCCCATCGCTGAGCGCTACGGGGTGAAGGTCCTGGCCGATGCCGCCGAGTCCTTCGGCGCCACTCACGAGGGGCGCCAGGCGGGCGCCTGGGGGGACGCAGCCGTGCTGTCTTTTAACGGCAACAAGATCATGACCACCTCCGGCGGTGGAATGCTGCTGACCGACGATGGCGCTCTGGCTGCACACGTGCGCAAGCTGTCGACCCAGTCTCGCGAACCGGTCGCCCACTACGAGCACACCGAGGTTGGGTACAACTACCGACTCTCCAACATCCTGGCCGCGCTGGGGCGTGCCCAACTGACCCGGTTGGACGACATGATCGGTCGCCGTCGGCAGTGGCGCGAGCGGTACCGCGCCCTGTTCGCCGATCAGCCCGGAGTTTCAATTCTCGGGGGCCACAGTGACGACGGCGACAACTGCTGGTTGACCGCGATCCTGGTGGACCCCTCGCGGTCGTCGTGGTCTGCCGCGCAGCTCGGCGAAGAGCTGGGAGCTGCTGGCATCGAGACGCGACCCGTATGGAAGCCGATGCACCTCCAGCCGATGAGTCGCGGGTGGCCCGGGCATCTGGATGGCAGCTCTGAGCAGGCCTTCGCGCATGGTCTGACCCTCCCTAGCGGATCAGCTCTGACCGATGAGGAGTTCCAACGAGTTGAGGCCAGCGTGGGCGCTCTTGTTATCGGAAGCGGGGGTGCCTGAGGTGCCCTACAAGTTGCAGCGACTAGCGGCGGCCCTTGCGCTGGTGATCCTGTCCCCCCTCCTATTCCTCGCGGCGATGACGATCCGCGTGGTTGACGGGTCTCCGACATTGTTCAAGCAAGAGAGGCTTGGACGGGACCGGAAAAAGTTCCAAATTTTGAAGTTTCGCACGATGGTCAACGACGCGGATCTCTTGCTGAGAACGAACCCCACTGCAAGTCGGCTCACGCGTACCGGACGATTCCTGCGCAAGACCAGCATTGATGAACTTCCCCAGCTTTTCAACATTGTCCGTGGGGAGATGGCGGGCATCGGGCCGCGAGCCATGTTGCCCGAGGTCGGCCGCAATCTGCCCCCGCAGTTTGAGGAGCGGTTTGTGGTGCTTCCTGGCTTGACCGGACTCGCGCAGGTCCGAGGCCGCAATGACTTGCCTTGGTCTGCACGCCTCACGGCTGACGTTGATTACGTGCGGAATAGGAGCACGCGATTGGATCTGGCAATCGTGCTGCGGACTTTCGTGGTGCTTGTCCGGGGGTCGGGTTTTCAAGCAGATCGGAATACTGCGCAAGTCGACGACCTCGGTTTGCTGAGTGGTGCTGATGATTGATCAACGGCTGGTGAGGTTCTCGGCCAACCATGTTGATGCGCGAGTCGACTGGCTCAGCCATCCGGCGGTGCTTGCTGGCGTTCCGATCGCAGGGTCCATCACGGTCGAGTCCACGGCGGAGTGGTTCCGCCGAGTTCGGTCGGACGACTCGCGCGCGGACTTCGTTTATCTCGACGACGGCGGGGCCCCTGCCGTCATGTGCGGGATCACTGGAATCGACGAGGTCGCCCGCCGTGGCGAGCTTTACATGTTCGTCGGGCCGGTCTTGCACGGACGCGGATTCGGCTCCCGTGCCCTGAACGCCCTGTGTGAATGGGGCTTTCGAGAACGGCGCTTGAACCGGATCTTTCTCTACACGATGGGGCCCAATGAAGATGCTCGACGCTTCTACGAGCGGGCGGGTTTTCTGAAAGAGGGGCATCTGCGCGAGCATTACGCTTACCGCGGTGCGGTCGTCGATAGGATCATACATGGCCTCCTTTCTGCTGACTGGACGTCGGTTGGCGGCGACAATGACTAAGGTTCTTATACTTTCCGCGGGACGCCGGCGGTATGTCGCAGAGGCCCTGTTGAAGGCGAAGCTGGATAGCGACGAACTCCTCGCCGCGGATGTTGAACCTCTATTGCCGGGACTGAGGGTTCCCGGCATCACACCGTTGGTGGAACCTGCCGACGCGGCCGAAGCAGATCGGTGGCTGCTAAACACCTGCGAACGATTGGAGGTGAACGCTGTCCTCAGTTTGCACGACTATCAGATTGGGAGAGTTAGCCGTCTGGGGGACCATCTGGGTGCGCTGGGATGTGTGTGGATAGGCCCTGCGGCGGAGACGGCTGACGTGCTCCTGGACAAGAAGAGGTTGGCGAACTACCTCACTGGGTGCGCACCCACGCTGGCGGTCCCCACTTTCGCGGCAGACGAGTTCCCCGGCGGCGAAAGTGCCACGTGGGTGCTCAAGGAGAGGCTGGGGTCAGGTTCCTCTGGACTTCAGATTGGCGTCGACAGCGATACGGCGCGTCGCGCACTGGTGGATGCGTCCCTCGTAGCCCAACCCTGTCTCACCGGTGAGGAGTGGAATCTCGATTTTTTCGTATGGCCGGGGCAGGTCATCAATGGGCTCAGTGCGAAGCGAAAGATCCGGATGCGCGCAGGTGAGACCGACGCCGCAGAGGTCATCCCCAGCGTCGAGTTATCGACGGACCTTCGGCCGGTAGTCGAAGCGCTGAGCGACCTTCACCACTTGGGCAACATGGATGTTGACATCATGGTCGGACCCGACGGTGTACGCGTTCTTGATGTGAATCCGCGCTTCGGCGGAGGTTATGCGTTCAGCCTGATGGCTGGTTACCCGGCTGCAGAAGCTGTGTGGCAAGTTGCGCGCGGGGAGGGGCAACCTTTCCAGGTGGAGGCTCGGTCCCGCTTCCTCGGTGCCAAGTCGATCGAGGTAGTCGCGCTGTGACTGAGGCGGAGCCGGCCGGTATGAACCCGTGCTCGGGAATGCGGGTGCTCTTTGTTACCCAGTGGTTCCCACCGGAGCCAGCGACTCAGGCGCTGCGGATCGCTAGGGCTCTAGTAGACGACGGGCTCGCGACCGAAGTTCTGACCGGGATTCCGAATTATCCGTCGGGGACGGTTGCAGAGGGGTACCGCGCTTACTCCACTCTGACCGAGGAGGTCCATGGACTCACGGTGCACCGAACGCCACTTTATCCGAGCCATGATGCGAGCGCGCTGCGTCGGATCATGAACTATGTGTCGTGGGCAGTTTCTTCTACATGCTTGGGCCTTCGCCGAATGCGCTGGGCCGACGCGGTGCTCGTGTACTCCTCGCCAGCAACAGCGGCTCTACCAGCGATGATGGGACGGTGGCTGTTCGGGACTCCTTACGTGCTGCTGATTCAAGATGTCTGGCCAGACTCGGTGTTTTCCTCCGGATTCCTGCCGGGTCGAGTCAGCCGCCTCTTGTGGCGACTGATCGAGCCATTCGTGAACTCCGCATATCGCGGCGCCTCGAAGATCGCTGTCATCTCACCAGGAATGGTGGATCTCCTAATTGCTCGGGGCGTGCCCCGGGAACGCTTGGAATTAGTTTACAACTCTGTGGATACGTCGGCTTTCCATGGCGCCGACACCCCCGTGACACGTGACAGCCTTGGTATCGATGAAAGCGACCTCGTCCTGATGTACGCCGGGAACCATGGTGCAGCGCAGGGCCTTGATGCCCTGCTCCGCGGTGTCGGTGCGGCGGCACCCGAGCGGGCGTGCCACCTCGTCATGGTCGGGCGCGGGGTGGCCAAGAAGAATCTGATGAGACTCGCGAGCGAGGCAGCTGACGTCCGTGTCCATTTCGTCGATGCGCAACCGCGAGAAAGTATGGCTGCGTTGATGGATCTAGCGGATGTACACGTCGTTTCTCTTGCCGCCGACGGTCTGTTTGAAGTAACCATGCCGAGCAAGTTTCAGACCCTCCTAGCTCTAGCTAGACCGGTCCTAGCGTTGGCCTCTGGTGACGTCAGCACGGCAGTGCGTGACGCTGGCTGTGGCTTTGTGGTGCGGCCCGGGGACACTAAAGCTGCGGCGGAAGCCATCGAGAAGCTCGCATTACTGGATTCCGCACAGCTTGCCGAAATGGGCGCCAGGGGACGCAGGTACTACGACCAGAACATGGGGGATCCGAACGGGGGAGGGGTTCTCGCTGACCTGCTTCGGCGGGCATCCAATGGGGGACGAAGGTCGAAAACTCGAGATCGGCGGGCAGCGCAGTAGGAACGCATGCGCCGGTTGTCGAGAGCAAGTCGCAGTGAGCGGGATAGGAGAAACTGAGGTGATGATGAAACCGACGTCAGGTCCGGTGCTCGTCACGGGTGGGACGGGGTCGTTTGGTTCCACCATGGTTCGTCGCCTGTTGGCGGCTGGCGTAGACGAGGTCCGGGTGTTGAGCCGCGATGAAGCCAAGCAGGACGCTATGCGCCGCGAACTCAGCGACTCCCGGGTGAAGTTCCATGTTGGGGACGTCCGAGACCAGCGAAGCGTCGAGGATGCCGTGCAGGGAGTGCGACACGTCTTTCACGCGGCTGCGCTCAAGCAAGTGCCAAGTTGCGAGTTCTTCCCGCAGCAGGCGGTCTTGACCAATGTGACTGGGAGCGACAACGTCATCCGCGCGGCCGAGCGCGCCGGGGTGGAGTCGGTGGTGTGCCTGAGCACTGACAAGGCGGTCTATCCCATCAACGCGATGGGCATCTCGAAGGCCATGATGGAGAAGGTCGCGCAAGCCCACGCGCGAAACCGAGGCTCCGAGGGGCCGACGGTCTCAGTCACCCGGTACGGGAATGTGATGTACAGCAGAGGATCGGTCATCCCGGTCTTCGTACAGCAACTGAAGCAGGGCAAACCGCTGACTATCACTGACCCGAACATGACTCGTTTCCTCATGTCTCTCGACGAGTCGGTCGACTTGGTGGAGTACGCGTTTACGAATGCCACCCCCGGCGACCTCTTCGTGCGCAAGGCCCCGGCGGGGACGGTCGAAGATCTGGCCCGCGCAGTCGCCTCGCTGTTCGGCAATGACGACCCTGAGATCAAGACCATCGGTGTCCGTCATGGCGAGAAGCTCTACGAGTCATTGCTCAGTCGTGAGGAGCGCCAACACGCAGATGATCGGGGCGAGTACTACCGCGTCCCGCTTGACGCTCGATCGCTGGAGTACGAGCTCTACTTCGACGAGGGCGAGAAGAAGGTCGTAGACGAGGATTACACCTCCCACAACACCGAGCGGTTAGGGATCGACGGGATCAAGCGGCTCCTGCTGCGACTAGCCCCGATCCGTGAAGAGCTGATCGCGGCTGGGCGTGACCCGGAGGATCTCGCGTGAGGGTTGCAATCACGGGAGGATTCGGTTTCCTCGGCTGGCACACGGCCTGTCGACTCCGGGCACTTGTTCAAACGGAGCCAGTTCGGCTTGGCCGCAGCGAGTTCACGGACCCCGACCTGCTTGTCGCCGCAATGGCGGACGTGGATGCAGTCATCCACATCGCGGGTGTCAACCGATCTGAGACCGACGAGGCTGTCGAGCAGGGGAATGTCGAGATCGCCGAGACACTTGGTCGCGCACTGCGCCGCCTGGGCCGTCCGGTCGACGTAGTTTTCGCTAACTCGGTACAGGCCGAGCTCGACAACGCATACGGGCGAGGAAAGGCTCGTGCTGCCGCGCTGCTCGGCGAAGATGTGCGGGCGTGCGGTGGCCGGTTCGCAGACCTCCTGCTGCCGAATCTCTTCGGCGAACACGGTCGCCCCGGCTACAACTCGTTCGTTGCTACCTTCGCGCATGAGGTGGTAGCCGGTCGCACGCCAACCGTCACCGGCGACCGCGCGATACCGCTGCTGCATGCGCAGGACGCTGCTGCGGCGCTGATCGAAGCGTTGGGCACCGACGTGCGCAAGGTGGTCGAGGCTGAGTCGATCGGTATCGGCGATGTGCTGGCGCTCTTACAAGAGTTCCACGCGTTGTACGCCGAGCACGGCGCGATACCCAAGATCTCGACGCCCATGCGCCGCAACCTTTTCAACACCTACCGGGCTGCCGCATTCCCTGACATGTGGCCGGTCTTCCCACAGGTGCACGCAGACGATCGGGGGAATCTGTTCGAGACCGTCCGAGCCCACGGCGGACCCGGCATGGCGTTCATGTCGACGACGCTCCCTGGTCAGAAGCGCGGCGAGCACTACCATCTCCACAAGGTCGAGCGGTTCTTCGTCGTCAAGGGAGAGGCGGAGATTCAATTGCGGCGACTGCTGCACAACGACGTGGCGACGTTCCGTCTCAGCGGCGACCGCCCTTCATTCGTCGATATGCCCACGCTCTGGGTTCACAACATCCGCAACGTCGGCGCTAGCGAGTTGGTCACGATGTTCTGGGCCGATCAGTTGCTCGATCACGCGAATCCGGACCAGTTCTCTGAGAGCATTGCCCAGGAAGGACTCGCATGAAGGTCATGACTGTCGTCGGAACCCGCCCGGAGATCATCCGATTGGCGCGGGTAATCGATCGTCTCGACAATACCTCCGGGATCGAGCATGTGCTCGTCCACACCGGGCAGAACTACGATTACTCGCTCAACCAGGTGTTTTTCGATGATTTGAGGTTGCGTGCTCCGGACCACTACTTGGCGGTGGACACGAGTAGCCTCGGGGCGGTGCTTGGCGGCGTACTGGTTGGTACCGAAAGAGTATTGTTGGAGGAAAAGCCTGACGCCTTCTTAGTCCTAGGTGACACAAACTCTTGTATCGCCACCGTGATGGCGAGACGGATGCGTGTTCCGACATACCACATGGAGGCCGGCAACCGCTGCTTCGATGACAACGTGCCCGAGGAGACCAACCGGCGACTCGTAGACCACGTCGCTGACTTCAATCTTGCTTATACCGAGCACGCACGTCGGAATCTATTGGCCGAGGGATTGCACCCGCGCCGCGTCTTGGTGACCGGGTCCCCAATGCGTGAAGTACTCGAGGTATACCGTAAACAGATCGACGCATCTAACGCAGTCGAGCGTATGGGTCTTACGCCCGGTGAGTACTTCTTGGTAAGCGCACACCGAGAGGAAAACGTGGACCAACCCAAGCGTTTAGAGATGCTGCTGGAGTGCCTCATCGCAGTGCGGGATCAATTTGGCAAGCGGGTTGTGGTCTCGACCCACCCCAGGACGAGAAAACGTCTCGCAGAGCAAGAAAGCGAACTCGACCTGAGCGGTATCCACTTCGTGGAGCCATTTGGATTCCACGATTACATCAAACTGCAACTCGACGCGGCCTGCGTCCTCTCTGATTCGGGCACCGTCGCCGAGGAGTCATCGATCCTGGGCTTCCCGGCAATCACACTGCGCGATGCGATTGAGCGTCCAGAAGCTCTTGATGCAGGGGCGATAGTCACGGCCGGACTGCATAGGTCGAACGTACTGCTTGCTGTGGAGAACATGCTCCAGGATCACTCGTCCGCGCGATCCATACCTGCGGAGTACGAAGTGACGGATACCAGCAGGCGTGTGGTGAACTTCATACTCTCTACGGCCCTACGGCACCATGAGTTGTCAGGCGTTCGACGATAGATGCGGGGCGGGAAATTAGCAGGGGTAGTTGGTACCTAGAGATGCTCGTAGACAAATATTCAGTTCGGACTGGCAGATCGCGAGGGTGTGTGGAGTGATTTGGAAATGACAGCCGACGGAGCGGCCGCAGGAGCAGACAACCCGCTTGGGGTCTCTCGGGGTCACGTCTGTGTCGTCACTAGTGCGCATCCCTGTGATGACGTACGAGTGTCCAGCAGACTGGTCGCTGCTTTTTTGCGTGCTGGCTATCGTGTTACCTGGGTGGGTCCTGATCGGGCGGGATACGTGGGAAAAGCACACGGTATGGCTGGAGTGGAATACCGACTCTTCCCGGTCGCCGATCGCCGCAAGGATCGAATTCTTGGACCGTGGAGGGCGCGAAGGCTAGCGCGCGGCGTGCGAGACGTGGATTGGTGGTATTCGCCAGACCCCGATTCGGCATGGGTTATCACAGGGAATGCGCAGCGACAGGGCGGTCGCACCATTTTCGATATTCACGAGGTTTATCATCGCGGACTACTGAATCGCTGGTGGCCCGGCGGTGAACCTCCGCAGATTATTCGCAGAACTGTGCAGCGCATCATTGCCAAGATATGCAGTAGGGTTGACCTCGTCCTTGGGGTTAACGAAGCAGTGCTGTCCCCTTATGCCGTCTCTGGATCGTCCACACTGGTCGTTAGAAATTGTGCACCATTCGAGTTCTCGGAGGAGCAGCGCATCGAAGAAGCCGCCGACGGCCCGGTCGGGGTGATGCATGGCAAGGTATCGAGCGGAAACGGCACCTCCCAGGTCATTCGGGCGGCTCAGCTCCTCGAGAGCGAAGTTTCAAGTCATATCTCCATACGAATGCTGCGCCGCCCTGAGGCGGCAGAGTCGGCGTTCGACCGTCAAGTTGCGTCGATGGCGGCGGAATTGCCTCACGACGCGGTCGTGTTGCAGGCCAGTGTCAGCCATGCCGAGATGCCGAGATTGATGTCCCAGTGCACGGTTGGGATGATCGCTTATCAGCGAGATCTTGGTATAGAGAGCCTGCCGAACCGCTTTTTTGAGTATATGGCGTCGGGACTTGCCGTCCTTGCTCCGAGCTACTCAACCGGGATTGTTGCGATCATCGAAAGTGAACAAATTGGAATCACGGCGGACTTTGAAGATCCAGCGTCAATTGCGGCAAGCTTGACCTGGCTGGCACGACACCCGACAGAGGTTCGCGAGATGGGCAATCGAGCACGAGAGGCATTCCTGAAGCGCCACAATTGGGATACCGAGGCGGCCATTTTGATTGACTGCATGAATAACATGTAACCATTGTCGAAATGAGCGCAAATGCGGATTGAGCCGCCAAGGCGTGGAGTGTCCATGGGTCGGTCCAAGATGGGCGGCAGCGAGGGTGGTAGTAATGCGAAATCAACTCTGCCTTGACGAGCAAACATTAGCATTTCGACCGGGGCGGTAATTATGGCCTCGAAAATTCGCCGCGATTCGGCATTAGCATTGATCGGTGTAATCGCGCAAAGCGGCTACAGGTTCGGCATTAGTGTTATTGTTGGGCGATTCGCCGGTCCTGCAGTTCTAGGTCAGGCGTCGGCCCTACTGGCATCGGCAAACTTGCTGAACCTGCTTGGGCCAACAAGTATGGCGGCTGCACAGACCCGGTTCGTGGCTGCTGGGCGGCCAGTGGGCACGGAGGTAGACGCTTCAAGCGCCGCGATCATCGCCCACCTACGTCGGCGCACCCTGCAATGTTGCGTGGTCCTTGGTGTCGTGATCGGCATCGTGTGGATTGGACTGCTTGGGGAGCGGCCCAGTTACTGGATATTGTTGACGGCCATCACTTTGGCGCTGATCGCGCAGGGGATCACTAAGTCCTACCACCTGGCGTTCAGGCGAGTTCGCAGAGTGTCCTTATCAGAGGTGCTCAGTGCGGGCTTAGGAATCGGAATTGTGGCCGCGCTCCTGGCATCGGGCGTTCGGGATCTGCAACTGCTTTGGGCCGTGGTTGGGGCTTCGCTCTTTTTTGCCGCCGTCAATTGGCGCGGGAATCCTAAGGGTGTTCTTCACCAATCAGTGGCGCGCGAGATTGACAGATTTGTTGCGCTCGGGATCGTGGGCACGCTTGTGAGCGCTGGCTTTATGCAGGCCTCACTGATAATTGCAGCAGTCGTTGTTGGCGGTGACGACGCGGGTCACTACGCTGCCGCGCTCACTCTTGCAACCCCCCTTTCGTTAATCACGGCAGCCCTCGGGATGGTGCTATTCCCGACATTCTCAGGAGCTACCCGTGACATTGAGAGGACCAGGTACATACTGTCGGCGGCGGTTAGGCGCTTGACCGAAGTACTAGTTCCGCTCGTTGGAGCAGTAATGCTGTTCTCGTCAGAGGCGATCCGGATAGTGTGGGGCCCTGGATATCAGCCTGCTGGTCTAATTTTGCCGATGCTTCTCGGTGCAATGCTGGTTAGCGGGCTGGGGATGCCTGCCTCCCAAGCGCTGACCGCGGCAGGCGTGCGTGGCATGGCGAATTCGGTGAAAATTGGCTTCGCCGGCGCGTCGGTCGGCATCCTAATCTGGATACTCGCCGTCGGTGACGGAGGTGTCTTTGCGGTCGCTATTGGCTACGCCGGTGGCACATTGGTGACAACGGCGGGACCAATGATTGTGGTGTCGAGGCGTGTTTCGCTGGGCTGGAAAACGCCGCTAGTCTTGGGCTGGGGTGCAACTTCGGCCTTCGTTTTCATCGCGACGGTCTCGCAACTGTTGGACGTCAGCATCGTCGGTCGATCGGCAATAGGAGTAGTGCTTCTCGTCGCGTGGGCGACAGTAGTCGTCGCCATTCGCCGCAGCATCAAGAGGCCCCGTACCATCTGACTATTTGATCTGACGCCTCGACACCGGAATGCCAGCGTTGTACATAATCGCGGCCCTGACCCGAAAGAGCTAAGTGTACCTGAGGGTCCCGGATAAGGTTGCGCATCCGTTCCTCGAAATCCAGCGGAGTAGCTTCGATCACCGGCAGCGGCGCTGGCAGGCGTCGCGACACCTCGGCGTGAACTCCGCACACAACTATGCGGCCGAGCGCCATCGCTTCGACGGTGGTCGCTCCGTAAGAGCCGCTCAGGAGTTGGTCCACCACAATGTCAGCCTCGGCCATTCGGCGAAGCATTGCAGGGTGACTTTGTGCGGCTGGTGAGATGTAGGCGATCAGGTTTTCTTTGTCCATCTCGCAAAGTACGCGATCGATGATATGCGTACCCTTGATCGGAGGATTACGCCGACTTGGAATATGCAATACCTGAGGCTTGCGCTGCTGGAAGAGCGACTCTGTAGCGATCTCGCTGAGTGACTCCAAGTCGACGGTTAGGGGGAGCCATGTTGCGTTGGGATGGTGCATCAACAAATCCGGGGTGCTGACGAAAAGCGGAATATCAGAGAACTGGTGAAGCGTATGTTCGTTTCGTTCAACTTGCTGGCGCAGAGCGGTTGTCCACGCCTCTGGCGCCGCTCGAAAGTATGAGTGCTCACACCATTCCATGTGGCGGTCAGGATGGCGCAAGTCCGACCCGTGAGAAATTAGCGCCAGCCTGGTGCCAGAGCGGTATAGGTATTCAAGGTCTGTATCGATGGGGCCGCCGGGCCGGGACCCAATTGGCACAAAGCCATCCAGCATAAGACTCGGTATTTTTGATAGTGCATGTCTTGTTCGGTGTCGACCTAGAACTGTCTGGAATCGCGGGTTCGCGAATTCAAGGTCAGTATCACTGCGAACCTTGGGTCGGCTGCGCAGTGCGGCGGCGATATTCGGGCGAAAGCTAAAGGATGCCGCTGCCAGTCCGCCATGCCGTCTCGCGGCTAGGGCCCACTGCGTTGCCTGGCTCGCGTAGTTGGCAGGGCCAATCCCCAGTTCCGGTCTCAAGGCGTTCTCAACTCCGCTTTGGAAATCAATAGAACCAGGGTTGCCGCCAGTGCCCACATTGTCGAAGAGGTGAGATAGCCGCTATTCGCAAAACTTGCCGGAATATACGCCAAAAATGCTGAAATTAGAACGGGCTTCGTGGGGGAGTTAGAGCGAAAGACCACGCGGGCGGCGGCGGCGATGTAACTCAAGAAGCCGGCAAAGAGCAGAATTCCAAATTCTGACAGGAGTTCGCCAATGAAACTGTGTGGAGAAAGTATGGCGCCTGTGTTGTACGGTGGATCGAGCGCGAGCACGGCGGCGCCGAAGTTGCCAGGGCCAACGCCGATGCCTCCGCTGGCCCATACGAGCCATACGGACGTTTTGTTGAGCTCCACCCTGCGGGCTCCCGATCCGTCGCTTTCTTGCAATTCCTGCGCCAGGACCTGGAACGACGCGTTTTGAACGTCTAACGGAACTAGATCGATGGCTGCGTCAGCAACTACTGGGCCGTACATCCACCCAAGAACGCTTAATACTGCCACCGGTAAGAACACTCGCGACAGTCGTGCGCGGCTGACCAGCACGTATGTGAGAATGAGGATGCAGAATCCAATGACACACAACCGCGAACTGGTCATCACAATCAAGAATCCGCAAAGCGCGGATGCGGCAATGGTGAGAACGCGTCCTCTGGTGGTCCGAGATTGTGAATAGTGCCACAATAGGGCTACCTGAACCGCAAGCAAGTATATGGCGTAGGCGTTGGGATTGAAGAACGTGGCGGCGGGTAGGCCCGAGGCGATGCTTGAAGTGGCTCGATAGTAGTTCGGCAGATGCTGGCCTGTGGTCAGTTCCCAAATGGCGATTGGCGTAGTGACGAAAAGCGATCCAATCCATCCGCCAATGAGCCAGTCGAGCGCGCGCGGTTCAGCCGCAGCAATTCGTTGAGTAGCGAGGATTAGAATGATTCCGGTGACTACCGCAAGCATTGTCCGACTGGCTGCACTCGTATCGATTGCCAGGGCGCTCAAGATCGTGCCGATGAGCATCCATAGAATCGACAGGGTGAGCGTGTGTGTCCGAAAAGGCGAACCGTGGCTCGGCGGAGGATAAGTCAGCGATATTGCACCGAGTAAGAGCGCGCCGATTCTGAATCCAAACAGGGGGCCAAGGCCAGGCAGCTGGGGCCCAACTGCAGCCATGATGGGAATCAGGAAAACGAGCGTTGTCGTGATCGCGGGCCGTCGGGTTTTGGGCTTCGGGAGGATGTTCTTGGGAACTCTTGTCGATCTGTTGGGCGGGCTCGGGCTCGTACAGGGACGCATTGAGCGACTAGCGACATCGCTTGGCTCGTTGCCTGGCATCCGAGTCTTTCGCTCGCTCATGAAAATCCGGTCGATCGATCACGTGCCCGAGTTGATCATTCCGGCACCAACGGTGGTGCCAGTCGCCTCGTCGATCAATATAAATGACCCGGTCGTACGATTCTTCGAGTAGGGATCACAGAGCAGCGGAACGGTGGTCCGCAACTGGACCCGGCCAATCTCGTTGAGCCCGAGTTCCTTTGTCTCCTGGTCCCGATGCAGCGTGTTCACGTCCAGGCGGTACTGGATGTCCTTCACTAGCGCTCGACCACTGCGGGTCGTGTGCTTGATGGCGAGCTTCTGCCGTGGGCGCAGCGGCTCGTTCGTCATCCAACACACCATCGCATCGATGTCCTGGCTCGGCTTCGGGGCATTGGCCGGCCGGCACAGCATGTCCCCGCGGGAGACGTCGATGTCGTCCTCGAGTCGGACGGTGACGCTCATGGGCGGGAACGCCTCGGCGATCTCCTTCTCGTGCAGGTCGATGCCGGCGATCTTGGACGTCAGGCCGCTCGGCAGCGCCATGACCTCGTCACCGGGCTTGAGGACGCCGCCGGCGACCATGCCGGCGTAGCCGCGGTAGTCGTGGAAGTCGTCCGACTTGGGTCGCACCACGTACTGCACCGGGAAGCGGGTGTCGACGAGGTCGCGGTCGGAGGCGACGTGGACGTTCTCGAGGTGGTGAATGAGGGACTGCCCCTCGTACCAGGGCATGTTCTCGCTGCGCACCACGACGTTGTCGCCCTTGAGCGCCGAGATCGGGATGATCTCCAGGTCCGGGATGGCGAGCTTGGTGGCGAACGAGGTGAACTCGGCGTGGATCTTGTCGTAGGTGGCCTGGTCGTAGTCGACGAGGTCCATCTTGTTGACCGCGAGCACCAGGTGGGGGACCCGCAGCAGCGACAGGATCACCGCGTGGCGACGCGACTGCTCGGTGAGGCCCTGGCGGGCGTCGACCAGCACGAGGCCGAGGTCCGCGGTCGAGGCGCCGGTAACCATGTTGCGGGTGTACTGCACGTGGCCGGGGGTGTCGGCGATGATGAACTTGCGCTTCGGGGTCGCGAAGTAGCGGTAGGCCACGTCGATGGTGATGCCCTGCTCGCGCTCGGAGCGCAGTCCGTCGGTCAGCAGCGACAGGTCGGTGTAGTCGAAGCCCTTGGACTGGCTGGACTGCTCCACGGCGGCCAGCTGGTCCTCGAAGATCGCCTTGGAGTCGAGCAGGAGACGCCCGATGAGGGTCGACTTGCCGTCGTCGACCGAGCCGGCGGTGGCGAAGCGCAGCATGTCCATCTTCTGGCCGCCCTGGGTCTTGGCGGCGGACAGTGCAGTGTTCTCGTTGGTGGCCATCAGAAGTAGCCCTCCTTCTTCCGGTCCTCCATGGCGGCCTCGCTGAACCGGTCGTCACCGCGTGTGGCGCCACGCTCGGTGATCCGGGACGCGGCGACCTCGTCGATGATCTCGGGGATCGTGGCAGCCGGGGACTCCACGCACCCGGTCAGGGTCAGGTCGCCGACAGTGCGGAAGCGCACCGTGCGCTCGGTGACCTCTTCGCCGGGCTTGAGCGGGTTGTAGTCGCTCTCGGAGAGCAGCATCCCGTCGCGCTCGAAGACCCGGCGCTGGTGGGAGAAGTAGATCGAGGGGATCTCGATGCCCTCCTGGCCGATGTAGTGCCAGATGTCGAGCTCGGTCCAGTTGCTGAGCGGGAAGATCCGCATGTGCTCGCCCGCGTGGAGCCGGCCGTTGTAGAGGCTCCACAGCTCGGGGCGCTGCATCTTCGGGTCCCACTGGCCGAACTCGTCGCGGTGGGAGTAGACGCGCTCCTTGGCGCGGGCTTTCTCCTCGTCGCGGCGGCCGCCACCGAAGGCGGCGGTGAAGCCCTCCTCCTCGATGGCGTGCAGCAGGGTGCCGATCTGGAGGCGGTTGCGGCTCGTCTTGCCGTCGTCGACGACGACCTTGTTGGCGATCGCCTCCTCGACCGAGGCGACGATCATGCGCACACCGAGGCGGTTGACCCAGTTGTCACGGCAGGCCAGGACCTCGGGGAAGTCGTAGCCGGTGTCGACCTGAAGCATCGGGAACGGGATCTTCGCCGGGTAGAAGGCCTTCTCCGCCAGCCGCAGCATGACGATGGAGTCCTTGCCACCGGAGAACATCAGTACCGGCTTCTCGAACTCGGCCGCGACCTCGCGGGAGATGTGGATGGACTCCGCCTCCAGCTGGTCCAGCTGGCTCAGGCGGTAGTCCGCGTGGGTGGACGTCATGAGTTTGCAGCGCCTCTCGTCGGGAGCACGCGACATGCTAGCCGCGACTGGACCGTGCGAGTGGTGGGGACCACCATGCGCGCTCACGAAGGTGCGACTTTACGCTTGGACGGGCGAGAGGGGTGCCTGTGGGCTAGGGTCGCGCCTCGTGTCTGAGACCCCTTTTATCCCGCCGGCCAAGCCGGAGATCAGTGATGCCGAGATCGAGGCGGCGGTGCGTGTGTTGCGTAGCGGGATGGTGGTCCAGGGCCCGGAGGTGAAGGGTTTCGAGGAGGAGTTCTCTGCCCATGTGGGTGGGGTTCATTGTGTGGCGGTGAACTCGGGGACCTCGGCGTTGCATCTGGGGTTGTTGGCGATGGGTGTGGGGCCGGGTGATGAGGTGTTGGTGCCCTCGTTCTCGTTCGCTGCGTCGGCGAACGCGATCCGGTTGGTGGGGGCGGACCCGGTGTTTGTCGACATCGAGGCTGAGTCGTTCTGCATCGATGCCGAGGCGGCTGCTGCGGCGGTGACCGGGCGGACCAAGGCGGTGATGCCGGTGCACCTGTATGGGCACCCGGCGGACATGACTGCGATCGGTGAGCTTGCGGTGGAGCATGGTTTGTCGGTGATCGAGGATGCTGCGCAGGCTCATGGCGCGGCGTGGCAGGGCCGGCCGGTGGGGTCGTTCGGGGCGACGGCGGCGTTCAGCTTCTATCCGACCAAGAACATGCATTCCCTCGAGGGTGGGATGGTCACCACCGGTGATGCGGAGACTGCGCGGATGTTGCGGTTGTTGCGCAACCAGGGGATGGAGCAGCGTTATGCCAACGAGGTGGTGGGCACGAACACGCGGCTGACTGATGTGGCTGCGGCGATCGGGCGGGTGCAGTTGTCGAAGCTGGCGGGTTGGAACGAGGCGCGTCGGGCGAACGCGGCGCGTCTGGATGCCGGTCTGGGCGGGTTGGCCGGGGTGAGGGTGCCGCCGGTGGCCGAGGGCGCGGTGCACGTGTTCCACCAGTACACGATCCGCGTCGCGGGGGGGCGCCGCGATGCGGTGCAGGAGTCGTTGAAGGATGCCGGGGTGGGCTCGGCGGTGTACTACCCGACCCCGATCCACCGGCTGCGACCGTTCGTGCCTGGTGCGCACCCGCACAACAAGGACTGGGACCTGCCGGTGACCGAGACCGCGACCACTGAGGTGTTGTCGTTGCCGGTGCACCCGGCGCTGAGCGAGGCTGACATCGATCGGGTGATCGAAGCCGTGACCACCGCGGTTTCCGGTACCGCTGTTTCCGGGGGTGGCGCATGAGGACGGGGAGTCAGATGTTGCGTGCGGGTTTGATCGGGTTGGGGTCGATGGGCCGCAACCATGCTCGGGTGCTGAAGGGCCTCGAGGGTGTGGAGCTGGTCGGGATCGTCGACCCTCAGGTCGCGGCGGCTGGTGAGCCGGTGATGGGGGTCGAGGTGGTTGGCGACCTCGAGGAGCTGTTGGCGCTGGGGATCGACTACGCGGTGGTGGCCTGTCCCACGGCGTTGCACCACGAGGTGGGGCTGCGCCTGGCTGAGGCGGGGGTGGCGGCGTTGATCGAGAAGCCGTTGGCCAAGGACCCCGTCGAGGCTCAGGGGTTGTTGGAGGCGTTCGAGTCCGCGGGGTTGGTGGCCGGGGTGGGTCACATCGAGCGGTACAACCCGGCGTTGCAGTCGTTGCGGGCGCGGTTGGAGAACGGTGACCTGGGTGAGGTCTACCAGGTGGTGACGCGGCGTCAGGGTCCGTTCCCGCAGCGCATCAGTGACGTGGGTGTGGTCCTCGACCTGGCCACCCATGACATCGATCTGACCGCCTGGGTGAGCGGGCAGCCGTTCACGTCGGTGGCGGCGCAGACGTTCCACAAGTCGGAGAACCCGCACGAGGACATGGTCTCGATCGCGGGTCGTCTGGCGGGTGGGGTGATCACCAACCACCTGGTGAACTGGTTGAGCCCGTTCAAGGAGCGGTTCACCGCGGTGACCGGCACCCACGGCTGTTTCGTGGCTGACACGTTGACCGCGGACCTGACCTTCCACGCGAACGGCTCCGACCCGATCGGGTGGGAGGCGATCGCGGCGTTCCGTGGCGTCTCGGAGGGCGACAGCACCCGGTTCGCGTTGACCAAGCGGGAGCCGCTGCTGGTCGAGCACGAGCGATTCCGTGACGCCGTGGCCGGCCTCGAGGGCGCCCTCGAGCACATCGTGACCCTGCGCCAGGGGATGCGCACGGTCGCGGTGGCCGACGCCGTCCTGCGCTCGGCCGCCAAGGGCCACAGCATCGACATCGACGATGTTGGGAGAACGGTGTGAGGGTGCTGAGCGTGGTGGGGGCGCGGCCTCAGTTGGTCAAGCTGGCTGCGATCCACGCAGCCATGCGTGACACGTCCCACGAGCACGTGATCGTGCACACCGGGCAGCACTATGACCTGCGGATGTCGGATGTCTTCTTCACGGGCCTTGGCATCCCCGATCCGGATGTGCACCTGGGTGTCGGCTCCGGCAGCCATGGCGCCCAGACGGGGGCGATCCTCACCGGCATCGAGCCGGTGATCGCCGAGCAAAGTCCGGACTGGGTGCTCGTCTACGGCGACACCAACTCGACGCTCGCCGGCGCTCTCGCGGCAGTCAAGCAGCACGTGCCGGTCGCCCATCTGGAGGCAGGGCTCCGTTCGTTCAACCGCCGGATGCCTGAGGAGCACAACCGAGTGCTCACCGATCACGCTGCCGATCTGCTCCTGGCCCCGACTGAGACTGCCAGGTCTCACCTGACGCGGGAGGGTCTGGGCGATCGCACCGTGGTCGTGGGCGACGTGATGGTCGATGTGTGTCATCGAGTGCGCGACGCCGTGCTCGCCGGCGAGCATCCGACGCCCGAGCTCCCGGCAGGCATCGACCAAAACGCGCCCTACCTGGTGGCCACGTTGCACCGTCCGGACAACACCGATGACCCCGTGATCTTGCGCGGCATCCTCGGCGCGCTCGCGGCGCTGCCGGTGCCGGTGGCGCTGCTGGCACATCCTCGCCTCGTCGCGCGAGCCGAGGAGCACGGCCTTGACCTCAGCGCAGGTGCCCTGCACATGGGGCCACCCCTGGCATACGCCGACCTGGTCGCTGCCGTCCTGGGCTCCCGAGGAGTCGTGACCGACTCCGGAGGGTTGCAGAAGGAAGCATTCCTCCTCGGTCGCCCCTGCACCACTGTGCGCACCGAAACCGAGTGGATGGAGACCGTGGAAGCAGGGTGGAACACCCTGGTCCCACGCCCTGACCTTGAGGACGCTCAGCGGTGGATCGACACCGCCATCCGCCAAGCCCCCCCGGGGCCCCGACCGTCTCCCTACGGAGAAGGAGACGCCGGATCCCGCACGATGGCCACATTGGAACAGCATCTTGACTGAACGGACCACCGATTCGCCGGTCCTGACCGGTCGGCACCCGGACGGAAGGTGAATCACCGCATGCAGATCTGCGTGGTGGCGTTGGGCAAGATCGGGTTGCCGTTGGCGGTGCAGTTCGCTGATGCGGGGCACTCGGTGATCGGTGCGGACATCGATGAGCGGGTGGTGGGCCTGGTCAACGACGGGGTGGCGCCGTTCCCGGGCGAGCACCAGCTCTCGGAGAAGCTGGCTGCGTGTGTGGCGGGTGGGCGTCTGCGGGCGACCACGGACACGGCGGCGGCGGTGGCGGAGTCCGAGGCGGTGGTGCTG
>JAUYLL010000119.1 GCA_030698375.1 Nocardioides sp. | reverse complement strand
TTGTTCGTGGATGAGCGGGTCGCGTTCTGTGCGCACAAGATCGGCTACGCCGAGCTCCTGCGCCAGAGCACGGCCGCCCGGGTGCGGTTCGACCCCGAGGCCGCGGAGAAGGCTCGCCGTGAGGAGGCCGACGGCCGGTGCTTCGACGTCCACACCGGCGATATCTCCCCGGCCGGGACGGTGCCGGTGGCCGGGGTCCTCGATCTGCCCGATGCCCTGGACCTCGAGGACGCCCTGTCCCAACGGGCCGCCGAACACAAAGACCTCGGGTCCGAGGAGTCCCTCAACGTGCGCCGCGCCCAGGCCCTCGGCGACCTCGCCCGCGGCCAGAGCACCCTCGACTACGAGAAGCCGTCGCGCCAGGTCGTGGTCCACCTGCACGGCGACACCGTCTTCGGTAACCCCGATGCGAACGTGGGGCGGTGCGACAACACCAGGTCCCCGCTGCTCGCCGAGACGATCCGGGAGTGGTGCGACAACCCCAACGCCACCATCATCGTGAAACCGATCAGAGACCTGTCTGACCACATCCACGTCGCGGCCTACGAAGTCCCCGACCGACTCAAAGAGCAAGACGCCCTCGTCGACCTTCACTGCGTCTTCCCGTGGTGCACCAAACCCGCCAAGGGCTGCGACATCGACCACGCCGTGCCCTACGACGACGGCGGACCGACGTGTTCCTGCAACACCGCCCCTGAATGCCGCGGACATCACCGGCTCAAGACCCACGGCGGGTGGACCTGCGAGGTCCTCGACCGCGGCACCTACCTCTGGCGCTCACCCCACGGACACCGATACCTCCGCGACCACACCGGCACCCAAGCCCTCGACGATCCACACCGACGACGACCCTGAACGCCTCACACCCCGCCCCTGAGCAGCACCGGCGGGGTCACCGGCCCGTCCGCGAGCAGCCCCCTCGGGTGCCCGGCCCCACGTCACCGCGCGAGACTGACGCCTCCCGCCTAGGATCTTCGCCGTGACAACGCGCACCGACGCTGCCGCCATCCGCGTCGGCGTGGCCGGCGCGCTCGTGGTAGCCGTCCAGTTCGGGATGGGCCGTTTCGTGTTGGGGCTCACGCTGCCCGATCTGCGTGCGGATCCCTCCCTCTCCCCCGACGGGCTGTCTGACCCGCTTCTCGGCCTGATCGCCTCGGCGACGTTCGCGGGCTTCCTCGCTGGCATCCTCGGGGCCCCGCTGCTCGCGCGGCGGCTCGGTCCACGCGCCCCCACCACGCTCGGCTGTGCGTGCGGCACCGTCGGCGGGCTGGCGGTGTTCGGCGCGCCGCACCCAGTGGTGCTCGCCGCCGGTGCGGTGCTGGTGGGCAGCGCTGCGGGCTGGGTGTGGGCGCCTTACAACGACCTGGTCGCCGCAGTCGCTCCGTCTGCCCGCCGCGCCTGGCTGCTCGCACTGATCGCCACTGGGACCAGTGCTGGCCTGGTTGCTGTCGCGCTCGTCGCAGTAGCCGGGCCCGGGTGGCGGACGGTGTGGGCCGCGGTCGGCCTCGCCTCGGCCGCGGCGGCGTTGCTCAATCTGCGTTGGACTCCACGGGTACCGCCAGTGCCACACGGTGCGATCAGCAGGGTCGCGTGGCGGCCATTGCTCCTCCCGGCCGCCTACGCCGTGGGCTACTACGTGGCGACGACGCTGTTCTTCACCTACGCCGCCGAGACGCTACGCCGCGGCGGGCTCCCGTCCGAGGCAGGGCCGGCCCTCTACGCCATCATCGGGGTAGTCGGCTTTGTCGGACTGCTGACCGGGCGCTGGTGCCAGCGGATCGGCGCCCAGCGGGTCGCAGCCTCGTGCCTCGGACTTCTCGCACTCGCCCTCGCGGTCCTCGCACTCGCCGGCGACACCTGGTTCACCCCGGTCGCGGCTGCGGTGGTCTTCGCCCCGGGCTACATGGCCGGCGCCGCGGTCATCGCCGTCTGGACCTCCTCGCTGGCCCCCGATCGCCCGACCGAGGCAATGACGAGCGTCCTCACCGTCGGCGCGCTCGCTGCCATCGTGGGCCCGACGGTCGTCGGCGTGCTCATCGGCCCGTTTGGTCTGCCAGCGGTGCTCTTGGGGTTCGCCGTGCTTGCCGCGGCCGGTGCCGCGACCCTGGCGGCACGCCGGGCCTAGCCACGACGATCCCGCCCTTCGCCTACTGAGTCGGGCCTGGTCTCACGGGCCCGACAGCCACAAGCGCAGACTCAGGCCGAGACACCGACCGGCGACCGGGGAGGGGTCTCGCCCCAAGGGCGGAGGCGGGTCGACGGCGTCGAGCTCCGGCACCAGCAGCAGTCCTCCTCGAGGTACGCCGTACGGCGCAGCTCCGCGACCACCCCTTCGGGCCTGACCGGTCAGCGCCGCAGCCAGTCGCGCAGGTCCCCCTCGGGCAGGTCGGCGAGCACCGACGGGTACGCCGTCACGATCGTGTCGGCGCGCGCCTCCTCCAGAGCGTGGAGGCGGCCGAACGTGAAGGTGTCCTCCCCTGCCTGGTGGGCATGCCGCGCGATCTCGCCCAGCACCGTCCGCGCGACCACCGTGTCCTGGTGCTCGCCGAGCAGCTCCTGGAGCGCCTC
>JAUYLL010000112.1 GCA_030698375.1 Nocardioides sp. | reverse complement strand
GGAGGCCGCCTTCGCCGCGATCGCCCCCGGTTCACCCAGGAGGGTCAGGTCTGCGACGCCCCGCCGCAGCAAGATGTCAGCGGCGCGCAGGATCCTCTCCTCCTCGCCCTCGGGGAGGACCACGTGGCGACGGTCTGAGGTGGCCGCGTCGATCAGCTGCTGCTCGAACATCAGGGGCGTGACCGCTTCCGAACGCGTCAGGTGGAGGCGGTCCACGAGCGCTTCACCGTCCACGTGTTCGGAGAACAGCGCGAGCGCCGTCGCGATCTTGCGCGGGGCGTCCTCGGTGAGCCGTCCACGGAGCCCGGTCAGGGCCGCGGTCGTGGCGTGCGTGCCGAGATCGGTGGCGATGATCGGCGTGCTGGCCTCGATGCCGTCGAGCAGGGTCAGGATCTGGGGCGCGAGCGGGATTCCTCCGTTGAGGATGATCGCCGAGACCTGCGGGAAGCTGGTCGAGGTGTGGGCGGCGAGCACGCCGAGGACGATCTCGGGGCGGTCACCGGGGGTGATCACCGCGCAGCCCTCGAACAGTCGCTCGAGGACGTGGGGAATGGTCATCGCCGCCACCACGAGACCGGTGGACTCCCGGCTCAGCAGCTGCTCGTCGCCGCGGAGGAGGTGGCCCTGACAGGCCAGCATCAGCTCGCGGACGCTCGGCGCGTTCAGCAGCGGCTCGTCCGGGACGGCGTACCACGGGATCGGCTCCGTGCCGGTGCTGCCGCGGGCCGACAGCTCCTCGAGCACCCCCGCGTCGGAGACCCGGTTGGCGACGACGGCGAGGGGCAGCGCGTGCTGGGCACGCAGCTCGTCGAAGAGCATGCCGACGAATCCGCTGATCTCCGTGGAGCTGCGCTCGAACCCACTGACCACCAGGACCACGGGGGCGCCGATGTTGGCAGCGACCCGTGCGTTGAAGGAGAACTCCGTGGGTGCCGCGATGTCGGTGTAGTCGCTCCCGACCACGACCACGGCGTCACAGCGCTCGGCCACCTCGTGGTGCCGCTGGATGATCCGGTCGAGCGCGGCGACCGGGTCGGCATGGACGTCGTCGTAGGTGACCGCCGTGCACTCGTCGTACTCCAGCGACACCGCGTCGTGGTGGAGCAGCAGCTCGAGCACGGGGTCGCGGTCGTCACGTCCGTCACGAGCCCCGCGGACGACCGGTCGGAAGACACCGATACGACCCACGACCCGGGAGAGCTGGTCGAGCAGCCCCAGCGCGACCGTGGACTTGCCGGTGAACCCCTCGGCCGACGCGATGTAGATGCTCGAGGCCATGGCCACACACTAGGGGGACGGGGTCAGGTGCCCTCGTGACCCTTTCCACGCCGACCGCGCAGCGCGCCGGTCGCGAACAGCGCCCAGGCGATCAGCACGGGCTGGAAGAACAGCCGGGTGAGCCGCGCCTGGTCGGTGTCCAGACCGAAGCCGTCCTTGCCCTCGACGTACTGCGCCACGTTGCCGGGGAAGATCGCGACGAAGAACGCCGCGACGACCCACCCCAGCGTCGGGCGCCAGCGACGCGGCGTCGCGAGCAGCGCGGCGCCCAGCCCGATCTCGACGACGCCTGACCCGAGGATGACCAGGTCGGTGTCGACCGGCACCCACGACGGGACCTGCGCCTCGAACTCGTCCCGGGCGAAGGTCAGGTGGGCGGTGCCGGCGAAGAGCAGCGCCCCGCCGAGGAGGACGCGGAGCACCGTCCGCAGCAGGGTCATGCCCGCACTCTCGCACGGGCCGACAACCGCTGGTGTGCTGAGCGCCGGACTCGAACCCGGCGGCGAGGGGTAGGAGGGCTCCATGAGCCAGACACCGGACGAGGACCGCGTCGACAGCCGCACCAACCTGCTCCCCGAGGAGCAGGAGGCGGGCAGCGACGACCCGCACGCCCAGGCGGAGCAGATCCTGCGGGAGTCCGACGAGCGCACCGACGCACCCGAGGACACCGGCGAGGAGTCCACACAGACCTCCACGCCCGCCGAGCGCGGCGAGTCCTGAGGGCCGCCTCGGGTCCTACTCGCCCTGCCGCGCGCCGTCGTACGCCTCGCGGAGGAGGTCGGCGTGACCGTTGTGTCGCGCGTACTCCTCGACCAGGTGCACCAGCACCCACCGCATGCTGGGACGGCGACCGTCGGGCCACGCCCGGGCAGAGGGACGAGCGAGGCCACCGTCCGCCAGCGCCTCCACGACCTGGGTGCGGGAGCGGCCCACCGTCGCCTGCCAGAGCTCCATGAGCCGCGCAGGGGAGTCGTCCGCGGCGGAGCGCCAGTCCCAGTCGGGGTCGGAGCGCCAGTCGACGGCGTCCCAGGGCGGGGTCGCCGGGAGGCCGTGCAGGACACGTCCGCACCACCAGTCCTCGACGTAGGCCAGGTGCTTGAGCATCCCGCCCAACGTCATCGTCGACCGGCCGACCGTCGCGGCCAGCCCCGCGGCGTCGAGGCCGCCCACCTTCCAGGCCAGCGTCGCGCGGTGGAACTCGAGAAAGCCGAGCAGGGTGGCGGCCTCGTCACCGTCGACCGGGGGCTCGGGACGGCCCTGCGCGTCGACGTGCACCTCGCCGTGGTCCATGGCACCACGGTGCCACGGTTGCCGTCGGGGTGCGCCGGGGTAGGAGGGGCCCCATGCACACACGAACCCTGGGCAACAGCACGGTCGGCCGCCACGACGTCGGCGCCGTCGGTCTCGGCCTGATGACCTTCGACCAGAGCGGGACCCAGCCGCGCGAGCAGCTCGCCGCGACGCTCCGGGCCGCCGTCGACGCCGGCGTGACCCTCCTCGACACCGCCGACGCCTACGGCCCGGGGGAGCGGGGGGCCGCTGCGCACGGTGCCAACGAGCGGCTGGTCGCCGGGCTGCTCGACGAGCTCGGTCTCCGCGACGAGGTCGTCCTGGCCACCAAGGGTGGCCACGTCCGCACCGACGATGGGGGCTGGGACACCGACAGCACGCCCGGCCACCTGCGTGCGGCCGTCGACGCCAGTCTTGAGCGCCTCGGGGTGGAGCAGATCGCCCTGTGGCAGCACCACCGTCCCGACCCCGACGTCCCGTACGACGAGGTCATCAGCACGCTGAGCGAGATCGCGCGGTCGGGCAAGGTCGCGATGATCGGGCTCTCCAACGCCGATCCGGAGCAGATCCGCGCGGCGCACGCGGTGCTCGGGGACCACCTGGTGAGCGTGCAGAACCAGTTCTCCCCGAAGTTCCGGTCCAGCCGCCCGGAGATCGACGTCTGCGAGGAGCTGGGACTGGCGTTTCTGCCGTGGAGCCCGCTGGGCGGCCTCGCCGACGCCAAGGAGCTGGCCGAGCGGCACCCGGCGTTCGCCGAGGTCGCGACCGCCCGCGGGGTCAGCGCCCAGCAGGTCGCCCTCGCCTGGGAGCTCGCCCAGTCCCCGGTGGTCGTGCCCATCCCGGGTGCCAAGCGGCCGGAGTCCATCACCGACTCGGCGGCCGCCGCCGACCTGGAGCTCAGCCCGGACGAGCTCGCCCGGCTCGACGCCGACGAGGCATGACGGCGCTGGTCGTCGCGGTCCACCGCAGCGCGCGGCACGCCTTCAGCAAGGAGACCGTCGAGGGGGTCCGGCTGCTCGAGGGACTCGGCGTGGAGGGCGACGCGCACAGCGGGACGACGGTCCAGCACCGCTCGCGGGTGCGGTTCAACCCCGCCCTGCCCAACCTGCGTCAGGTGCACCTCCTCCACGCCGAACTGCTCGACGACCTGGGCACAGCCGGCCACCCGGTGCGTCCTGGCGAGCTGGGGGAGAACGTCACGACCCGAGGCATCGACCTGCTCGGGCTCCCCGTCGGCACCCGCCTGCACCTGGGGGAAAAGGCCGTGGTCGTGGTGACCGGGCTGCGCAACCCCTGCAAGCAGATCGAGGCCTTTCGCCCAGGGCTGCTCGAGCACGTCGTCCGGCCACGGGACACCGGGCCGCCTGCGCTGCTCGCCGGTGTCATGGCCACCGCCGCCCGCTCCGGCGACGTGTCAGCCGGAGACCAGGTCGGCGTCGAGCTTCCGCCGGAGCCGCACCGGTACCTCGCCAAGGTCTGACCAGGCGCGCTCCGGCTTGCGTAGTCTGCTGGACGCAGCCGCACCAAGGGGGGGCCATGACCGATGCGCCGCACGTCGCCGACAGCCACGACCTGATCCGGGTCCAGGGAGCGCGGGAGAACAACCTGCGCGACGTCAGCATCACCATCCCGAAGCGCCGGTTGACGGTGTTCACCGGGGTCTCCGGGTCCGGCAAGAGCTCGCTGGTCTTCGCCACGATCGCCGCGGAGTCGCAGCGGATGATCAACGAGACCTACAGCGCGTTCCTCCAGGGCTTCATGCCGCAACAGGCCCGCCCGGACGTCGACCTGCTCGAGGGCCTGACCACCGCGATCATCGTCGACCAGGAGCGGATGGGCGCGAACCCGCGCTCCACCGTCGGCACGGCGACCGACGCGAACGCCATGCTGCGCATCCTCTTCAGCCGGCTCGGAGACCCGCACATCGGCTCCGCCCAGGCGTACTCGTTCAACGTCGCGTCCCTGAGCGGATCCGGGCGGGTCACGCTGGAGAAGGAGGGCCGGCGTACCCACGAGACGCGGAGCTTCTCCATCACCGGCGGGATGTGCCCGCGGTGCGAGGGCACCGGCTCGATCAACGACATCGACCTCTCCGCGCTGTACGACGAGACCAAGTCGCTCGACGAGGGCGCGATCACCATCCCGGGCTACAGCATGGACGGGTGGTACGGCCGGATCTACCGCGGCTGCGGGTGGTTCGACCCGGCCAAGCCGATCGCGAAGTACACCAAGCGCGAGCGGGAGGACCTCCTCTACAAGGAGGCCACCAAGATCAAGGTCGACGGCATAAACCTGACCTACCTGGGCCTGGTGCCGCAGATCAAGAAGTCCTTCCTGTCCAAGGACGTCGACGCGATGCAACCGCACATCCGCCGGTTCGTCGAGCGCGCGGTCACCTTCACCACCTGTCCCGAGTGCGACGGCACCCGGCTCAACGAGGGCGCCCGGTCCTCGAGCATCCGGGGAAAGAACATCGCCGAGCTCTGCGCGATGCAGATCAGTGACCTCGCTCAGTGGCTCCGCGAGCTGGAGGAGGAGCCGTCGGTCGCGCCGCTCGTCGGCGGGCTCCAGCACCTGCTCGACTCCTTCCAGTCGATCGGGCTGGGCTACCTCAGCCTCGACCGGCCCGCCGGCACGCTGTCGGGCGGCGAGGCCCAGCGCACCAAGATGATCCGCCACCTCGGGTCGTCCCTCACCGACGTCACCTACGTCTTCGACGAGCCGACGGTAGGGCTGCACCCGCACGACATCGACCGGATGAACGACCTGCTGCTGCGGCTGCGGGACAAGGGCAACACCGTGCTCGTGGTCGAGCACAAGCCGGAGACGATCGCGATCGCCGACCACGTCGTCGACCTCGGCCCGGGCGCCGGGACGGCCGGCGGCGAGGTGTGCTTCGAGGGCACCGTCGAGGCACTCCGGGGGAGCGACACCACCACCGGCCGTCACCTCGACGACCGGGCGCGGCTCAAGGACGCGGTGCGTACGCCGACCGGAGCCCTGGAGGTGCGGGGCGCCACGGCCCACAACCTCTGTGACGTCGACGTCGACATCCCGCTCGGCGTCCTCACCGTGGTCACCGGCGTCGCCGGGTCCGGGAAGACCTCACTGGTCCACGGGGCTCGGGGCGGCGCCTCGACCAGCGGGTCGGGTCACGACTCCGTCGCCGGCCGCGACGGCGTGGTGGTCGTCGACCAGGGTGCCATCCGCGGCTCCCGGCGCAGCAACCCTGCGACGTACACCGGTCTGCTCGACCCGATCCGCAAGGCGTTCGCCAAGGCCAACGGCGTGAAGCCGGCGCTGTTCAGCTCCAACTCCGAGGGTGCCTGCCCGACCTGCAAGGGCGCCGGGGTGATCTACACCGACCTCGGGGTGATGGCGACCGTGGAGTCACCGTGCGAGGACTGCGAGGGCAAGCGGTTCCAGCCCGAGGTCCTCGAGCACCACCTCGCCGGCCGCGACATCAGCGAGGTCCTGGCGATGCCGGCGAGCGAGGCACAGGAGTTCTTCGGCGACGGCGAGGCGCGGATCCCGGCGGCCCACAAGATCCTCACGCGACTCGTCGACGTCGGCCTTGGTTATGTCACCCTGGGACAGCCGCTGACCACGCTCTCCGGAGGCGAGCGACAGCGTCTCAAGCTGGCCACCCAGATGGCGGAGAAGGGTGACGTCTACGTCCTCGACGAGCCCACCAGCGGCCTGCACCTGGCCGACGTGGAGAACCTGCTCGGACTGCTGGACCGGCTGGTGGACTCCGGAAAGAGCGTCATCGTCATCGAGCACCACCAGGCGGTGATGGCCCACGCCGACTGGGTCATCGACCTCGGTCCGGGCGCCGGCCACGACGGTGGCCAGGTCGTGTTCGAAGGAACGCCGGCCGAGCTGGTCGCCGACGCCTCGACGCTCACCGGCCAGCGCCTGGCGGCGTACGTCGGCACCTGAGCGCCGCTCGAACGGGCGTCGTGGCACGTCACGCACCCTGAGAGCGGGTTTCTGCGTGCCTGAGGTGCCACAACCCCTCTCGCGAGCCCGAACAGTCCGCCGATAAGCCACATTATGTCAACCCGTGTGGCAAGGCCCCTCCTCAGCCCCTGACGAGCGAGACGGCCAGGACGACCATCACCACGGCGATGCCGCCGTCGGACCAAGCCCGCCCGGGCCACCCCCGCCGGCCGGGTCGTCGCGCGTTTCGCCCGCCACTACGCCCTCCTCGAGCACGACGCCCGGGTCGGGCTGGGCCAGGACGACGCCGGAGCGCACGTCCGACTCCCCCTGGCCATCAACTCCGACTCGCTCGCCGCCTGGATCCTGCCCGCACTCGTTCGCGTCGCCGACCGCCACGACGTCGAGCTGGACCTGCACCGAGAGGACCAGGACCGGACCGCCTCGCCGCTCGAGGACGGCACCGTCCTCGCGGCCGTCACCTCGCGGGAAGCCCCGGTCGCCGGC
This sequence comes from Nocardioides sp., assembly GCA_030698375.1. Lineage (GTDB taxonomy): Bacteria > Actinomycetota > Actinomycetes > Propionibacteriales > Nocardioidaceae > Nocardioides_A. The sequence goes on along the minus strand of JAUYLL010000112.1, from coordinate 86,589 downwards.
TGCCGCGCCACTCCCCTGGGACGCATGTCGTTCGAGGCGGTCGCAGCGCCGGTCTGGTACGACCGCTGGGCGCCCGACGGGCCCGATCCCCAGGCGCTGGCACACACCCCCCGGATCGACTACGACCGCGGCGACGGGCTGCAGGTCGAGTGGCTGCGCCACCAGGGCGTGCAGCCCCACGGCGCGTCGCGCCACCTGGCGCCCTCCACACACGACATCGCCCGCGCGGTGGAGCTGGGCCTGGGCTGGGCCATGATCCCCGCGCAGCAGGTCGCGCCCCTCGTCGAGCAGGGCCGCCTCCGACGGCTCGGGGGTCCACCCGTCGCCACTCCCCTGTTCTGGCAACGCTGGAAGGAGCACTCCCCTCTTCTCGACACCCTGACCGCCGAGGTCGTCGAGGAGGCGCGACGCCACCTGGAGCAGCCCTGACCAGGCGTAGACTGGGGCCAACAGGTCGTCGAGGCGCTTCCACCTCGGACTCCCGCGACGACCGCGAAGGCGAACGTCATGACGACGACCCACGCAGCAGCCAGCCCGTCCGAGACTGGCACCCGCGTGCCCCTCCGGCTCCAGCTCTCCGGCCGACCCGGCGTCGACCGCCTCGACGGCGCGTGGTGGCCCCAGAGCCGTGACATCGGCGTGGAGCTGGCCGACCTGGTCGACCACTTCCCGACCGAGGTCGGCAAGGTCGTCCGGGTGGTCTACTCGCCGCCGGACTGGGACCTGCGCCCCCACCATGTCGCGGTCGAGGGGCGCACCCTCAAGGTCGGGTCGTTCCCGCACGACGACACCCACCAGGTGACGCTGCGGCTGGCCGACCACGCCGTCCTGCAACTGCTCGTAGTCCCGCCCAACTCGTCGACCGAGCACGGTGAGAAGGCGATGCGCGCGGCGTCGACCACGGGGAACCGGCACACTGCCGCCGACCTGCTGAACCTCGTCTCCGAGGACGAGCACGTCGACGCGGGTGGCCACTGGCGCGATGACGGCGGCTCCTGGTGGACCGCTGCCGGGACCCGTGCCTCCGGCCCGACGGACTGACTAGTCAGGCGCTGCTGACCACCGTCGCGAAGTCGCCGATCTCGGCCCCGGGCAGATCGGCGAGCGCCGACCCGGCCAGCACCAGCTTCGATCGTCGCAGGCCGCTCCCGAGGACGACCCAGTCGGACTCGGTGACGCGACGGTCCACGAGGACCGGCCAGTCGGCCGGGACGCCCACCGGGGTGATGCCGCCGTACTCCATGCCGGTCTCCCCGACGGCCCGCTCCTGGGGCGCGAAGGAGCACTTTCGGACGTCGAGCCGCTTGCGCACCGCCTTGTTCACGTCGACCCGGGAGTCCGCGAGCGCCACACACGCCGCGAGCCGCTCGTCCTCCCCGCGCCGCCCGAGGACGACCACGCAGTTCGCCGACGCCTCGTCGGGCAGGTCGTAGGCCTCGGTCAGCGCCGCGGTGTCGGCCAGATCGGGGTCGATGGCAACGACGTACGCCGCTCTCGCGAGGCCAGCGTCGGTATCGAGCACCGCCTGGACCGGGTCGGCCAGGAGGTCGGGTCGGTCCCGGTACGGCAGCAGGGCCAGGCTCCCGAGGACGGGCGTGCTCACTCCACGCCCTCGCTGATCCGCAGGTCGCGGACCGCGCCGTCGCCCAACGCCTCCATCGCCGCCCGGTACTCCGCGCTCTCATAGCACCCGACGGCTGCCTCGACCGACGGGAAGACGATGACGACCTGGCGCTCGAGCAGCCCGGCCTCGTAGGCCTTCGCCGGAACACCCCGGGCGAGGAACCGCCCGCCCGCGGCGGCGATCGCCGGAGTGGCCAGCTCGGCGTACGCTGCCACCTTCTCCGGGTCGCGCATCTCCATCACGGTGTTCACCCAGTACGCAGTCATGACCCCAGCCTGCCCCACCTCCGATCCCCTGCCGCGGGGCGTCCGAGGCCGGGGATGGTTGTCCCCCGCTCGCGGCGGGTAGCCAGGACGGGAGACCAAGACCCCCACCCCACCGAGGAGGACGCATGGTGCCCGAACGCATCGCGGGCCGGTACGACGTCGTGCGCGAGGTCGGCCGTGGCGGGATGGGCGCGGTGTACCTGTGCGAGGACCGCACGCTCGGCCGCGAGGTGGCGATCAAGCAGGTCGGCGGGCTGCCGGGTGAGTCGACGAGTCACCTCGCCCGGGCGCTGCGCGAGGCCCGCTCCTCCGCCGCGCTGAACCATCCGCACGTGGTGGCGATCTACGACACGATCGAAGAGGGCGGCCACGTCTGGCTGGTCATGGAGTACCTGCCGTCCCGCACCCTGCGCCAGCTGGCCAACGACGGTCCGCTCGAGCCGTCCCGGGCCGCCGCGATCGGTGCGCAGGTCGCCGAGGGACTCGCGGCCGCCCACGCCCGCGGAACCATCCACCGCGACGTGAAGCCTGGGAACATCCTCGTCACCGATGACGACACCGCAAAGATCTCCGACTTCGGCATCGCCCGGACCGACGGTGATGACCAGCTCACCCAGACGGGCCTCGTCTCGGGCACCCCGCTCTACTTCTCCCCCGCGCTCGCCCGCGGGGCGGAGCCGTCGGCGGCCGACGACGTGTGGGCGCTCGGCGCCTCGCTCTTCGCCGCGGTCGAGGGACGTACCCCCTGGCCCGCCAAGGACAACCCGGTCGCGATGCTCGTGCACATCGCCGACAACCCGCCGCCCGTGCCCGAGCGGGCCGGTCCGCTGACCTCGACGATCCGCCGGATGATGGACGCCGACCCCGCCGCCCGGCCCTCCATGGCGGAGGCCGCGCGAGCGTTGCGCGCCGTCGCCGACGGCCGCTCGGGCGACGAACCGACCGCCGTGTTCGGCGCGGCGGGAGCCGGTGCAGCCGGTGATGAGGGCGCGGAGACGACGACCACCGCGACCCCGGCGCCGATGGCACCCGCACCGGCGGCTGGGTCTTCGGAGGGCCGCGGGCGGCGCAGGCGCGCTGCGGCGCTCGTCATCGCAGCCGGCGTACTCGGCGTGGCCCTGGCGGCCGCGCTGCTGAGCGGCCTGCTCGGCGGTGAGGGCGAGGACACCGTGAGCGAGCGCCCCGATCAGACCTCCTCCCCCGCCGCGGAGCCGTCCCCGGACCCTCCCGAGGAGGAGCCGGACGCAGAACCGGTGCAAGAGCCCGAGCCGGAGGCCGAGCCCGCGGGCGCTGCCCAGGTGGTCCAGGACTACTACGCACTTCTTCCCGGTGACACCCGGAGCGCGTGGAACGTCCTGGGTGAGCCCATGCGCCAGACGGTCGGCAGCTACGGGCGCTACCGGGGCTTCTGGTCGACGATCGACGCGGTCACCGTCAACGGCACCGACGAGTCGGACGAAGGCACCGTCCGGGTCGACCTGACCTATGCCAGCAACGGTGGCACCCAGAGCGAGACCCGCGAGATCACCGTGCGCGACGGGCTCATCGTCGCCGACAGCGTGGTCTGAGGCGCATCCCCCGACCGCGACGGGGTACGGCCCCGGGGAGCGTCCGGCACAGTGCCGGGCCCGGGAGGAGAACCATGATCACCAACATCCTCAGTCGCGTGATGGGTGGCGGCGGGCGCCGCAGCGGCGGCGGCACGGGCGCGCCCGGCCGCTCCGCAGGACGCGCCGGCAGCAGCAAGGACGCAGCCGTCGGCCGCGGCGTGCGGTCGCTGTTCCGCCGCGTGCGCTGACCCGGACGCCGGGGGCCGAACGCCCCCGGCTCACTCCCCCTGGTCGGTCTCGTGCTCGTCGCGTCCTTCCCAGCTGCACACGCACACCTCGTTGCCTTCGGCGTCGGCGAGCACCCAGAACATCGGCGCCCACCGGTCCTCGACCAGGTGGCCGCCGGCCGCCAGCGCCTTCTCCACCCGAGGGCGGGCGTGGTCGGGGTCAACCGTGACGTCGAGGTGGATCCGGTTGCGCTCGGACCGGGGCTCGGACATCTGCTGGAACCAGACCACGGGGCCGCGTCGCTCGGGGTCGCGGAGCGACCCCGAGCCGTCGTCGACGTAGCCCAGGACCGCACGCCAGAACGGCCGGACGGCGGAGATCTCGAGCGCGTCGACCGCCACCTCGAGCTCGCTCGCGGGGTCGGGCACCACCAACGCGCCGACGCCGGCCGCCTGCGCCGCGAGCTCCTTGGCGAGCCGAACGTCGGCGGGTGCCACTCCCCCACGCTCGATCGCGCCGACCACAAGCCGCACCCGCGAGCCGCGCACGTCGAGGTCCGCCTCGCCCCCGTGCTCGGCGTACGTCGCGAGGCACCGGACGGCGAAGCCCGCCGCGGCAGTCGCGTCCCCCAGCTCCCACACCGCGTGCAACCGACCCAGCAGGTAGGCGAACGGCGGGGCCGCCCGTCCCGCGGCGGTCCGGGAAAGCAGGGCGTCGCCCTCGTCCACGGCCGTCAGCCCGGGAGGTCCGTGCCGGTGAGGCGCGCGGAGAGCTGCCACAGCCGGCGGGCCACCTCGGTGTCCTTCGCCGCTGCGGAGCGGTCCACCAGGTGTGGGCTGCCACGCATCTCTCCAGGCCCGTCGGGGCCGACGTAGGAGCCGCCCGGGACGTCGGCCGTGGCGGCGTACAGCACCGGGAGGGCCCCCTGCGCCGGGCGCGTCGCGACCACCTGGTTCGCCAGCGCGGAGACGGCGTTGACGACCGGGTTGCCGGTGCGGGTCTGCAGAGAGGTGCCGCTGTAGCCGGGGTGGGCCGCAGTCGCACGGACCCGCGATCCGCTCTCGTCGAGCCGCCGCTGCAACTCGGTCGTGAAGAGCAGGTTCGCCAGCTTGGCCTGCCCGTACGCCGCCCACGGCTGGTAGCGCCCCTCCTCCCAGTTGAGGTCCTCGAGCCGGACGACTCCCTGGCGGTGCAGGTTCGAGGAGACGGTGACCACCCGCTCGCGGAGGCGCGGGGCCAGCAGGCAGGTGAGCGCGAAGTGGCCGAGGTGGTTGGTACCGATCTGCAGCTCGAAGCCGTCCTCGGTGCGCCCCTCGGCGACCGCCATGATCCCGGCGTTGTTGACCAACACGTCGATGTCGCCCTCGAACCTGTCGACGAACGCGCGCACCGAGGCGAGGGAGGCGAGGTCCAGGGCCTCCACGGACGTGGACCCGGGCATCTGCGCGGCCGCGGTCGCGCCCTTGTCGACGTCGCGCACGGCGAGCACCACCTCAGCGCCCGCACCGGCGAGCGCCTTCGCGACCTCGAACCCGATGCCGCTGTTGGCCCCGGTGACGACGCACCGACGACCGTCCTGACGGGGCATGTCCGCGACGGTCCAGCCGTCCTTCCGTGAGGGCCTGAGCTTCATGACGCCCATCCTGGCAGGCCTCGGCGACAGACTGGCCTCAGCGGCCCAGCAGCTCCTCGAAGGGCACCAGGTCCGGGAACTCGGGGTCCTCACCCTCGGCCGCCGACGGGGCCGATGCGCCCGCGGGCGCGGCACCGACCACGTGCAGCACCGGTGCGACCGGGCGCAGCAGGGCGGCCAGCTCGTCCACGGCACGGTCGATGCGCTGCTCGAGGGCGGTCGTGGTGTCGTCCACGCTCCCCCAGTCCTCCGCGGCCGCGAAGACGCCCGTCGGGACGACCACCGCGCGCAGGTGGCTGAACAACGGCCGCAGCGCGTGGTCCAGCACCAACGAGTGCCGGGCCGACCCCGCCGTCGCGGCCACCAGGACCGGCACCCCGTCCAGCGTGCCCGGCTCGAGGACGTCGAAGAACGTCTTGAACAGCCCGCTGTACGACGCGCTGAAGACCGGCGTCACCGCGACCACCGCGTCGGCGGTGGCGACCTCGGCGATGGCTGCGGCCAGCTCCGGCGCGGGAAAGCCGGTCAGCAGGTGGTCCGCGAGCGCCCGCGCGTGCAACCGGAGCTCCACGTGCGTGACCGCGACCGGGGCACCACCCGCACCCGTCCGGCGTACGACGGCGTCGGCGATGCGGTCTGCCAGGAGCCGGGTCGCGGAGGGGTCCCGGAGTCCGGCGCTGACGACGACGACCCGGAGCGGGGCACGGCTCATGCCGCGGCCCGCAGGCCGGCGTGGGTCGGCGCGTCGGGGACGTGGGCGGGGCGCAGGGCGTCCATCTCCCGTCGGAGCACGGGCACGACCTTCTCGCCGAGCAGGTCCAGCTGCTCGAGCACCGTCTTCAGCGGCAGCCCGGCGTGATCCATGAGGAAGAGCTGGCGCTGGTAGTCACCGGCGTACTCGCGGAAGCCCAGGGTCCGCTCGATGACCTGCTCGGGACTGCCTACTGTGAGCGGGGTCTGCGCCGAGAAGTCCTCCAGCGACGGCCCGTGGCCGTAGACCGGGGCGTTGTCGAAGTACGGACGAAACTCGGCGACGGCGTCCTGGCTGCGCTCCCGGATGAAGGCCTGACCGCCGAGACCGACGATCGCCTGGTCGGCGCTGCCGTGGCCGTAGTGCTCGAAGCGACGCCGGTAGAGGTTGACCATCCGTGCGGTGTGCTCCGGTGGCCAAAAGATGTGGTTGGCGAAGAAACCGTCGCCGTAGTAGGCCGCCTGCTCGGCGATCTCCGGGCTGCGGATCGACCCGTGCCACACGAACGGCGGCACGCCGTCGAGCGGGCGGGGAGTGGCGGTGAAGCCCCGCAACGGGGTCCGGTACTTGCCCTCCCAGTCGACGACCTCCTCGCGCCACAACCGGTGCAGCAGGTGGTAGCTCTCGATCGCCAGTGGAATGCCGTCGCGGATGTCCTTGCCGAACCACGGGTAGACGGGGCCGGTGTTGCCGCGGCCCATCATCAGGTCGACGCGACCGTCGGCCAGGTGCTGGAGGGTGGCGTAGTCCTCGGCGATGCGCACCGGGTCGGTGGTGGTGATCAACGTGGTCGACGTCGACAGCACGATCCGCTCGGTCTGCGCGGCGATGTAGGCCATCGTCGTGGTGGGCGACGACGCGACGAACGGCGGGTTGTGGTGCTGGCCCACCGCCACCACGTCCAGGCCGACCTCCTCGGCCTTGCGCGCGATCGCGACCGTGGCCTTGATCCGCTCGTGCTCGGTCGGGGACCGTCCGGTGGTGGGGTCGGGGGTGACGTCGCCGACGGTAAAGATGCCGAACTGCATGGGGATGCGCCTCTCTCCGAGATCACTCCATAGTACAACGTTCAACCATTACAACTGCGCGGTCCCCCACGACATTCCCGGCGCCGGGTCGGTCGGGTGCCCTACGGTGCCGCCATGAGTGCACACGGAATCCAGGTAGTGGCCACCATCCCCGCCAAGGAGGACGGCATCGAGGGCATGCGCGCCGCCCTCACCGCTCTCGCCGAGGCGTCCCGCGAGGAGGCCGGCTGCCTGGCGTACGACCTCTTCGAGTCCGCGACGAACGCCGGCGTCTTCATCACCGTCGAGCGGTGGGCCGACAAGGCCGCGATGGACGCCCACATGGGCACCGACCACATCGCCACCGCGATGACCGCCATGGCCGACCACCTCGGCGGCGGGGTGTCGATCCACGCACTGCGCCCGGTCTCCGTCGGCTGACGCCCGCCTGCGGACCCGTCCGCGGCCCCGGTCACACCGAACACCATCCGTGACCCGGGTTCCTGCACGCGCGTGGCTCCGCGCCCGCGTGCTGCAGGCTGCAGCCCCGATCTCGGTCCGGTACGGCGACGACCTGCGGACCGCCGGTCTCGACGTGCTCCGCCCCGCTCGGGTCCGGGTGCCCACCCGGCACGGGGACGTGCGGTGCGACGTCTACCTCCCCCACCCGTCGGAGGTCACGGCGGCCCTGCGCCCCGCGCTGGTCCACCTGCACGGCGGCGCGTTCATCGTGCGCCATCCCCGCATGGACGACTGGTGGGCACGGCTGGTCGCCGCCGAGGTCGGCGCCGTCGTCGTCAACGTCGACTACGCGACGGCACCCCAGGTCCGCTACCCGGTGGCGCAGGAACAGGCGGCCGACGTCGTCGCGTGGGTCCTGGCGGGCTCCCCGGAGCTGGCGGCGTACGGCGTGGACCCCGACCGTGTCGCCATCAGTGGCTTCAGCGCAGGGGGCAACCTCGCGGCGTCTGCCTGCCTGCAGCTGCGCGACCAAGGTCTCTCCCCGCCGCGCCTGCAGCTGCTCGGGGTCCCATCGCTCGACGTGACCGAGGACCAGAAGCCGGCCACCGTCTCGCAACCCATGGTCGACGCCCGGCTGCTGCGGCTGGTCCGGGCCACCTACTTTCCCGACGTCGAGCGACGTGCCGAGCCGTACGCCTCTCCCCTGCTCACCCCGGACCTCACCGGCCTCGCGCCGGCCCTCGTGCTCACCGCCGAGCAGGACGCGCTGCGCGCCGAGGGCGACGCGTACGCCGGCCGGCTGGCCGCGGCGGGCGTGCCCGTCGAGCACCACGTGGTCCCCGGGCGTGACCACTACTTCCTCGACCCCGACCTCGCGCGCCGGCGGCCGACCCTCGACCGGATGACCGGGGCGCTCCGGGCCGCCCTCCTCGGCTGACGCGAGGCCGCTGCGCCGACGCGAGCCCACCCGCCCCACCGTGCCCGCGGACCCGGCCCGGCATAGGTTGGGCGCCATGGCGCACCCCCGACGCATCCTGCGCACCGACGACCCGCAGGTGAACGCCTACCGCTGGCTGACGTCGACCGTGCTGCCCCGACCGATCGCCTGGGTCTCCACCGTGTCGGCCGACGGCGTCGGCAACCTCGCACCCCACTCGTTCTTCACCGTCGCCTGCGCCCGCCCCCCGATCATCGCCTTCAGCTCGGTGACCCGGAAGGACACGCTCGCCAACGTCGAGGCGACCGGCGAGCTCGTGGTCAACGTGGCCTCGCTCCCCCAGCGCGACCTCGTCAACGACAGTTCCGCGCTGTTCCCCGCCGGCGTCGACGAGACCGTCGCGCTCGGCATCGCGACCGAGCCGAGCGAGCTCGTCACCCCTCCCCGGGTCGCCGACGCCCCGGTCGCGCTGGAGTGCCGGCTGCACTCCACCGTCGAGCTCGGCGACTCCACCCTCGTCCTCGCCCATGTGCTGCTCGTGGCCGCCCGTGAGGACGTCCTGGCCACCGACGGGTACCCCTCGGTGGACCGACTGCAGCCCCTGAGCCGCCTCGGTCGCAACGAGTGGGGTCTTCCCCCCGAGGTGTTCACGCTCGACCGCCCCACCAGCCCGGAGGACGTACACCGATGACCCTTCCCCGCAGCACACGCGAGATCCACCTCGCCTCCCGTCCGGTCGGCGTGCCCCGTCCCGCCGACTTCCGGATGGTCGAGGCAGCGCTCCCGGAGCTCGCCGAGGGCGACCTGATGGTCCGCAACCTGGTGATGTCGGTCGACCCGTACATGCGGGGTCGGATGAACGACGCCCGCTCCTACGTCGAGCCCTACGCGCTCGACGCGGCCCTCGACGGCGGGGCGGTCGGCGAGGTGCTGGAGTCGCGGCACCCGAAGGTGCAGGCCGGCGACGTCGTCGTCCACGGCACCGGCTGGCGTGAGCACGCGGTCGTCTCGGGGTCCGCCGTCCGGGTCGTCGACCTCGCGCTCGCCCCCGCCTCGGCCTACCTCGGCGTGCTCGGCATGCCCGGCCTGACGGCGTACGTCGGGCTCACCCGGATCGCCTCCCTGGCCGAGGGTGAGCGGGTCTACGTGTCGGGTGCCGCAGGGGCGGTGGGTGGCGTCGCCGGCCAACTGGCGCACCTGCTCGGCGCCTCCCACGTGGTCGGGTCGGCAGGCTCGCCGGCCAAGGTGGCGATGCTCGTCGACGAGCTCGGGTTCGACGCGGCCTTCGACTACAAGGGCGGGCCCATCGGCCAGCGGTTGGCGGGCTACGCCCCCGAGGGCATCGACGTCTACTTCGACAACGTCGGCGGTTCCCACCTCGAGGCTGCGCTGACCCACATGCGCGACTTCGGCCGCATCGCCGCGTGCGGGGCGATCTCGCAGTACGACCTCGAGCGCCCGGAGCCCGGCCCCCGCAACCTCGCGCTGGTGGTGCAGCGGCGGCTCCGTCTCCAGGGCTTCATCGTCACCGACCACGGTGACGTCTTCGGCGAGTACGCCGCGCGTGCGGGCGCCTGGCTGTCCGAGGGGCGCCTGCGCGCCCCCGAGACCGTGGTGCACGGCCTCGACCGGGCGGTCGAGGCGTTCCTCGGGCTCGGGCGCGGCGAGAACACCGGCAAGATGCTGGTGACGCTGGCCGACCCCACCGGGGCCGTGCCGCTCACCCTCGCCGACGCTCGCTGAGCCGCCGCCACCCCGCGCGTGCACCCGCCCACCACTGCCACAGCTGCGCGCGGTGGTCGATCGGGTGCGCCGCCCGCGGGACGGCACGGTCCACCGCCTCCACGATCTGGAGCACGATCGCCCCGACGATCAGGCCTGCCACCAGGTCGGCGAACCAGTGCCAGTTGAGGTTCAGCGAGACCATCACCATCACCGTCGACAAGAAGGCCACGACCGTCCACAGCACCGCGTCCCGCCAGCGCCGGGGCCCGAGGTAGCGGGCCAGCAGGAACGGGATCAGCCCGTAGACCAGGATCACGTTCGCGGCGTGGCCGGAGGGGTAGGCCATCCCTCCGGTGAAGAACGAGGGGTCGGCGGTGAGCGGGAACGACCGCCCGAAGCCCACCTTGAGCACCAGCACGACCAGGTTCAGCAGCACGACGGCACCCGCCGCGACCACCGCGGGCCGCAGGCTCCCGCTGCGGCGTACGACGTAGAGCACGACGACGGCGAGGATGGGCAGGCAGACCGCCCGCTGGCCGATGCGGTCGAGCACTGTCAAGAGCGGCAACCAGCGCCCGGGGGCAGGAGCGAGGTTGAAGTAGGCGTCGATCCTGGTGAGCGGTCCCATCGCGAGCAGCGTGAAGGCACCGAGCACCAGCGCGAGGAAACCCGCCAGCGCGAGACCGGAGGTGACCTCCGAGGTCCACCCGTCGGCCCACGCCTCCCGCGTCCGCCGTCGCACACCCGCTCCTAGACTGATCAGATGGACGCCCTCGCAGCCGGAGGACTCCCTCGTCGCCCCGGCCCCACCGTCCGGGTCCGTGTCGAGGAGGTCCAGGGTGCCACGCGCCACCCCCGTGAGGACCGCCTGGCGACCGAGGAACCCCTGGAGATCCGCGTCACATGGCCAGGCCGCCCCGCGGAACGGCTGAGCGTCACGATGCGCACCCCGGGTCACGACTTCGAGCTCGCCACCGGGTTCCTGCTGGGTGAGGGTGTGCTCCGCCCTGCCGACCTGGCCGGGGTCGCGTACTGCACGGACGCCGATCTGGCCCCCGAGGAGCAGTTCAACGTCGTCACCGTGTCGCTCGCCGCCGCACCGCCCCACGTCCCCGCCCCCCGGTACGCCGGCCCAACGGCCGGGTCCGCTGCGTGCGGCGTGTGCGGGAAGGACTCCGTGGCCGACGCGCTCGCGGTCCATGCCTGCGCCCCCGGGCGGTGGGCGGACCTCCGGGTGGGAGCCGACGTGCTCGGCGCGCTGCCCGAGCGGCTGCGCGCCGCCCAGCGGGTCTTCGACCGCACCGGCGGGCTGCACGCGGCAGGGCTGTTCACCGCCGCGGGTGAGCCGCTGGTCGTGCGCGAGGACATCGGCCGGCACAACGCCGTCGACAAGGTGGTGGGAGCCCGGGTGCTCGCCGACGAGGAGACCGCCGACCCGGTCCTGTGCGTGAGCGGGCGGATCGGGTTCGAGCTGGCCCAGAAAGCGGCCGCCGCCGGGGTGGGGATCATCGCCGGCGTGGGCGCACCCAGCAGCCTGGCGGTCTCGCTCGCCCGCGACGCGGCGCTGACCGTCGTCGGCTTCCTGCGCCCGGACCGCTGCGTGGTCTACACCGCTCCCGAGCGGGTCCTCACACCGTCCTGAGCCCAGGTCTCCGGCGTGCCTGGCACCCACTGTCGGTGGTCGCTCCTAGGGTCGCGGTATGCGCCTGCTGCACACCTCCGACTGGCACCTGGGCCGGTCCTTCCACCGGGAGGGGATGATCGGCGCCCAAGCGACCTTCGTCGACCACCTGCTCGAGGTGGTCGACGCCGAGCAGGTCGACGTGGTCCTCGTCTCGGGCGACGTCTACGACCGCGCGCTGCCCCCGGTCGATGCGGTCGAGCTCGCCGACGAGGCCTTCGCTCGCCTCGCCGCGACGGGCGTCCGCGTGGTCGTCACCAGCGGCAACCACGACTCCCCCATCCGGTTGGGTGCCCACTCGCGACTCGCGGACGCCGCCGGCGTGCACCTGCGCACCCGCTGGCAGGACGTCGGGACCCCGGTGCAGCTCGAGGACGAGCACGGCCCGGTGGCCGTCTACGGCCTCCCCTACCTCGAGCCGGACGCGGTGCGTCAGGCCTGGGCCCTGCCCGCTCGCAGCCACGAGGCCGCGCTGCGGGCCGCGATGGAGCGGGTGCGCGCCGACCTCGCCCGGCGCCCCGGCGCGCGGAGCGTCGTGATGGCCCATGCGTTCGTCGCCGGCGTCGCCGACCGTCCCGAGCAGCTGGCCAGCGACTCCGAGCGGGACCTGTCCGTCGGTGGCGTCCAGGTCGCACCGTCCGCCCTCTTCGACGGCATCGACTACACCGCGCTCGGCCACCTGCACGCCCCGCACGTGCTCGGCGACGCCCTGCGCTACTCCGGCTCTCCCCTGGCCTACTCGTTCTCGGAGGCCTCCCACACCAAGGGGTCCTGGCTGGTCGACCTCGGGGCTCGGGGCACCCCGTGCCGGGCGGAGCTCGTGCCGGCGCCCGTGCCGCGAAGGCTCGCGACCGTGCGGGGGCGGCTCGAGGACCTGGTGCGCGACCCTGGGCTCGAGGCCGTCGAGGACCACTGGCTCCAGGTGGTCCTCACCGACGCGCACCGGCCCGCCCAGGCGATGGCCCGCCTGCAGGAGCGTTTCCCGCACGCGCTGCTGCTCGACTTCCGCCCCGACGTGGCCCCCCGCCGGGCGGGGCCGGTGGTGCCGCGGATGCACGGCCGCAGCGACCTCGACATCGCGCTCGGATTCGTCGCCGAGGTGCGTCAGATGGAGGCGACCACGGAGGAGGAGCTGCTGCTGCAGATGGCCTGCGACTCCTGCCGCATCGCCGAGGACGCCGACCCGCTCGGCGCAGTCCACGAGCAGGCCCGCTGATGCGCCTGCACCACCTCACCGTGCAGGCATTCGGCCCGTTCCCAGGCCGCGAGACGGTCGACTTCGACTCCCTCCACGAGGCCGGGCTGTTCCTGCTCGCCGGCCCCACCGGCGCGGGGAAGTCCAGCCTGCTCGACGCCGTGTGCTTCGCGCTCTACGGCCAGGTCCCGGGGATCCGGGACACCCGCACGCTCAAGAGCCAGCACGCCTCCGAGACGGCCCGCCCGGAGGTGTGCCTGGAGCTCACCCTGCGTGGTCGCCGGTACCGCGTCCGCCGCAGTCCCGAGTGGGAGCGGCCCAAGCGTCGGGGCGAGGGCACGACCACCGAGCGGTCGGCGGTGACCCTCCAGGAGCTCGAGGACGGCACCGAGCGCCTGCTGGCCTCGCGGGCCCAGGACGTCGGCCACCACCTCGGGGAGCTGATCGGGCTGAGCGCCGCCCAGTTCCTGCAGGTCGCGCTCCTCCCGCAGGGCGAGTTCCAGCACTTCCTGCACGCGACCAGCCAGGAGCGGCACGGGCTACTGTCCACGCTGTTCGGGACCCACCGCTTCGCCGAGATCGAGGACTGGGTGGCCGACCACGGGCGCACCCTGGGCCGTCAGGCCCGCAGTGCGCAGGAGCGGGTCGAGCAGCTGGCGCACACCCTCGCCGACCGCGCCGGGCGACCGCTCCCGGATCCGGAGGGGCTCCCCGTGCTGCCCGTCGACGTGGCGCGCGTCCGGGAGAAGTGGGCGCAGGGCGTGCTCACCGACCTCACCGCCGTCGAGGCCAGCGCGTGCGCCACCGTCGCGATCCGACGTACGGCCGCCGAGACCGCCGAGACGACGTACGACGCCGCTGCGGCCGCGCACGACCTGCACACGCGCGCGGTCGCGCTCCAGACGCGGGCCCGTCGGCTCGCGGCCGAGGCCCCGGTGGTCGAGCAGCAGCGCGCCGCCGTCGCCGCGCACGCGCGCGCAGAGCGCGTCGCTCCGCTGCTCGCCTCCCACGACGAGGCCGCGGACGCCTGGTCCAGGGCGCTCGCCGCTGTCATCACGACGTGCTCCTCCGCCATCGTGAGGCCCTACGCAGCCGACCTGCTCGCGCCGGTCCGGACCCTCGCGGCCGATCCTGCGCAGGCTGCCGAGCACCCCGACTCCCCCGAGGTGCTCGTCGCCGCCTCCCTGGCCGTCCGCGAGCTGGTCGACGACCTTCGGTCCCGCGCCGCGGACGCGGAGGCGCTCGCTCCCCTGCGTGCGGAGCTCGAGGCGCGCCACCGCGAGGTCGCCGACCTCGCTGCCCGACGCGTCACGCTCGAGGAGGAGCTCGACGACGGCAGGCAGCGCACCGACGACCTCCCCTCCGCGACCGAGAGCGCGCGCTCCGCCCTCACCGAGGCGCGCGCGCTCGCAGGCACCGAGGCGACCTGCGCCGACGCCCTGCGCGCGCTCGACGAAGCACTCGTCGCCCTCGACGCACTCCCCGCGGCCCGGGCGCGCGCCGCCGACGCGGCGGACGCCGCCCGTCACGCGCACGACACCACCCTGGCCGCTCGCGAGTCCCACCTCGCCCTGGTCGAGCGCCGCGTGGCCGGGATGGCCGCCGAGCTCGCTGCCGGTCTGGTCGACGGGGAGGACTGCCCGGTGTGCGGGAGTGCCGCCCACCCGCGCCCCCGGCCGGCCGGGCCGGACGCCGTCGACCGCGACGCGCAGGCTGCGGCCGAGGCCCTGGTCCGCAGCACCGCCGATGCCCTCGAGGCCGCCCGCACCCGCTCCGCCGAGGCCGACGACGAGGTGCGCGCTCTCGACCGGGTGGTGGCCGGTCGAGACCGGACGATCCTCGCGGCGGCGATCGTCGACCGGCGCGACGCCCTCGGGGCCGCCCGGGAGGCGGCAGGCTCCCTCGACGACCGGGAGGCGCTGCTGCAGGGCCTGGTCGAGGAGTCCCGCGCGCTCCGCGCCCGCGAGCACGAGCTCGTCCGTGCGCTGCGCGACCTCGACGCCGAGGCATCCACGGCTGCCGCGCGCGCGGCCGTGCTCACCGAGCAGGTCTCCACCGGTGGTGCGTCCGCCGCCGAGCCCGAGCCGACGAGCCTGCGCGCCGCAGCCGGGGCCCTCGCCGGCCTCGGCGAGGCCATCGACAGCGCCCGCACCCGCCTGCACCACCTCGCAACGACGCACGCATCGCTGGCTCCCCGGCTGACCGAGACCGACTTCGCCGACGTGGGCCAGGCGCGGGAGGCCCTGCTCGCCCCGGACGACGCCGCGGAGCGGGACGCGGCCTGTCGCGTCCACGAGCAGGAGGTCGCCGCGGTCGCCGAGGCCCTGGCCGACCCGGTGCTGGCCGCCGCGGCCGACCACGAGCCCCCGCCCCTGACCGACGCCGACGAGGTCCGCAGGCGGGCGCGCGCAGCCCTCGACGAGGCGCTGGCGGACCTCGCCCGCACCACCGAGCGCCGCGTCCACGCCGAGCGGCTCGCGGCCGAGCTCCACAAGGCACTCCAGACGTGGGTGCCGGCCGCCGAGGAGCACGCGCGCGCCGACGGGCTCGCCAGGCTCGTGCGCGGCACGGGTCACGACAACGTCGTGCAGATGCGGCTGTCCTCCTACGTCCTGGCGACCCGCCTCGACCAGGTCATCGACGCCGCCAACACCCGGCTCGCGCTCATGCGCGACCAGCGGTACCTCCTCCAGCGGTCCGCCCGCACCGGACGGCGCGGCACGCCCTCCGGTCTCGAGCTCGAGGTCCTCGACCAGTGGACGGGGGCACAGCGGGCGCCAAGCACCCTGTCGGGCGGGGAGACCTTCGTGCTCGCCCTCTCCCTCGCCCTCGGCCTGGCCGACGTCGTCAGCCAGGAGGCCGGCGGGGTGCCGATGGAGATGCTCTTCGTCGACGAGGGCTTCGGGATGCTCGACCCCGACACCCTCGACGACGTCCTCGACCGCCTCGACGAGCTCCGGGCCGGTGGTCGCAGCGTCGGCGTGGTCTCCCACGTCGCCGAGATGCGCAGCCGGATCCCCGTGCAGGTCCACGTCCACAAGGCTCGGGCCGGTTCCACCGTCACCCAGACGGGTGAGGTCGTGCTCGCTGGGTAGTGTCCCGGCATGACCCCCTCCGGTCCTGATCACCCGATCGATCCCACCTTCCTCGCACTCCCCCACCGACACCTCGCCAACGCCGCCCTCGCGCGCACCCGCGACTTCGGCGTGACCCACGCCGACTTCCGCTTCGAGCGCATCCGCTACCAGGACGTCACGGTGCGCGACGGGTCGCTCGAGGGCGCCCAGGACCGTGAGGTCCTCGGGTATGCCGTCCGGGTGGTCCATCACGGCGCCTGGGGATTCGCCTCCGGGGTGGCCCTCACCCCCGACGCCGCGGTCCAGGTCGCCGAGACCGCGATCGCGGTGGCGCAGGTCGCCGCCTCGATGACCCGGGTCCCGGTCGAGCTCGCCGACGAGCCGGTGCACGCCGACGTCACCTGGGTCTCGCCGTACGACGTGAACCCGCTCGACGTGCCCCTCGAGGAGAAGACCGGGCTGCTCACCGCCTGGACCGGGGACCTCCTCGGGCAAGGCCCCGTCCAGCACGCGACCGGGCTGCTCAAGCAGGTGCAGGAGAACAAGTTCTACGCCGACCTCCACGGCACCGTGACGACCCAGCAGCGGGTGCGGCTGATGCCCGTGGTCGAGGTCCACGGCAGCGGACCAGCCGGCTTCGACTCCATGCGCACGATCGCTCCCCCGGTCGGCCGCGGGTGGGAGTACCTCACCGGCGGTCCCGACGCGGGCCAGCACGACTGGGCGAGGTCCCTGGCCGAGCTCCCCGTGCTGCTCGAAGAGAAGCTCGCGGCGCCCAGCGTGGAGGCGGGTCTCCACGACCTGGTCATCCACCCGTCCAACCTCTGGCTGACCATCCACGAGTCCATTGGGCACGCGACCGAGCTGGACCGCGCCCTGGGCTACGAGGCGAACTACGCCGGCACCTCCTTCGCCACGCCCGACGGCCTCGGCTCGTTGCGCTACGGCTCCGACGTCATGAACGTCACCGGTGACCGCACCACCGAGCACGGCCTGGCCAGCATCGGCTACGACGACGACGGTGTGCAGACCCAGTCGTGGGACATCGTCAAGGACGGGGTGCTGGTGGGCTACCAGCTCGACCGCGCGATGGCTGCGGCGAACGGTCTCGGCCGTTCCAACGGGTGCGCGTACGCCGACTCCCCGGCCCACGTCCCGATCCAGCGGATGGCCAACGTCAGCCTGCAACCGGCGCCGGACGGTCCCAGCACCGAAGAGCTCATCGGCCGGGTCGAGCGGGGCATCTACGTCGTCGGGGACAAGTCCTGGTCGATTGACATGCAGCGCTACAACTTCCAGTTCACCGGTCAGCGGTTCTACCGGATCAAGGACGGGCGCCTCGCCGGGCAGGTGCGCGACCTCGCCTACCAGGCGACGACCACCGACTTCTGGGGGTCCATGGAGGCGGTCGGCGGACCCCAGACCTACGAGCTCGGCGGCGCGTTCAACTGCGGGAAGGCCCAGCCCGGGCAGGTGGCCTCCGTGAGCCACGGGTGTCCCTCGGCCCTCTTCCGCGCCGTCAACATCATCGACACGACCGCCGAATCCGGCGCCCAGGAGAAGTGATGCCGAGAACCCCCCAGCAGCTCGTCGAGCACGCGCTCGCGACCACCCGCGCGGACCAGTGCGTGGTCGTCCTGCGTGACAGCACCCGGGCGAACCTGCGCTGGGCCGGGAACACCCTGACCACCAACGGGGTGATGCACGACGTGGTCCTCACCGTCGTCTCGTTCGTCGGGGACCGCTCGGCGTCGGTGACCGGCAGCGCCGTCACCGCCAAGCAGGTCGACGCCCTCGTGGCCGCCGCGGACGCCCACGCCACCACCGCGCCCCGGGCCGGCGACGCCGCCCCACTGGTCGAGGGCGGGCAGGGCCCCGACTGGGACGAGGCGCCCGTCCCGACCTCCATCGGCGTGTACGACGCGCTGGCGCCTGCCCTGGGCGACGTCTTCGAACGGGCGCAGTCCGAGGGCCGGTTGCTCTACGGCTTCGTCGACCACGACATGACCACGACGTACGTCGGCTCCTCCACCGGCCTGCGGCTGCGTCATGTGCAGCCCACGGGCCACTACGGGATCACCGGCAAGGACACCACCCTGACCCGCAGCGCCTGGGTCGGCGGCGCGACGCGCGACTTCGCCGACGTGGACGTCACCGCCCTCGACGCCGAACTGTCCCAACGGCTGTCCTGGGCCGAGCGCACGATCGAGATCCCCGCCGGCCGCTACGACACCGTGCTCCCGCCGACGGCCGTGGCCGACCTGACGCTCTATGCCTACCGCCGCGCCGGTGCCCGGGTCGCCCACGACGGGCAGAGCGTCTACTCCCGTCCCGGCGGCGGCACCCGGATCGGCGATCGGATCGCGCGCCCCGGGGTGCACCTGCACTCCGACCCCTCGCGCCCGGGACTGGAGGCGCAGCCCTTCGTCACGGCAACGTCGTCGGGGCCGGAGTCCTCGGTCTTCGACACCGGGCTCCCGCTCGGCCCCACCGACTGGATCCGCGACGGGAACCTCACCTCGCTGCTGCAGACGCGCGCCTCGGCCGCACTGACCGACCAGCCCGCCACTCCCGTGGTCGACAACCTCGTGCTCGACGTCGCCGGTGGGGCCGGGACCACCGAGGACCTCGTCGCCGGCGTCGACCGGGGCCTGCTGGTGACCTGCCTGTGGTACATCCGCGAGGTCGACCCCCAGACCCTGCTGCTCACCGGACTGACCCGCGACGGCGTCTACGCGATCGAGGACGGCGAGGTCGTGGGGGCGGTGAGCAACTTCCGGTTCAACGAGAGCCCGGTGGACCTGCTGCGACGGTTCACCCACGCCTCGGCGGCCGGCCCCACCTTCTCCCGCGAGTGGGGTGACGAGTTCTCGCGCACCGAGATGCCGGCCCTGCGGGTCCCGGACTTCAACATGTCCAGCAGATCGTTGGCCCGGTGAGCCCTCAGCCGGGCGCGCCGCCCGGCACCGGTGACGCCGGGTCATAGGGGGTCCGGGTGTAGAGGAACGTCGCGCACGCCAGGTGCGCGGCCGTCCCGTCGGGCCCGGGCACGACCTCGAGACGTTCGCCGCGGTGGTACCCAGCGATGCCGACGAGGTCGGTGCCGTCCAGGGCGAAGTGGTCGACCCGCTCGGGACCTGCCAGGTTCCGCAACTCGAGGTACCCGCTGCTCCAGCGTGCCTCGAGGGCAGTGTTGCCCCAGAACCAAAGCCCGAGCAGCGGACGGATCTCGGTCGGCACCACCTCGGTGGGCACCCAGGGCCGCAGGGTGCGGGGAGGCGGCCCGACCACCCCGAGGAGCTGCGCCGGCACGGCGTCGGACACCAGGCCCACCGTCCCGTTGGCGAGCGCCAGCGTGGCGCGGCTCGTCCGGCGCTCGTCGGCGTCCTCGGTGAAGCAGCTGGCCAGGAAGCCCGGCATCGAGCCGGTGTGGCCGGCCATCCGCCGCCCGCCGACCTCGAGCACCCGCACTCCCAGCCCGTAGCCCTCGGCGGGCGGACGGACCGTGACCAGCTCCTCCCTGCTCTCCGGCGCCAGCAGGTCGGGGCGTCCGCCCGCCAGGAGCCAGGCCCAGCGAGCCAGGTCGGGCAGCGTGCTCCACAGCTGACCCGCAGGCGCCATCGCCCCGGTGTCCTGGAGCGGCTCCTCGGTGAGGGTGGAGGCGAAGTGGTCGACACTCCGGCCCTGTGTGTGCGGCGCCTGCGGGTGGTACGTCGTCCGGTCCATGCCGAGCGGAGCGGTCAGCTCGGCGCGGACCCCCTCCCACCAGTGCGTGCCGCGGACGCGCGCGACGACCTCGCCGAGCAGCGCGAAGCCCAGGTTGGAGTAGTGGAAGAACGTGTCCGGGCCGGCGACAGCACGCTCGGCGGGGTTCGCGGCCAGCAGTGCCGGCACCTCCACCCCGGGTGAGCGCTCCCACCACGGACCGGCCGGCTCGCTCGGGAGCCCCGCGGAGTGCGCGAGGAGCCCGCGGAGGGTGGCGCCGCCGTACGCCGCCTCGGGGACGTAGCGGCGCAGGGGCGCGTCGAGGTCGAGAAGCCCCTCGTCGCGCAGCCTCAGCACCGCGACGGCGACGAACGTCTTGGTGATCGACCCGATCCGGTACTGCAGGTCGGCCGGGTCGCCGGGGACGTCGCCGGCGCTCCCGACCCACGTCAGCACGCCACCCTCGGCCACGCCGCCCACGACCGACGGCAGCCGGCCCGCGGCCTGCCAGTGCGCGAGCCAGCCCTGCCGGTCCGCTGAGCTCATGCGCCTGTGCTCATGCGTCGAGGAACGCCTCGGGCGGCGGACAGGAGCAGACCAGGTTGCGGTCGCCGTACGCCTGGTCGATCCGACCGACCGGCGGCCAGTACTTGTCGGGGTCCTCCCCCGCAGGCAACCCACCGGTCTGCCGGGGGTAGGGGCGCTCCCAGTCGCCGGTGACGACCGCGGCGGTATGCGGGGCGTGCCGCAGCGGCGACTCCTCGGCGTTCCACTCCCCCGACTCGACGCGGGCGATCTCCTGGCGGATGGCGATCATCGCCTCGCAGAACCGGTCGAGCTCGGCGAGGTCCTCGGACTCGGTCGGCTCGACCATCAACGTGCCGGCGACGGGGAAGCTCATGGTCGGGGCGTGGAAACCGTGGTCGATCAGCCGCTTGGCGACGTCGTCGACGGTGACGCCACTGGCCTTGGTCAGCGGGCGGAGGTCGAGGATGCACTCGTGGGCCACGAGACCGCCGTGGCCGCGGTAGAGCACCGGGTAGTGCTCCTCGAGCCGGTGGGCCACGTAGTTGGCGGCCAGCACAGCGACCGCGGTCGCCCGGGCGAGACCGGCGGCGCCCATCATCCGCACGAAGGCCCAGGAGATGGGCAGGATCCCGGCCGAGCCGTGGGGCGCAGCGCTGATCGGCCCGATGCCGGTGCGGCGGGCGGGGTCGGGGTGCATGCCGTGGGAGGGCAGGTGCTCGACGAGGTGCGGGGCGACCGCGACCGGACCGACCCCGGGGCCGCCCCCGCCGTGCGGGATGCAGAAGGTCTTGTGCAGGTTCAGGTGCGAGACGTCGCCGCCGAACGCCCCGGGCCGGGCGTGCCCGACGAGCGCGTTGAGGTTGGCACCGTCGACATAGACCTGGCCGCCGTGGTCGTGGACCACCTCGCACAGCTCGGAGATCCCGTCCTCGTAGGCGCCGTGGGTCGACGGGTAGGTCACCATGATCGCGGCGAGCCGGTCGGCGTGCTCCGCGCACCGCGCCCGCAGGTCCTCCAGGTCGACGCTGCCGTCGTCGGCCGCCCCCACGACCACCACCCGCATGCCGGCCATCACCGCCGACGCCGCATTCGTGCCGTGAGCAGAGGACGGGATGAGGCACACGTCGCGCTCCCCCTCCCCCCGCTCCTCGTGGTAGGCGCGGATCGCGAGGAGACCGGCCAGCTCGCCCTGGGAGCCGGCGTTGGGCTGGACCGACACCGCGGCGTACCCCGTCGCCTCGGCGAGCCAGCCCTCGAGGTCGGCGATCATCGCGGCGTACCCCTCGGCGTCCTCGGCGGGCGCGAACGGGTGGAGGTCGGCGAACCCCGGCAGGCCGATGGGCTCCATCTCGGTGGTCGCGTTGAGCTTCATCGTGCAGGAGCCGAGCGGGATCATCCCGCGGTCGAGCGCGTAGTCGCGCCGCGCGAGCCGCGAGAGGTAGCGCAGCATGGCGGTCTCGGAGCGGTGGGTGTGGAACACCGGGTGCTCGAGGTACGCCGTGGTGCGGCGCAGCGGCTCCGGGAGCGCGTCGCCGGTGCGGGTCGCCAGCGTGTGCCAGTCGACCTCGGGCACGCCGAAGGCGGCCGCCACGTCGACCAGGACCGCGGTGGTGGTGCGCTCGGAGGCGGAGACCCCGACGTGATCGGCGTCGACCAGCCGCAGGTGCACGTCGCGCCTGCGGGCCTCCGTCACCACCTGCTCCGCGCGGCCCGGGACGCGCACGAGCAGCGTGTCGAACACCGCGTCGTGCACGACCTCGAGGGAGGCGTCGCGCAGGGCGGCCGCGAGGACGACGGCGTGCCGGTGGGCGTGCTGCGCGATCCGGCGCAGCCCGTCGGGCCCGTGGTAGACGGCGTACATGCCCGCGACGACCGCGAGGAGCACCTGGGCGGTGCAGATGTTGCTCGTCGCCTTGTCGCGGCGGATGTGCTGCTCCCGGGTCTGCAGCGCGAGCCGGTACGCCGGCCGGCCGGTGGCGTCGACCGACACCCCGACCAGGCGACCGGGCAGGTGGCGCTCCAGACCGTCACGCACCGCCATGAACGCCGCGTGCGGGCCGCCGTAGAACAACGGGACACCGAAGCGCTGCGAGGACCCGACGACCACGTCGGCACCCAGCGCGCCCGGCGCCTCGACCACGGCGAGCGCCAGCAGGTCCGCGGCCACGACCGCCAAGCCGCCCCGGGCGTGCACCGCCTCGATCGCGGGACGCGGGTCGGTCAGCCGGCCGGACGCCCCGGGGTACTGCACGAGCACCCCGCAGACGTCCTCGGGCAGGTCCTCGGGCGTGACGTCGGTCAGGTCGCGGACCTCGACAGGGATGCCCATGGCCGCGGCACGGGTGCGTACCACCTCGACGGTCTGCGGGAGCGCGTCGGCGTCCATGACGAACGGCCCCGAGCGCTTGCGCTGGGCACGCCGCACGAGGGTCATCGCCTCGGCCGCCGCAGTGGCCTCGTCGAGAAGGGAGGCGTTGGCCGTGGGCAGGCCCGTGAGGTCCCCGACCATCGTCTGGAAGTTGAGCAGCGCCTCCAGACGACCCTGGGAGATCTCCGGCTGGTAGGGCGTGTAAGCGGTGTACCAGGCCGGGTCCTCGAGCACGTTGCGCCGGATGACCGCGGGCGTGGTGGTGCCGTGGTACCCGAGTCCGATCATCGGCTCGGCGGGCCGGTTGCGCGCCGCGAGGGCGGCGAGCTCGGCGGCGGCTCCGCGCTCGGTCGCCGCCGCGGGAAGGTCGAGCGGCGCCGTGGCCCGGATCCGCGGCGGCACCGCGGCGGTCATCAGGTCCTCGAGGGAGGAGAACCCGAGCGCCGCGAGCATCACGCCGACCTGGTCGGCGTCCGGCCCGAGGTGCCGGTCGACGAAGGCGTCGCCCGCGGCGAGCTGGGCGAGCGTGGGGTGGTCGGTCATGGAGGCTCCCGGCGGCAGGGTTCGGCGGCGTACGACTACGGCGCCTCCCCCTCTGTCGCGCGGCGGCGGTGCCGTCTCCAGAGGTGCCTCGGCCACGCGGTCCTGGGCACCTGAGAGGTTCCGGGGAGGATTTGCCCCTTCGGTGCTCCGCTCGCGGCGGAGTCTCTCCCGCGCGGCGTCGTCGGCGGGGCCAACCTACCACCGCCTGACACGGCGGCGGCGCTGGTCAGCCGGTCAGCTTGGCCTTGCGGCGCGCGGAGAGCTCGTCGGCGGAGGACCCCGACTCGGGCTCGGCGGCGCGCTCGCTGGGGAGCTCGGCGAGGGTGCCCTCGATCTCACGCCAGACACCGCCGATCGCGATGCCGAAGACGCCCTGCCCACCCTGGAGGAGGTCGATGACCTCGTCGCTGCTGGTGCACTCGTAGACGGTGGCGCCGTCGCTCATGAGCGTCACGCGGGTCAGGTCGTCGGTGCCCCGCTCGCGCAGGTGCTGCACGGCGGTGCGGATCTGCTGCAGCGAGACGCCGGCGTCGAGGAGTCGCTTGATCACCTTGAGCAGCAGGATGTCGCGGAAGGAGTAGAGGCGCTGGCTGCCGGAGCCGGCAGCACCACGCACGGTGGGCTCCACCAGGCCGGTGCGCGCCCAGTAGTCGAGCTGGCGGTAGGTGATCCCGGCCGCGTTGCAGGCGGTGGGCCCGCGGTACCCGGCGTCGCTGGGCAGCGGGGAGACGTCGTCGGTGAAGAGCAGGCCCTGCTCGTCGGCGGCTGCTACGGCAGCGTCCTCGCGCGCGGTGTCGGGATGCTCACCGGTTCCGTTCACAGTGCCCACGATGGTCCTCCGTCGATCCTCCGCTCTGCGTGACCCCGGGGAGTGTCGTCGACCCTGGGACAGAGCACAACGATGGAGTTACAGCGAAGACATCTCTCACGGTAGGCCCCCGCAGGGGGCCGGTCAACGAACCTGGCGTCGGACGGGCCGGCGTGTCGAACCCTCGACCTCAGGTTGAGGGTGAAGCCTGCCGGGCCGAAGTCATTCCTTCTCGAAGTCCTCGGGCGTGACGTGGTCGAGGAACTCGCGGAACTTCTCCACCTCGTCCTCCTGCTCGTCGGGGATCGCGAGACCCGCCTCATCGAGCACCTCGTCCGCGCAGACGATGCGGGTGCCCAGGCGCAGCGCCAGCGCGATCGAGTCGGACGGACGGGCGCTGACCTCGACCCCCGAGGCGAGCACGAGCACGGCGAAGAAGACGCCGTCCCTCATCTCGGTGATCCGGATCTCCGAGATCTCGTTGCCGGTCGCCTCGAGCAGGTCCTTGATCAGGTCGTGGGTCAGCGGACGCGGGGGCACCACGCCCTGCTGGGCGAACGCGATGGCCGTGGCCTCGACGGCGCCGATCCAGATCGGGAGGTAGCGGTCCCCCGCGCTCTCGCGCAGCAGGACGATCGGGCTGTTGGAGGGCATCTCCACCCGGACTCCGACGACATCTACCTCACGCACACCACCACCCTACTCGGCCTCCCGCGGCACGCGAGGGGCGCGCGTCAGCGGGCGCGCAGGCCGGCGCGCACGAGTCCCGCGTGCAGCTTCACGGAGAGGGCAGCCAGATGGGCCACGGTCTCCTCGGCGCGGCCGTGCGCTCCGGCGTCCCTGCTCCGGCGCAGCGGCTCGACGACCTGCTCGACCAGGCCGATCTCCCGGTCGGCCGCGTTCCGGAAGGACCGCAGGTGCCGCGGCTCCACGCCGTACGCCGCGAGCTCACCCGCCGTGCGGGCCACGAGGACCGCGTCGGCGTCGTACGGCGCGCTGCCGGCACGGGGCCGCACCAGCCCGAAGGTCTCGAGCTGGGCGAGCAGCTCCTCCGCGATGCCTGCCGCATCGAGCAGCTCGCGCCGGTTCAGGCGCAGGTCGCCCGGGTCGCGGGCGTAGGTCCCCGGGCCCGGGAGGCCCTCGTCGTGGAGCACGGCCTGGGGAACCTGGGGGGCCGCACCGGGCACGGTCGGCGGCTCGAGGCCGCGGTCGAGGGCGTCGAGGTGCTCCTTGATGACCTTCAGCGGGAGGTAGTGCTCGCGCTGGCTCGTCAGGACGTAGCGCAGCCGCTCGAGGTCGGCGTGGGAGAACTTCCGGTAGCCCGCCTGGGTGCGCTCGGGCTCCACGAGCCCCTCCGCCTCCAGGAAGCGGATCTTCGAGATGCTGACGTCCGGGAAGTCCGCGCGCAGGTGCTCGAGCACCTCACCGATGCTCATGCGGGTCCGCGCGGTCGCGGACGGGTGGGCGGGGCTCACCGCGCCGGGTCAGCTCGCACTGCTGGCGAAGTACACCAGCCGGAACTTGCCGATCTGCACCTCGTCGCCGCCCTGCAGCAGCACGTCGTCGATGCGGTCGCGGTTGACGTAGGTGCCGTTGAGGCTGCCTGCGTCGCTGACGCGGAAGCCCTCCGGGGTACGCCGGAACTCTGCGTGGCGCCGCGAGACGGTCACGTCGTCGAGGAAGATCTCGCTCTCCGGGTGACGCCCGGCGCTGACCTGGTCGACGTCGAGAAGGAACCGGCTGCCTGCGCCTGGACCGCGCTGGACCACGAGCAGAGCGCTGCCGGCCGGAAGTGCGTCCACGGCGGCGGCGTCGGCCTCGTTGAGGCCGCTGTCGTCGCCGTCACTCTTCGCTGGAGCACCGAACGTGATGGTGGCCGTGGTCTCCGCGGGCGCGTCGTCCCCGCCGCTGCTGGCCTCGGCAACCGTCACGCGGGTGCCGCACTGGGAGCAGAACCGCGCGTCGTCGGGGTTCTGGTGCCCGCACTGGGTGCAGAACGACATTGGGTGTTCCTCCCGGATCCGACCGTCACAACCCTCAAGCGACGGTCGAGGTTGATGGTTTCCCCGAACCTACCAGCCTCAGGGCTCGAGGCCAGCCTGGTAGGTGGCGGCATCGAGGAGGCCGTCGAGCACGCTCGGGTCGGCCGGCGCGACCTCGATGAGCCACCCCTCGCCGTAGGGGTCGGAGTTGACCAGCTCCGGGGTCGCGTCCAGCGACTCGTTCCGGGCGACGACCTCCCCGGTGATCGGGGCGTAGAGGTCGCTGACCGACTTCGTCGACTCCAGCTCCCCCACCGTCGAGCCGGCTTCGATGCGCTCTCCCACCTCGGGCAGCGAGACGAAGACGATGTCGCCGAGGGCCTCCTGCGCGTAGGCGGTGATGCCGATACGGACCGGTCCGTCGCCGTCGACGCGCACCCACTCGTGCTCTCCGGTGTACTTCAGGTCCTCGGGGTACATCGGTCCTCCACTGGTCGGGTGCCCGCGGCCGGCATGCCCGGGGCTCGTCGGGTTCCGCAGGCTACTCGTCCTCCACCGGGGTGGCGTACTCCGGCGCGCGCACGTCGCGGATGGTCGCGATCTCCACGACGTCAAGGCGTTCGATCACCGCTCGGCCCCCGGCGAGGTCGACCTGCTCGACGAACCCGCCGAGGATGTCGAGCGCGGTGGCCAGGGTGTCGGGGTCCCCGATCGCGTCGATGACGTAGGGCTGGGAGAGTTGCTGGCCGTCGACGATGACCCGACCGGGCTCCCCCGCCGCGCCCCCGTCGTCGAGGGCGGTCTGGGCGACCACGCGCACGGCGTCGTTGAGCTCGATCGCCTCGGCCCCGGCGTCGCGCAGCTCCTGGAGCGCGTTGAGGAACTGGTCGATGCCGATCTGCCCCGACTCGTCGGTCACGACCACCCGGATGCCCGGTCCGGTGGCCGGGAGGGTGCCCGCGAGGACGCCCAGCGCGTCTGCCTGCTCACGGGCGCGGGCGATGGCGGCCTCGCGGCTGTCGGCGTTGTTGAGCAGGCCCGCCTGCGCCTGCTCGAGCTGGTCGATGTCGTTCTCGGCGCGCTGTGCGGCCGACTGGAGCCCGTTGAGGACCTGGACGAGGTCCTCTTGCCGCAGCCCGGAGTAGGTGTCGTCGGCCTCGGTCGACTGGACCTGGGTGACCGCCGCGAACCCGAGGACGGCGAGGAGCACGGCGACACTCACCTGCCGCCGGGAGGGCCGACGTACCGCTGCGGCGAGCCGGTCACGTCCGGACGGCGGGGGTGCGGCGCTCTCTGGC
This sequence comes from Nocardioides sp., assembly GCA_030698375.1. Classification (GTDB taxonomy): domain Bacteria; phylum Actinomycetota; class Actinomycetes; order Propionibacteriales; family Nocardioidaceae; genus Nocardioides_A. The sequence continues at coordinate 59,221 of JAUYLL010000112.1, read as the reverse complement.
CCCGACGACCCGGGCACCGGGCCCTCAGGCGTGGAAGACATGGCGGCGGATGGCGGCGACGTTGGAGAAGATCCGGATCCCGAGGACGACGATGACCCCGGTGGAGAGCTGGCCGCCCACCCCGAGCTTGTCGCCGAGGTAGACGATCATCGCGGCGATGAGCACGTTGCTGACGAACGAGATCACGAAGACCTTGTCGTCGAAGATCCCGTCGAGGAAGGCGCGCAGCGCCCCGAAGACGGCATCGAGTGCGGCGACAACGGCGATGGGCAGGTAGGGCTCCAGCCACAGCGGGACCTCCGGCTGGAGCACTAGCCCCAGCAGCAGTCCGACGAGGAGCCCGGCGGCGGCGATCATTGCGCGGGCACCGCCGTCGTGGTGGCGTGCCTCAGGTCGAGCCGGTCCGCTGCAGGCAAGGTAAGTGCTCCCTCCGTCGTCATGGTGAACCGCAGGCCCAGTGTGCGCTGCAGGTCGAACCACTCCGCACCGTGCTTGGTCTCCACGAAACGTGCTGGGATCGTATCTGGGTCCCCGATCGCCTCGACGACGTACGGCCGTCGGATCGCTTCGTAGTCGACGGTGATGGGGCTGCCGGCCTGGCGAATCGCCGAGAGGGCCGTCAGCCGCTTGCCGTTCACGGTCATGGCCTCGGCTCCCGCGGCCCACAGCGCGTTGGTGAGCCGCTGGAGGTCCCGGTCGAGCACCCGCTGCTGCCGGGTGGTGGCCCCCGGCGCGTCGTCGACGACGACGCGGACCCCTGGTCCACGCACCGCCACCGACCCTGCGTGCAGGCTCAGGCGCTCGACCCTCGACGTCAGCGACCGACCCTCCCTGGTCGCGGAGCGCAGGGCGACGTCGAGACGCTCGTTCTCGATCCGCAGGGCCTCGGCGCGCTCACGGCGGTCCTGCACGACCGCTCGCCTCTCGGCGATCTGGCTCAGCAGCTCCTCGCGACCCGTGGCGCGGTCGTCGGCATCGCGAGAGCTCTGCAGTCCCGCCGTGACCACCAGCACCCCGAACAGGGCGACGACCGCGAGTCCCGCCACCCCGACGCTCGGGCGCGACTGGGGCGTCGTCCCTGACGGTCCGCCCGTACCCGGGCCGTCCGCCCCCTCGCCGCCGCCAGCCTCGCCGCCGTCCGCCGTGCGTGCGGCTGCCTTGCGTGCGGAGACGTGGGCGTAGTCCTGGTCCATCGACTGGGAGGTGACCAGGTCGAGCAGACCCATGGTGACCTGGGCCGGCAGGGGGGCATGCGGCTCCCCCGGACGGTCCACGACCGGGGTCCCACCAGTGCCAGGTGCCGGGTCAGGTGCCATCGAGCACCGGAGCCCTGCGGTCGCGGTCGGCGAGGAGCTTGCGGACCTGCCAGGCGTACAGGAGCCCGGCCCACCAGTAGAGACCGGTCCCCCAGATCGCGAACGCCCACCCGAAGACCTCCGCGAGGGTCGCGACGACTCCCTCGCCGTCGCCGAGCAGCAGCAGCGGGAAGGCGTAGAGGAGGCTGGCGGTGGCCGCCTTCCCGAGGAAGTGGACCGGGAGCGCGCTGTAGCCGCGGGTGCGCAGGAAGGGCACGAGGCCCCAGAGGAAGAGGTCGCGGGCCGGAAGCAGGAGTGCCAACCACCAGGGGATGACGTCCCGCCACGCCAGCCCGAAGACAGTGGCGAGGATGTAGAGGCGGTCGGCGACCGGGTCGAGGATCTCGCCCAGCTTCGACATCTGGTCCAGACGCCGCGCGAGGTAGCCGTCGAGCCAGTCGGTGACACCGGAGACCGCGAGGACGAGGAGCGCCCAGCCGTCCGCCTGGGGGCCGAGGATCAGCCACAAGAACAGCGGCACCCCTGCGAGCCGGAGCATGCTGAGCGCGTTGGGGATGGTGAGGACCGCGGACGTCCGGTGCTCCTGGGGTCCGCTCACACCGCCTCCTGGTCTCCGCGCGGCTCCTCACTCGGACGTCGTGAGGGGGCGCGCGGCCAGCCTAACGGCTGGGGCCCGCTAGCTGCCGTGGTCGCCGTCCGGGGCCGAGGGGCGTCCGTCCTGGGGAGGCGCGTCGGGGCCGGCTGTGCCCTCCTGGGGGCCGTCGCCGTCCTCGGAGTCCGGGTGACCGGCCGTGGCGTCGCCCGGTGTCACCTCCTCGGGGCCGCCCTGCAGGTTCGCGGACTCGGAGACCTGACCGCCCTCTTCGGAGTCGGTCTCGGCCCCGCCGTCGGCTCCGTCCTTCGTGGTGTCGCTCATGGGGTCCTCCCCTTGTCGGTTGCCGTGACGGTGACCCGAGAACCGATCCGGCAAACTCCGCGGCCCCCGACCCGATCAGCCGGGCACGTCTCCCGCTACGGCGGCGCGGACCACCCCTGCGTCCTCCATCTCGGCCACAGCGGCGGTGCTCGTGGCGGGGGCGACCCCGGCGTGCAGGCCGTCGAGGAGGCGGACCGCGAACCCCTCCTGCCGGGCGTCCAGCGCGGTGGCACGGACGCAGTGGTCGGTGGCGATGCCGACGACGTCCACGGCGTCGACGCCTGCCTCCCGCAACACCGCTGCCAGCGGGCGACCGTCGTCGGTCGTCCCCTCGAAGGCCGAGTACGCCGGCACGCCCTGCCCCTTCTTCACGTGCAGACCCACGTGGGTCAGGTCGAGGTCCGGAACGTAGTCGGACCCGTCCTCGGTCGACACGCAGTGGACCGGCCAGGTCGTGGCGAAGTCCGGCTCGGCGCCGGGCTCGGGGAAATGGCCGCCATTGGTCCCCTCCGCGTGGTGCCAGTCGCGCGAGGCGACGACCATCGCGTAGTCGTCGTGGTGCCGGCCGAGGTGGGTGCTGATCGCCCGGGCGACCGCCCGGCCGCCGTCGACCCCCAGCGAGCCTCCCTCGACGAAGTCGTTCTGCACGTCGACCACGAGCAGCGCTCGCGCTCCGGTCGCGGTCATGTCGTCCGTCGGACCCATCTCGCGCACCTCCGTGAGTGGCGTTCGTGTCGTGCGGTCACTCCCAGGCTAGGCACACCATCCCGGCAGAGTCACCCGCCCACGGCGGCGTCACGCAGCGCCTGGGCGGCAGCCACCGCGCGGGTGGCGACGTCCTCGGGCACCGGCGTCTCCTGGGCTGTGCGCTGCAACCACAGCTGCGCGGCGATCACGCGCGCGGCGGCCTCCTCCACGCGCTCGCGGGGCACCTCGCCGCTGCGGACAGCGCGGGTCACGATGCTGTGGGCCCGGCGCGTGTCGACCGGCATCAGCAGCAGGTCCGCACCCGCGATGAGCGCGGCCACCGGGGGGCGGTCCAGGGCCATGACGGCGCCCATGCCCAGGGAGTCGGTGACGGCCACGCCCTCGAACCCGTACTCGTCGCGGAGCAGGTCGTAGGCCTCGGGTGCGAGAGTGGCGGGCACCCCGGGCGCGAGGGCCTCGACGTCGAGGTGCCCGAGCATCACCCCGGGGCTCCCGGCCCCGAACGCCGCCTCGAAGGGCGGCAGGTCCCGGGCGACCAGGTCGGGCATCGCAACATCGAGCGCCGGGAGCACCTCGTGGCTGTCCTCCGTCGCGGCGCCGTGGCCGGGGAAGTGCTTGACCGTCGAGGCGATGCCGGCCTCCCGGTAGCCCTCCGTGGCCGCGGCGACGGTGCGGGCAGCCACGGCCGGGTCGGTGGAGGGTGAACGACTCCCGATCGTCGGGTCGGCGGACCCGACCGTCACGTCGCCGACCGGCGCCCACACCCAGGTGAAGCCGAAGGAGCGCAGCTCCAGGCCCGTGGCCCGCGCGGCACCGATGACGGCGCGGCGTCCGGCCCGGCCACGCTCCACCGCGGACCCGGCGGTCGCGAAGGACGGGAAAGTCGTGGCGATCCCGTCGAGATGGGCGACCACGCCACCCTCCTGGTCGACGCCAAGGACCGGCGGGAAGTCCCGCCCGGTGGCGGCGACCGCCCGGGCGACGCCCTCCGTCGTGGCTCGCACCTGCTCGAGGTCGACGATGTTCGAACCGGTCATCGAGACACCGGCCAGGTGGAGGTCCTCGACCAACGCGGCAGGTACGGCCGGGTCAGTCCCGTGGTACCGGCCGACAATGACCTGCCCGGCGAGCTGCTCGGGGGTCCACTCCGCCACCAGGTCCTGGGCGCGCGCCAGCTCCTCCCCTGTCGGCCCCCAGCCCAGCGGCTCGTCCGACGGCGCGGCGTCCTGCTCGTCGGCGGTCTCCGTCCCGCCCCCGTCCTCAGCGGACTGGCCGGCGGGGTCGGTGCCGGTCGAGCATGCGGTCACCAGCAGGAGGAGCACGGCGACCAGGGCGGTCAGCGCGGCGCGGACGGGGCGGCGTACGGGGGTGGGCACCCGACGCAGGCTACCCGCGCCGCCGGGTGCAGCCGGACGCCCGACGCGCACCGGACCCTCCCCGGCGGGTGGGTAGCGTGACGAGGTGAGCGAGCCGACGGCGGACGTGGCCGAGGCGCCGTACGAGCCCGATCCCCGACGGTGGCGGATCCTCGGCGTCACTCTCGTCGCGGGCTTCATGGTGCTGCTCGACGTGACGATCGTGAACGTCGCCGTCCCCTCGATTCGCGAGGGGCTCGACACCACCGTGGGCACGATCCAGTGGGTCGTCTCCGGCTACGCGCTCGCCTTCGGCCTGACCCTGGTCACCGGAGGACGCCTCGGCGACGCGTGGGGCCGGCGCCGGATGATGCTCATCGGTCTGAGCGGGTTCGTGCTCGCGAGCGCGGCCGCCGGCCTCGCGCCCAGCATCGAACTGCTGGTGCTCGCGCGGTTGGTCCAGGGGTTCGCTGCCGGTCTGCTCACCCCGCAGAACACCGGGTTGATCCAGACCCTCTTTCGCGGACCGGAGCGCGGGATCGCCTTCGGGCTCTTCGGGTTCACCGTCTCGGTCTCCGCAGCGCTCGGCCCGGTCGTCGGCGGGCTGATCATCGCCCTCCTCGGCGAGGAGGAGGGCTGGCGCTGGATCTTCCTGGTCAACGTGCCGATCGGGCTCGTGCTGCTCGTCGCCATCGCTCGGATGGTCCCGCCGCGAGAGGTCCTGGGCACTCCCGACACCCGGCTGGACCCGGTGGGCGCCCTCCTCCTCGGCGCCACCGTGCTGTGCCTGCTCTACCCGGTCGTGAGCGTCGAGAGCGGCCAGCGCCTCCCCCTCGCCCTGCTCGTCCTCGTCCCCGGCCTCGCGGTGGCGTTCGTGCGATGGGAGCGTCGGGTGGTCGCACGGGGAGGCGCCCCGCTGCTCGACCTCGGCCTGCTCCGTGCCGTACCCGGCTACGCCAGCGGGATCGCGATCGGCACCCTCTACTTCACCGGCTTCACCGGGGTGTTCCTGGTCCTCAGCGTCTTCCTCCAGGACGGCCTGGACTACTCCGCGCTGCAGACCGGGCTGCTGCTCACCCCGTTCGCGCTCGGCTCCGCGGTGGCCTCGCCCCTGGCCGGGCGGCTCGTCAGCAGGGCCGGCCGTCGGCTCACCGTCCTGGCCCTGGTCACGATGATCGGCGGGCTCGTGGCCCTCGCAGGGCTGGTGCCCGTCGTCGACGGAACCGGACGATTGTGGTGGGTCCTGACGCTCACGCTGCTGGTGGCCGGCCTCGGGGGTGGGGCCGTGGTGTCTCCGAACTTCACCCTCACCCTGGCCGAGGTGCCAACCCGGATGGGAGGGGCCGCGGGTGGCGGCGTGCAGACCGGTCAGCGCATCGGCGCCGCGATCGGCGCCGCGGTGGTGATGACGGCGTACCAGGTGGCAGTGACCCGGTACGACGACCCGGGCGTCGCGCTGCGGTGGGCGTTGGCGGTCTCCGTGGCCGTGCTCCTTGCGGCCCTGGCCACAGCGGTGTGGTCGTGGCGACGCGAACCGGCCCACGCCCCGGGCACGATGTGACCTACCTCTCCCCGGATGCGGGAACACCTGACAACAGATGAGCCTTCAACTGTTCATGACCACCGAGACGCTCGCCGCCGCCCCGTACGCCCTCGACGCCGACGCCCAGGACCTGCTGTTCCGCGAGGCGCGGACCGCGAACACGTTCACCGACGAGGAGGTCACAGACGAGCAGCTCGCGGCGATCTACGACCTCGCGCAGTGGGGTCCGACCGCGATGAACAGCCAGCCGCTGCGGATCCTCTTCCTCCGTCAGGGCGAGGCCCGCGAGCGGCTCGTCGCGCACATGGCCGAGGGCAACAAGGGCAAGACGCTTGCCGCACCCGTGGTCGCCGTGCTCGCCGCCGACGTCCGGTTCCACGACGAGCTCCCCACCGTCTTCCCGCACGCACCCGGGATCCGCGACGGCCTCGAGCCGAACGAGGCGGGTCGCCTCGCGATGGCGACGCTCAACGGGAGCCTCCAGGTCGGCTACTTCATCGTCGCCGCCCGCGCCGTCGGCCTGGCCGCCGGGCCGATGTCCGGCCTCGACGCCACCGGCATCGACGCCGAGCTCTTCCCCGACGGCGACCACCGCACCCTCGTCGTCGTGAACCTCGGCCGGCCCGCCGCCGACGCCTGGCAGGAGCGCCTCCCCCGGCTCCCCTTTGACGCCGCCGTCACCGTCCTCTGAGGGGTCGAAAGTCACTACACGTGTAGTGACTTTCCAGTTCTGGACCCGGAATCAGGTCTCGAAACCCCAGTTTCCTGCACACAGAGTCAGCACGGGCTGCTCAGAGGTGGTCGGGCACCTCGAACGCGTCGGGGTCCCGACGCACCGGCATGGCGGCGACCCCACGCCGCGCGAGGTCGGCCAGGACGACGACCGCCATCCGTTCGCGCTTGCCCGCAGCACTCCCCCGCGCCTGCTCGACCGCCGCGGTGTACTCCTCGGCGCTGAACGCCGGCGAAGAGCCCACGGTCGGTCGTTCCGGTAGGGCGGCCAGGACCGGGAGGACCAGGTCCGCGGCGGCCGAGAGCCGCTCGTACCGCTGCATCTTCGACAGCCCGTCCCACCGCTCGGCGGCCTTCTTGCGGGACCACGGCGCGCGCGTCGTCGCATCCAGCCGTCGCGCCACGGCCTCGACAGCGACGGTCAGCTCATGCTCGGTGAACCTCACGCCACCATCTTCCCGTACGACCGTTCCGCGCTGCACCGCGCCACCTGCCCCGGTGACGCCCGCGCCCCAGATGGTGATCCAGGCCACAGAGGCGCTCCAAGATCGCTACGATGCCGGCCACGTGACCGGCCACCGGCTGGTCGCGTGCTGTCCGTAGTGCCGACACCCACGCGCGCCCACGGCCACCACGTCTCGGGGACGCCGGTCGCGCATCCAGAGGAGCCACGCGTGAAGTTCAACCTCGCCACCGTGTTCGAGACCGTCGCCGACACCGTCCCTGACCGGGTCGCCCTGACCTACGAGGGCCGCGACCTGACGTACGCCGAGTTCGACCGGGAGGCCACCCAGGTGGCCCATCTGCTGACCGACTCCGGCATCGGAGCGGGCGAGCACGTGGCGATCTTCCTGAAGAACTGCGTCGAGCACGTCACGACGATGGTCGGCCTGTTGAAGATCCGGGCGGTCCCGATCAACGTCAACTACCGCTACACCGACGCCGAGCTGGAGTACCTGTTCACCAACTCCGACGCGGTCGGGATCGTGGTCGAGGAGCCCGAGCACCAGCAGTCGCTGGCCCGGGTCCTGGGCAGCCTGCCCGGGGTGCGCACCGTCTTCGTCGTCGGGACCGTCGACGAGAAGCTCTCGGCGGCGGCCACCGACCGCGGCGTGGCCGTGGTCGACCACGCCGGCTGGCGCGAGCAGTCGACCGAGCGTGACTTCGAGCCGCGCACCGGCGAGGAGCACTACATCCTCTACACCGGCGGCACCACGGGCTACCCCAAGGGCGTGGTCTGGACCCACGACGACCTGTTCCACAAGCCGCTCTCGGGCGGCAACCCGTACGGCGACGCGCACGAGGACCTGGAGGCCATCGCGACCGCCGCGGAGGCGATGCCCCCGATCTCGTTCCTCATCGCAGCGCCCCTCATGCACGGGGCGGCGTCGTACGCGATGTTCTTCTACTTCATCTTCGGTGGCCGCCTGGTCATGCTGCGGGACTTCGACCCGACCAAGATCGTCGACGGGGTCGCGAACGACGGGCTGCAGAGCCTGCTCATCGTCGGCGACGCGATGGGCATGCCGCTGGTCGAGGAGATGGAGCGGCGCAAGGACGACGTGGACTACTCCGGGCTGTTCATGATCGCCTCCGGCGGCGCCATCTGGTCGCAGGCGTGCCGTGGGCGGTTCCATGCCCTGGCCCCCAACGCCATGCAGCGCGACAACTTCGGCGCCTCGGAGTCCGGCAACGACGGAGAGATCAACCTTGACGAGAACGGGAACCTGCGGGTGCCCGCCACCGACAAGATGCTGGTCGTCGACGAGAACCTCGCCGAGCTCCCCTCCGGTCCCGAGAACGTCGGGCTCATCGCCCGCCTCGGACCGGTCCCCCAGGGCTACTACAAGGACGAGGAGAAGACCGCCCGCACCTTCCGCACCCTGCCCGACGGGCGCCGCTGCTCGGTGCTGGGCGACATGGGCTACCGCGACCACGACGGCTCCATCGTCTTCCTCGGTCGAGGTTCGCAGTGCATCAACACCGGCGGCGAGAAGGTGTATGTCGAGGAGGTCGAGAACATCCTCCACGGTCACCCCGACGTCGCCGACGTGCTCGTCGTCGCCGTCCCCGACGAGCGCCTCGGTGAGCGGGTCGCGGCCGTCGTGTCGCCGCGCGAAGGACGTGAGCCCACGCTCGAGAGCGTCCAGGCCCACGCCCGCGAGTCACTGGCCGGTTACAAGGTCCCCCGCGACCTGGTCGTGGTGCCGACGGTGAAGCGGACGCCGGCCGGCAAGGCGGACTACAAGTGGGCCAAGCAGGTCGCCCAGGAGCACACCGTCACGCCCGTGTAGCAGCCCCCGGTCGCCATCGGCGGCGTCGTCACGTAGCCTCCCTATTCCACTATTCCTTGGAGGATGCGATGACGACGTCGCGCGCCGACGTGTTCCAGGAGCTCGCCGTGGTCGGCAAGGCCTTCGGCAGTGCCCGAAGGCTCGAGCTCGTCGACCTGCTCACCCAGGGTGAGCGCACCGTCGATGCTCTCGCACGCGCCGCCGACATGGGGGTGAGCACCGCCTCGGCGCACCTCCAGGTCCTCAAGCTGTCCAACCTCGTCCGCACCCGTCGCGAGGGCACCCGCATCTACTACCGGATCGCGGGCGACGACGTCCTCGCGCTCTACGAGACGATGCTGGCCGTGGCGCGCGACCGGTCCGCCGACGTCCACCGTGCGCTCGAGGCGTACCTGGACGTGCCCGGGTCCGAGGAGGTCGGCATCGTCAGCCGGCAGGACCTCGAGGACCTCCTCGCCAGCGGGGACGTCGAGCTGCTCGACGTCCGCCCCCGTGAGGAGTTCGAGGCCGGTCACATCCCCGGGGCGCGGAGCCTCCCGTTCGGCGACCTCGCCGCCGCGGCGGACCAGCTGCGCCGCAGCGGGCACGTCGTGGCCTACTGCCGAGGCGCCTACTGCGTGCTCGCCCACGACGCCGTGCGTCTCCTCGGCGGATCGGGCATCGCTGCCCGGCGCCTGGAGGACGGGATGCTCGAGTGGCGCACCCACGGCCACCCCGTGGAGGTGGGGGCATGATGCGTGTCCTGGCCGCCTGGCCCGCGCGTCGGTGGCTGGCCGCGGCCGGTGCGACCGTGGCGTTCGTGGCGCTGGTCGGCGTACCCACCGCCCTCATCGAGACACCGTTCTTCGGCAGGGAGATCCCGCCGACCTGGTGGTCCTGGCCGTCGCTGCTGGTCACGTCCGTGCTGGCCGGGCTCCTCGTCGCGACCTACGTCGCCGCCCCGGTCCCCCCGGAGTCCGATCGGCCGGGCCGTGGTGGCGTGCTGGCCAGTGTGCTCACGTTCTTCGCCGTCGGCTGCCCGGTCTGCAACAAGTTGGTGCTCGTCGCGCTGGGCAGTGCCGGCGCACTGACCTGGTTCGAACCGGTGCAGCCCCTGCTCCAGCTCGCCGCCGTGGCGCTCCTCGTGTGGGCGTTGCGGCAGCGGCTCCGCGGAGAGCTCGCCTGCACGGTCCCGGACACAGCCCAACTCCGCCCAGCACATCTCGCCCCCCGATCCGAGGACCCCCATGCCTGAGACCGCCCACCGGAAGAACCTCATCCTCCCGCTGACGGTCGCCGTCCTGGCGGCCGCCGTCCTGGTCGCTGCCCTCGTCGGTCGACCGGACGACGGCACGGCCCAGGACGGAGAGGCCCCCGCGTCCGTGACGGCCGGCGAGTCGGGCCCCGACTCGGCCCCTGACCCCCTGGCGGACCTGCCCAGGCGCGACGCCGACGACCCGGTGGCGAAGGGCAGTCCCGACGCTCCGGTCGTGCTGGTCGTGTACTCCGAGTTCCAGTGCCCCTTCTGCGGCAAGTTCGCGCGTGACACGGCACCCGCCCTCGAGGAGCGGTACGTCGCCGACGGCACGCTGCGCATCGAGTGGCGCGACTTCCCGTACCTCGGGCCGGAGTCGACCACGGCCGCCCTCGCCGGGCGGGCCGCAGCGGCCCAGGACCGGTTCTGGGAGTTCCACGACGCCATGTACGCCGACCAGCTCCCGCCCAACAGCGGCGGGCTGGACGCCGACCACGTCGAGGCTGTCGCGCGTGACCTCGGGCTCGACGTCGAGCGTTTCCGCGACGACATGGCCGCGGGGCGGACCCGCGACCTCGTCGCGGACGACTTCGAGGAAGGCCGCCAGATCGGGGTCACCGGTACGCCGTCCTTCGTCATCAACGGCACGCCGGTGGTCGGCGCGCAGCCCCTCGAGGTGTTCGAGCAGGTGATCGAGGACGCGGCGGCCGGATCGTGAGCGAGATCGGTCTGCTCGCGGCGTTCGGAGCCGGGTTGCTGGCTCTGCTGTCACCGTGCAGCGCCCTCCTCCTGCCCTCCTTCTTCGCCTACGCCTTCGCCGACACCCGCGCCCTGGTGGCACGCACCGCGGTGTTCTACCTGGGACTCCTGCTCACCCTGGTCCCACTGGGTACCGGCGTCGGGGCGGTGTCGTCGCTCTTCTACGGGCATCGCCCCCTGCTCATCGCCGTGGCGGGGTGGACGATCATCGGCCTGGGCGTGCTCCAGCTCGTCGGTCGCGGCTTCACCGTCCCGTTCGCGGCACGTCTGCAGGCCTGGTCGAGCAGCCGCCCCGGCTCGGGGTGGTCCTCGACGCTGATCCTGGGCGCGGTCTACGGCCTCGCGGGCTTCTGCTCGGGACCGGTGCTCGGGGCGATCCTGACCGTCGCAGCCGTGCAGGACACACCGTGGCAGGGCGGGGTGCTGCTCGCCGTCTACGCCCTGGGCATGGCGGCCCCCCTGCTGGCCCTCGCGATGGTGTGGGACCGGTACTCGCTGGGGGGCCGACGCTGGCTGCGCGGGCGGGTCCTGACCTGGCGCGGGCTGCGCGTGCACACCACCTCTGCCCTCTCCGGTCTCCTGCTGGTGTCGATCGGCGTCGTCTTCCTCCGGTACGACGGGACCGCCGGCATCACGGGCCTGCTGGGCTTCGCCGACACCGTCGATTTCGAGTTCGCCGCGCAGGAACGCCTCGTCGCATGGGCCGACGCGGTGCCGTCCTGGGTGGTCCCTGCCGCCGTGCTGGCCATCGCTGCCACCGTCACGGCCCGGCGTCTCCGGGCGAGCCGGCAGCCAGCCAGCACGCCCCCCGAGGGCCCACCTGCCGCCGCGATCGTGGACCCCTCGCTCCCGCCGACGCGCAGCCCCGGCGACACCTCCCTGGTCAGGGAGTAGCGCCGCGGGCGGCGTCCTCCACGTAGACCGAGGACCCGAGCTCCACGAACTGCGTCGACTTCTCGGCCATGCCGGCCGCGACGAAGTCACGCACGTCCTGGCTGATCCGCATCGAGCAGAACTTCGGGCCACACATCGAACAGAAGTGCGCGGTCTTGCTGGCCTCGGCCGGAAGCGTCTCGTCGTGGAACGCCTCCGCCGTGTGCGGGTCGAGGGACAGCGCGAACTGGTCGTGCCACCGGAACTCGAACCGGGCCTTGCTCAGGGCGTCGTCCCAGTCCCGCGCTCCCGGGTGTCCCTTGGCGACGTCGGCGGCGTGGGCGGAGAGCTTGTAGGTGATGACGCCGGTCTTCACGTCGTCGCGGTTGGGCAGCCCGAGGTGCTCCTTCGGGGTGACGTAGCACAGCATCGCTGTCCCGTGCATGGCGATCGTGGCTGCTCCGATCGCGGAGGTGATGTGGTCGTAGCCGGGCGCGATGTCGGTCGTCAACGGGCCGAGCGTGTAGAACGGGGCGCCGTGGCACCAGTCCTGCTGCAGGACGACGTTCTCCTCGACGAGGTGGAGCGGGACGTGCCCCGGCCCCTCCACCATCACCTGTACGTCGTGCTCCCAGGCCCGGGCGGTGAGCTCGGCGAGGGTGCGCAGCTCCGAGAGCTGCGCCTCGTCGTTGGCGTCGGCGGTGCAGCCGGGCCGCAGGCCGTCGCCGAGGCTGAAGCTCACGTCGTACCGGGCGAAGATCTCGCAGAGCTCGTCGAAGTGGGTGTAGAGGAAGTTCTCCTCGTGGTGGGCCAGGCACCAGCCGGCCATGATCGACCCGCCGCGCGACACGATGCCGGTGATCCGCTCGGCGGTGAGCGGGACGTAGCGCAGCAGCACACCGGCGTGGATCGTCATGTAGTCGACGCCCTGCTCGCACTGCTCGATCACGGTGTCTCGGAAGGCCTCCCAGGTGAGCTTCGAGGCGTCCCCGTCGACCTTCTCCAACGCCTGGTAGATCGGGACGGTACCGATCGGCACCGGCGAGTTCCGCACGATCCACTCGCGTGTCGTGTGGATGTCGTCGCCGGTCGAGAGATCCATCACCGTGTCGGCGCCCCAGGTGACGGCCCAGGTGAGCTTGTCGAGCTCCTCGGAGATGCTGGTGGTGACGGCGCTGTTGCCGATGTTGGCGTTGACCTTCACCAGGAACCGCTTGCCGATGATCATCGGCTCGGCCTCGGGGTGGTTCACGTTGAGCGGCAGGATCGCGCGACCGGCCGCGAGCTCGGAGCGCACCACCTCGACGTCGACGCCCTCGCGGAGAGCGACGTACTCCATCTCGGGGGTCACGACCCCGCGCCGGGCGTAGTGCATCTGCGTCACGGTGCGGGTGCCGCGCCGAGGGCGTGCCCTCGCCCCCTGCCACTGCTCGCGCACCTCCCCCCGGCGGATCGCGGCCCTGCCGTCGTCGAGCAGTTGGGGCTCGCGGCCGGCGTACTCCTCGGTGTCCTCGCGCTCGGCGATCCAGCCGGCTCGCAGCGGCGGCAGACCGACCGTGGGGTCGCTGCCCGGGCCGGCGGTCGCGTAGCGGTCGAACGTCTCGCCGTTCGTGAGCGCGACGCGGGTGAACGGCACCTGCACATCGGGCCGGGCGCTGGTGCGGTGGACGGTGCTGTGGGAGGGGTGGATGTGCATCAGGACTCCTGTGCTGGTCGGTCGGACGGGTAGGACTGCAGCTCCGCGAGCAGGGCGGCGACCGCGGCTGCCGGGTCGTCGGCGCGCATCACCGCGCCCATGACCGCGACACCGTGGACTCCGGCTGCTCTGACTTCCGCGGCGTTGTTGGTGTCGACACCACCGAGCGCGAACACCGGCGTCCCGCTCGCGGCGCTGGCGGCTCGGCGTACCTGCTCGGGGGCGAGCGGCGGGCCGTGGCCGGGCTTGGAGGCCGACGAGGCGACCGGGCCGACGGTCACGTAGTCCGCGCCACCGTCGACCGCGCGCCGGACCTCGTCGAGGGTGTGGCAGGACCGACCGTGCAGCTCCATCCCGCGCGCGTCGTGGACGTTCTGGGTGGCGTGCAGGTGGATGCCACGAGCCCCGGGGAGGCGGGTGCGGGCACTGACCACCCGCACGTGCGCTGCGAGGGCCTCGGCGAGATCGGCGCGCTCCGGCTCGGACAGGTCGAGCTCGCGGAGGACCACGGTGTCGAGGCCCGCCTCCGCGCAGCGGGCAACGGTCTCGACGAGGTCGTGGCCCGGGGGCAGCTGGTGTCGGTCGGTGAGCACGAGCAGTGGAGCGAGCATCACAGGGCCACCCGCCCCCGCGTCGGGCTGGAGGCGCGCGCAGCGGTGCGCCGCGGGATCCGACCCGCCTGCCTCGCCAGGGCGCCGGCCTCCACGGCGAGACGCATCGCGCCGGCCATCCCGACCGGGTCCTCGGCGCGGGTGACCGCCGTCGCGACCAGCACCGCGTCGCAGCCGAGCTCCAGTGCCTGCGCGGCCTCGCTGGCGGTGCCGATGCCGGCGTCGAGCACGACGGGCACGTCCACCGCGGCGCGCACCGCCTCGATCGCGTGGGGGTCCGCGATACCGCGTCCGGACCCGATCGGCGAGCCGAGGGGCATCACGGCGGCACACCCGACGTCGACCAACCGCAGCGCGACCACCGGGTCGGCCGTGGTGTACGGCAGGACCGTGAACCCCTGACGCACCAGGGTCTCCGCGGCCTCCACCAGCTCGACCACGTCGGGCAGCAGGGTGGTCTCGTCACCGATAACCTCGAGCTTCACCCAGCTCGTACCGAGCGCCTCCCGGGCCAGCTCGGCGGTGAACACCGCCTCGCGTGCGGTGCGGCACCCCGCGGTGTTGGGGAGGAGCGGCACGCCGGTCGCTCGGAGCGTGTCGAGCAGGCTGCCCTCGCCGGTGTCGGAGGTGCGGCGCATCGACACCGTCACCAGCCCGGGCTCGGCGGCCGCAACCACGGCCCGCACCGCGGCCAGGCTGGGGAGCCCTCCGGTGCCGACCCAGAGCCGACTGGCCAGCTGCTCACCGGCGATCTGCACCGCGATCACCCGCCCTGGTGGGCGGTGACGACCTCGATACGGTCGCCCTCCCCCAGGGTCGTGACGGACCAGGCGGCGGCGCGGACCACTGTCCCGTTGACCGCGACCGCGACGCCGCGGCCGTCCGGTACCAGCGCCTGCACCGTGACGGGACCGGGGAGCTCACGCGGCTCCCCGTTGACGTGCACCTTCATACCTGGACACCTCTCTGGTCGAACCGGTCGGGAGTGAAGGGGCGGGCCACCTCCGGGACGGCGGTCTCCTCGACGTACGCCCGGACCGCGGCCGCGGTCACCGGGGCGAGCAGGACGCCGCCGCGGTGGTGGCCCCCGGCGGCGAGGACGCGCGTGCCGTCCGACCCGGTCCACGGCCCGATCAGCGGACCGTTGTCGGGGCTGCCGGGCCGGTCCCGGGCGAGCACCTCCAGCAGCTCGGCGCGCTCCAGACCGGGCAGCAGGGTGCGGGCGTTCTCGAGCAGCCGGGCGGTCCCGCCGAGCGTCGGTAGCGGCTGCTGCGCCGGGGCGTGCTCCTCGACGGTCGCGCCGATGACCACCTCCCCGTCGGCTCGCGGCACCACGTAGACGCGGTCGCCGTGAACCTGCGCGCGGACCACGCGCCGCGGCGGGTCGTCGGTCCGCGCCCGGACGATCTCGCCCCGGACGGGGCGGGTGCCCGGCATTCCCGTGCCGGTGGCGAGCACGACGACGTCCGCGGTGAGGTGGGTGCCGTCATCCAGCCGTACGCCGTCACCGGTCGTGGCGCCCCTCTGGTGCCGGACCCTCGGGCCGAGCAGGTGCAGGAGCGCGGTCGTCACCCGGCGTGGGTTCACCTGGTGGTCGTGCGGCAGGTACGCCCCGCCCGCGACGCGGGAGGTGAGGGTCGGCTCCCGCTCCCGGAGCTCGCGCCGGTCCAGGTCCTCGACGACCACCTCGTGCTGCTCGAGCAAGGCCGCGGTCCGCCGTACCTCGGTGAGGTCGTCGTGGTCGCAGCCGACCAGCAGCGTGCCGGTGGCGCGCAGGTCCACGCGATGACCGGATCGCCTCTCCAGGTCGGCCGCGTACGCCGGCCAGCGGGCGGCCGAGTCGAGCCCCAGCCGCAGGAGCGGCTCCTCCCCGAACCACGCCTCGCCCCCTGGAGCGAGCATGCCCGCTGCAGCACGGCTCGCGCCGCCGCCCGGACTGGGGTCGAGCACGGTGACGTCGTGCCCGGCGTGCACGAGCTCGTCGGCGCAGGCGAGTCCGACGATGCCGCCACCGAGGACGACGACGCGCTGCGCGCTCACGGAGCACGCAGCAGGACGGACGACGGACCTGGCCCGTCGGGGGTGCAGGGAATGCGTAGCAGCACAGCCGCTCCTCGCTTCCTTCGCCGGCATGACCCGGATCAGGTTCGACGGTCGGGGCGGCTACAGCCCCATCTCAGCCCGATGCCTCGGACTCCCGTGGTGGATTGCGGTGGAGGTTAGCAGCGCCCGCTGCGCCCGTCACAGAGGGGCGCCTCCTGGGCTACGCCAGCTGCAGCGTGGTCAGGCAGGTCGGCGCGTCCTGGTCGGTCGTGAAGCGAGTGGACCCAGTCTTGCCGTCGTAGGTGACCCGCAGGGTCCCTTCGATGTCCCGGGGCAACCAGAACCCGGTGAAGCCGTTGTCGAAGGTGGTGCGCGTCTCGTCGACGAGCACCTCGTCATTGGTCTCGTCCACGATCTGCACCTGAACCTCGGCCGAGTCGAGCTCGCCCAGGCAGGTGGTCAGGGAGTGGTAGAAGCACTCGTGGGTCTGGTCGACGTACGGCGCGACGGACAGGTAGAACCGGTCCTCGGGGACGTCGAGGCTGAGCTCGCCCGTGTCCGCGGAGATCATCAGGTCCCCTGGACGGACTGACGCCATCAGGTCCGTCGGGCGCTCTGCCGCAGCCAGCCGCTCCAGGTGGTCGATGATCTCCACCGTGGTCATGCCGTCCAGATCCCACTCGGCCAGCAGCGCCTCGGTGTCCTCGGGTGCCGGCACTGGGTCGGGCGCCGCGCTGCTCGGCGCGGCCGATCCCTGGTCGTCTGTCTGGGTGGCACAGCCGGCCAGCATCATGGCCAGCGCCACCGTGGCACCGACGACGACTCGCGTGGTGAGTGTCTTCCTCATGGGTGTCCTCCGGGACGACTCGCACTGGGCTTGGTGAAGGGCTTTGGGTCCCACTGTTCCATGGGAGAGTCGGGTGCCATGTTGACCCGTGAGGAAGACCTGCTGCTGCCCCCGGCGACGCGGCTGTTGCACATCGGACCGCAGAAGACCGGGACCACCGCGATCCAGGGCGCGATGCACCGCAGGCGGGAGGCACTGCGCGAGCACGGAGTGGTGTACCCGGGACGGGGCTCGCGCCCGCGCGAGGGTGTCTGGGCGGCGTTGGGCCTCCAGGTCCCGTTCACTCGTCCGAATCCCCGCATCGAGCGTTGGCACGCCCTCGCGGAGGAAGTGCGGTCGGCGGCCACGATGCGGGTCTGCGTGAGCACCGAGGACTTCGCCAAGGCAGACCTGGCAGGCGCACGGACGGTGGTACGCGACCTCGGGCAGGACCACCCGCACGTGGTCGCCGTCGCCAAGCGACTCGACCGTCTGCTGCCCTCTCAGTGGCAGCAGAGGGTGAAGATGCGGCTCAGCACGCTCACCTGGGAGGAGTGGCTGAGCAGGGTTCACCCTGGTCATCGCTGACGAGAACGACCCCGGCCAGCTGGCGCGCGTCCTCGAACGCCTCCTAGGGCTCCCCGACGGCCTGCTCGCCGAGACCGGTGACGGTCGGCGCAACCCGTCGCTGGGGATCGGTCGCGTCGAGGCGATCCGGCGCCTCAACCTCGCCTATCAGACACACGGCTGGGGTGAGGACGCGCAGCTCGACAGGCTGCAGGTCGCGCTCACCGACGGCTTCAAGGCTGCCGCACCCTGGCCCGACGAGGCCCCGGTGCCTCCGTTCCCCCCGTCGGCGGCCGAGCGCGTCGCGGAGCTGAGCGAGCAGCGTGCTGCGCTCGTGCGCGACCTCGGCGTCCGAGTGGTGGGCGACCCGGAGGATCTCCGTCCCCTCCCCCGGCCGGTGGCAGACCCCGCCGGCCCGCCGATGGTCTCCTCCGAGCTGGCCACTGCGATGGTCGAGCGCACGATCCAGACCCTCCACGAGCAGCACGCTGCGGAAATCGAGGCGAAGGACCGTCGCCTGGCCCGGATGGGACGACGCCTCGAGCGCCAGAGAGCCCGACCCTCGGCCCAGGACCTGTCCGGGCGAGAGCTGCTGCGGCTCACCGCCGGACGCGCTCGCCGGCGCCTGCGTCGCCACGGGGCCTCAGACTGATGCCCCGGTCGGGACCGAGATCGGGGTGAGGCGTCGTCGCAGGCCCGGGGGCAGCGGGAGACCTGACAACCGGTGCTCGAGGGCCTCGCCCTCCAACACCTCGTCGGACAACAGCGCCTCGATCATGGCTAGGAGTGGTTCGCGGCAGTACTCGAGGACGTCGGTGGCCTCCCGGAATGCTCGATCGAGCAGTTGCGCCGTCCCGACCTCGAGGCGTCTGTGGAGGTCATCGGACATCGGCAGCAGAGCAGCCTCCCCGCGGAGGTGCACGTCGGTCGAGGGGCCCGCAAGGCGCATCCGCCCGATGTCGTCCCCCATGCCGTAACGGGCCACCATGTCCCGCGCGCAGCGGGTGGCGCGTTCGAGGTCTGCTTCACCACCGGTCGAGGAGGTGGTGAGCAGCAGCTCCTCAGCACACCGGCCCGACAGTGCGATCACGATCTGGCCGAACAGCTCGTCGGCCGTGAGCAGGACCGCGTCCCGATCAGCGCTGAGCGACGTGGCACCGAGTCCGCTCCCCCGGGTGACGATGGAGACGCGGTGGACCTCCTCGCCGAGCGCAGTGGCCACGATGGCGTGCCCGGCCTCGTGCACGGCGATCCGCCGACGCACCGGTGCCGTGAGGATGCGTCCTCGGCGTTGCGGGCCCCCGAGCACCCGATCGACGGCCTCGACCAGCTCGCGTGTCTCGATCACGGTCCTGCCCTCTCGGATCGCAAGGAGGGCAGCCTCGTTGACGACGTTCGCGAGGTCCGCCCCGGTGAAGCCGGGCGTCCTGCAAGCGATGTTCTCGAGGTCGACGTCGTCGGCGAGCGGCTTGTCCTTGGTGTGGACCGCCAAGATCTTGCTCCGTCCGGCCCGGTCGGGTTGGTCGACGGTGATGTGACGGTCGAAGCGCCCCGGCCGCAGGAGGGCGGGGTCCAGGATGTCCGGTCTGTTGGTCGCTCCCATGACGACGATGCCCGCGGACGCGGCGAACCCGTCGAGCTCGACGAGGAGCTGGTTCAGGGTCTGCTCGCGCTCCTCCGACGAGCCGCCGTCGGCGCCGGCACGACGTCGGCCGGCGGCGTCCAGCTCGTCGATGAACACGATCGCGGGCGCCACCGCGCGGACACTGGCGAACAGGTCCCGGATGCGAGCCGCTCCGACCCCGACGAGCGACTCGACGAACTCCGCACCTGCGACCGAGAAGAACGGGACGCCTGCCTCTCCTGCGGTCGCCTTCGCGATCAGTGTCTTGCCCGTGCCCGGGGGGCCGAAGAGCAGGACCCCCTTGGGCGGGCTGGCCCCCAGTGCGGCGTAGCGGTCGGGATCGTTGAGGTACTCGACCACCTCGCGCAGCTCGGCGACCGCCTCGTCGGCACCTGCGACGTCGTCGAAGCCCACGTCCGGCGGTACGGCGCGTCCGCCGTCGCGGCGGGCGAGGGTGCCGAAGCGCTTGATCTGGTCCGTAGAGCCTCCCGTGCCGCCGGCGAGGAACAGACCGAACAGCGCGGCGAGGATCATCAGCGGCAGCAGACCGGTAGCGATGATCCGGACCGCTGCCTTCGATGCCTGGCCGTCGACGGTCACCTCGGCACTCGAGCTGGTGAGCTGCTGCAGCAGCGCGGCGGTCGCGGCGTCACTGGCCGGGTAGGCCACCCAGAAGGGGTCCCCGTCCTCGGTGCGCCCCACGACCCGCGCGTCCTGGTCGAGCAGGGACGCGCTCTCGATCGCGTCGCCCTCGGTCAGCTCCGCGAGCTGCCCCAGCGTCACCTCCTCGCCGGGCGAGTCCGCGGCCAGGTAGGCCAGACATCCCGCGAAGGCGAGGAGGAGCAGCCCCGTCGCCAGCAGGAGCCACAGGCGCGGTGACACCAGCGGGGCGAGAGTCTTGGTCATCGGTTCCAGTTCCTCACTGTCGATTCGGCACGGCGCCGCCGTGCCCTGTGCACACGGTGTGCGGTCGCCCCCGTGAGCAGGCCAGCGGCGAGCACGGTCCACTGCCCCATGTGCGGTAGGTCGGCCGGGCGTGCGGTCATGGGGTGCGCATGGGCGAGCTCCGGGGCCTCGTCGTGGGTCGGGGCGACCGACGCTGCTGGCCCGGTGGAGGTCCCGGGTGCCACCGACCCCGCTGACGCGGAGGCACTGCCGGGCACGGTCCCGGAGGCGGCGCCGGGGGCGGAGCCGGCGATCGGGACCGGGACGGCGGGTGGCAGGCCCGGGATGGGCGGGACGACCTGGGTCGGCGACGCCGGCGGCCCGGCCACGAGGGGCTCGACCACCGGGCGTCCGCCGTCCGCGGGGCCGGGGGTCGCGGGCGCGTCGCCCGCCGACGGGCCGCACCGCACCATCGTCGTCATCGACGCGACCTGCCTCCGCGCCAGGGTCGCGTCCATGGTCACGGGAACCCGCTGGCCTGTCTGGCTCCGGTCGCAGCGAAGTGTCGCGCTGAACGTGAGCTGCTGGTCCCGCTTGACGTCCACGGACCGGTGGCGCAGCCCCGTGGGCGCCACCGGCGTCACGCTGACCTCACCACGGGGACGGAGGGTGACGGGACGTTCATCGACCTGCTGCAGCAGCACACGGGTGAGCACGTCGGCGAGGGTCGAGATGCCCGCGACGTGGAGGGCGGTGGTGGTGCAGACCATGGGGTCACCGGCGGCGATCTCGGTGGTGCCGTTGTCGCGACAGTCGACGCCGCCGGGCGGGGCGAAGGACCCGGTGGCCGCGGCGAGCTCCTCGAGGTCGCGCCGTGCTGGTGTGGGGACGGTCGTGGACGCCGCGTCGGCGGCCTCCACGGCGGCGTACCCACCGGGGGTTCCGTCGTCGTCGCCGCCCTCGCGGACGACCTCCAGACCGATCACCCGGATGCCGCGGTCGGCGAGCGCCTCGTACACCTGCTGCCGGGCGGGTGCCTCGGGGTCGTCCTCGTCGCCGTACTCGACGTCGGTCACCACCACGAGCGTGCGCAAGGAGTCGTCGCGCCAGGTCGGGTCCTGCCCTGCGGGCACCGCGGGGCCGCTGGTCCCCTCGACGCCCGAGCCGGTCGCCGTCTGGTGCAGGGCGATCAGGTGGGACTCGTACCCGCCACCGGTGCGCAGCCGCTCGAACCCGCGCTGCAACCGGGTGCCGGGCGGAGCGATGTCGGAGAACCTGCGGTAGCGGCGTGCCTCACGAGTCCCGAGCTCTCCCACCCCGAAGTGGGCGTCGATGCCCGCGCGAGCGAGGGTGCGCACCACCGCGCCCATGCCGTCGGCGAGCGCCTGGATGTCCGGCTCGAAGCTGTTCGAGGTGTCGATGAGGAAGTAGGTGTCCAACGGACTCGGTCGGGCCGGCAGGTCCAGGCCCCAGGTCAGCTCGGAGGGCTCGCCGGGCACCAGGTCGACGGCGGTGGGGCCGGACAGCTCGGCAGGCTCCGGGGGTGCCGGAGGGGTGTGGCCGAACGGGTCCATCTCGACCTGAGGTGGGCCTTGCTCGAGGTCGGCGGATCCGGCGGTCGACGTAGCCAGCGTGAGCATCTCGCTGCCGGTGTGCAGGTGGTAGGTGCCGTAGTCGTCGACCTCGAGGTCCTTCACCGGGGTCAGGTCGAGCTCGTTGATGTCCTCCACGGCGCCGTCCGGGCTCACCCGGTACAACGACACCTCGGGGAAGGCCGCGCCGTTGCCCCGGTCCCAGGTTGCCATCACGAGCTCTTCCCTCATCGGGTGCCAGGCCGCGCGCCACGGCACCCCTGCGAGGGCTCCAGGCTCGACCGTGGTCTCGGTGAAGGTGTCGTCAGGGCTCAGGAACCACAGGGCCTGGACGGGCTGGGTGGAGCTCGCCTGCGTAGCGACCACCATCCGACGGGTCGAGGAGTGGGTCCGGTCCACGAACGGCCCGCTGGTGTAGTCCGGGGGCAGCCGATAGGCCGACCAGGTCAGGCCGCCGTCCTCGGAACGGCGCACCGCGGTGGCGTTGTGCCCGTAGAGCCCGGCGGCGCCTGTGGGGTCGACCGTGACCCGGGTGGTGTGTGGGCCGGCGACCGCGTCCAGCGGCGGGCGTCCGGGCTGCGGGTCGGGCACTGTTGCCGCCGGCGGCCTCGGCTGCCAGGTGCGGCCGCCGTCCAGGCTCGCGTGGAGACCGGAGAAGGTCGGGAGGTAGAGCACCTCGGGCGAGGTCGGGGCGGTGGCGAGCTGTCCCGGCGCCCCGGGCAGCGGTGGGCCGGAGGCGCTCGTCCACGTGGACCCACCGTCCCGGCTCGCCACGACCAGCGTCTGGGTGCCGTCGCGGTCCTCGTCGGCGGCGGGGCTCAGCGGAAGAGAGGGACGGTACGGGCCCACGCGCACCCGCTCGGCGACGTCCTGGCCGATCGCGACGACCATCCACACCCGGCCTGGAGCGCGAGGGTGCACCACCACCTGGAGGACCCGGTCAGTGAGGGAGGATGCCGGCATCGACGCAGAGGGACGCCCGGGCAGCCGGAAGGCCTCGGACCAGGTGCAGCCGTCCGTGGTCCTCATCACCGAGACGCCGTTGGTGGCGTACTGCCTCAGCGGGTCGCGCGGGTCGACGGTGTGTCCGCGGAGCACACGGTCGCCACCCGGGAAGGTCGGCGCGGGACGGGTGGTCCACACGCCGACCTTCCCCTGGACCACGTGCGCACAGGCCTGGTCAGACGCCACCGAGGACGTGAGTGATGCCGGTACCGCCGTGCACAGCAGCACGACGGCCAGCATCGCTGCAGGGCGCCACAACGCTCGAGGAGCGGCTGCAGTTCTCACGACTCTCCTTCGGTGGCTTGGGGTGGCGGCGGCGTCAGCCGACCGAGCAGTAGGTCTCCTCGACCTCGTGGACCAGGCCGCCGGGGTCACCCGTGGTGTCGTGCACCATGTGGAGCGCTCCGGCGACGGTGCCGCCGCAGGCGGGCGCAGCGGAGGCAGCGCCTCCCGAGGCGACCAGGAGTGCGGCCGAGGCGACGCCGAGCGCGAGGGTGCGAGAAATCGTCCGAGACATGAGCTTCCTTCTTTCGTTGGGACCCGAGAGGGCCTGGATGGTCCGGACGCCGTGGCGCCCAACCTCGAAACGAGACTCATTCTCATTAGTTACGGAGGGGGCGGGAGAGGCACGTCACACCAGCGGCCTGACCACGTGCCCCGAGGGATGATCAGCAGCCGTCGATCGTGGTGAGCGAGCAACTGCTCGATGACGGCGGGGTCGAGGTGCGGAGCCTCAGGCCGTCGCGGACCGGCGCACCGCGAGCGCCCCCGCGACCACGAGCCAGCCCACCATCACCGTGATCCCGACCCAGCTGACGGTCACGCCGGCGGGGTCGAGGGCGGCAGACATGGAGTTGGCGAGGTGCTTCAGCGGCAGAATCGACCCGACCGCGCCCATCCAGTCGGGGGTGCCCGCAAAGGTGAAGACATCGGAGAAGAACGACAGCGGCAGGGCGATCCCCAACCCGACCGCGGTGACTGCCTGGCTGGTCGGCACGATCGAGGCGAGCAGGAACCCGATCGCGGACAGGCTGGCGGTCCCGAGCACCAGCAGGCCCAGCGCCAGCGGCACGCCGGCTGCGGAGATCGCGATGTCGAAGGCGAACGCCGCCAGCGCGAGGATGCTCACGGCCGTGGCGAGCACCAGGCCCAACGCTGCCAGCCACCGCCCCTCGAGGTGGACGTGGATCGGCAGAGGCGTGCCGCGGAGGCGCTTGAGCTGACCGCGCTCGCGCGCCCGGGCGAACGCCTCCGGCAGGTTGACCAGGCCGGTGACGACCGCCGCCCACGCCATCATCCCGGCCGCCAGCTGGACCTCGAGCGGGGGGCTCATCGGCGGGGGGCCCTCGATGATGGCCGCGTTGAACGCGAACAGGCCGATCGGCAGGGCGACGGTGAAGAACACCCAGCCCAGGTCGCGCAGGGCCGACTTCGTCGCCCACTCCGCCTGGCCACGGAGGAGCGCGGGCCACCCAGGGCGCCCGGACTGCGAGGCCGTCATCGTCCCGGTCGCGGCGACGGCGGCCGGTGAGGTTCGTCGTACGACGACACGGCGGGCGCCCGGTCGGGTGCGGGTCGCGTGCACGGGCTGCCAGCCGAGGGTGCGCGTCGCCACCGCGATCCCGACCACCAGCCACGCCGCGATCACCGCCACGGCGCCGAGATCCCAGCCGGAGCCGGTCGCGAACGGGTCGAACTGCTCCGCGAGGGCGTCGTTGAAGTGCTTGACCGGGAAGATCACCGCGACCCGGTCCGCCCACGCCGGCAGGTCGCCGTACCCCATCAGGCCGGACAGGAACGACAGCACGACCGCCACCGCGATCGAGACCGCCTGCGCCAGCGATGCGGAGCGGGCGAGACCGGCCACCGCGACGCCGAGCGCCGCGAAGCAGGAGACCGCGAGCAGGGAGGTGACCACGGTGGCGGGCATCGTCGCCCACTGGATCTGCACGTCGTAGGCGATCACGCCCACCAGCAGCATGAGCCCCAGCGAGCCGAACGCGAACGCGGCCGACGCGATGACCCGCCCGAGCAGGTGCATCCACATCGGCAGAGGCGTGCCGCGTATCCGCTTGAGGACCCCGCGCTCACGCGCGTCCGCGAGCGAGGATGCGACGGTCGGGAACGCGCCGTAGAGCGCGCCCATCACGGCCGCCGAGGGCGTCACGAACTGCATGATCCGAACGGTCGAGTCGGCGCTGATCGTCGCGTTGCCGGCCATCGCGCCGATGACGAGCAGGAAGGTGAGCGGGAAGAGAAACGTGAACACCATCGCGATCCGGCTGCGCCACAGGTCACGCGCCGCGTAGCCGACCTGGGCGGCGACGAGCCGGGGCATGGTCGGGGCACTCTGCAGCGTGCGGCGCCGACGGCGGGGGCGGCGGGGGCGGCGATCGGCGCCCCGGACGGCGAAGGTGCTCACGACGAGACCTTGTCCTGCTCTCCGGGCGCCCGCTGCTCCTCGGCGCCGATGAGCTCGAGGTAGACGTCCTCCAGCGACGCTCGCTCGACCGTGAGGCCAGCGAGCTCGACGTGCCGCGCGCGCGCCCAGCCGGTGAGCCGCTCGAGGGCGTCGACCGGCACAGCGGTGCGCAGCTGAAGGTCGGCGCCCTCGGTCAGCAGCTGTCCGCCGAGATCGGGCAGGTCGCTGATGTCCGTGCCCCGCGGGATCCGGAACGTGATCGTCGAAGAGACCCGAGCCGATCCGCCGATCTCCGCCGGCGTGCCGATCGCGGCCAGTCGGCCCTCCACGATCACGGCCACCCGGTCGGCCAGGTGCTCGGCCTCGTCCATGTAGTGGGTCGTCAGCAGCACGGTCTTGCCGAGGTCGCGGAGCGAGTCGACCAGGTCCCATGCCCGTCGGCGCGCGGACGGGTCGAATCCGGTGGTCGGCTCGTCGAGGAAGAGCAGCTCCGGATCACCGACCAGGCCGAGCGCGAGGTCGAGGCGGCGGCGCTGACCACCGGAGAGGGTCTTGACCTTGGCGTCGGCCTTCTCTGCCAGGCCCACCCGCTCGATGACCTCGTCCACGGCGAACCGACGGGGGTACATGCCGCGGTAGAGCTTCAGCAGCTCGCGGGGGCTGAAGTCCTCATCGACCCCGGCCTCCTGGAGCACGATGCCGATCTTCTCCCGATAGTCGCGGCCGCCCGACTCCGGATCGAACCCGAGCACCTCCAGTTCTCCCGACGTACGGCGGCGGTGGCCCTCGAGGATCTCGACGACGGTCGTCTTGCCCGCCCCGTTGGGACCCAACAGGGCCAGCACCTCACCTGCCTCGACGGTGAAGGACAGGCCGTCGACCGCTCTGACCTCCCCGTAGTGCTTGTGCAGGTCCTTGACGACGACCACAGGCATGACGCGCTCCCTCCCCTTCGCCCCCTACGAGGACACCATCCTCTCCACATTCTCGGCAGAGGACGAAGGTCCAATTGCCCTTGTCCCCGACCGGGCAGCGCGAGATCCTCGCGTTGAGGATGCTTGGCGAAGGTCCAGCGAGAGGGGAAGTGCGATGGGCTACCACACGGCCGTCGTCGGCTACGACGGCTCCAGCAACGCCGACCGGGCGGTCGAGACCGCAGCGGATCTCATCGGACCAGACGGGACCGTCCACGTGGTCACCGGGTTCCAGCCCGAGTCGCAGGCCCAGCTGGCCCAGCATCTCCAGCACCTGCCGGAAGAGTTTCGCTTCGCCTACGACCAGGACGCCGTCGAGAAGGATCGGCAACAGGCCGCCCTGACACGACTCCGAGAACGGGGTGTGGAGTGCACGGGCCACGTCGTGCCCGACGATCCCGCCACGGCGATCATCGATGTCGCACAACGCGAAGGCGCCGATCTCGTCGTGGTCGGAACCCGCGGCCTCGGCGCCGTGCGGCGGTTCCTCCGCGGCAGCGTGTCGACCAGGGTTGCTTCGCACGCTCCGGTGAGCGTGCTGATCGTCCACGAGCCCGGCGCCGCTCCGGACGACTGAGAGCGTCCGCGGGGGCAAGCCCGTCCGCGAACGGAACGAAGAGAGGGACGAAGCCTGTCGCGCCAGCACAGCCAGGGAGCGCGCAATGAGGCACGGTGAGACACCACCCCAGGCGCGGAACGCCCACGCGACTGCGCAGGGAGCGCCGGCGCAGAATCCCGACCAACACCCACTCGGACGGTCAATCGTCCTGCATCTGGCGCCTGGTCTGGCGCTGACCGCGTTCGTCATCGGGATGCACGTCGCGTTGGGGATCGAACCACTCCTCGCGCTGCTGGTGGGCATTCTCCTGGTGCTGGCCCCACTGGAGCTCGGCTACCTCTCGATCTACGCGCGGCGGACGACTGGTTCCTGGTCGCCCATGGCCGCCGTGGACTACCGCGCCAGGGTGCCCTGGAAGCGCCTCGCCGTCACTGCCGTCGGCCTGGCGGTGTGGATGATCCTGCTCGTCGGGGTGTCGATGGTCTTCCTCGACGAATGGCTCGCCACATCCGCCTTCGCGTGGCTGCCCGAGGCCATCGGCACCATGGCGACCGTCGGGGTCGACGGGGATCCCATGTCGACCGGTGCGCTCATCGGGTTCCTGACCTTGTTCATCCTTGCCAACGGCGTCGTCGGCCCGATCACCGAGGAGCTGTACTTTCGAGGCCATCTGCTCCCCCGCCTCGACCGGTTCGGCGGCGGGGCGCCGGTCCTCAACACCGCCCTGTTCACCATCTACCACTTCCACACCCCATGGCGATATCCGGTCGTCTTCCTCGGCTATCTCCCCATCTGCGTGGCCAGCTGGCGCAGACGCAGCCTGTGGATCGGTCTGGCAGCGCACCTGATCATCAACAACGTGTTCGTCCTCATGATGCTCGCCACCTACCTGGCGGGATGAGGCACCGATCCGGACGACTGCGGGCTTTCGCGGCTCCGTAGACTCCGGCTCGTGAGCCTCTTGGTGGCGACCTCACTCGTCATCGGCCTGGTGTTGCTCATCGCCGGTGGTGAGCTCCTGGTCCGCGGCGGTAGCGGCCTCGGCCGCGCCCTGGGGCTGTCGCCCTTGGTCGTTGGCCTGACCGTGGTCGCGCTCGCGACCTCGGCACCCGAGCTAGCCGTCTCGCTCGACGCCACGTTGTCGGGTGCACCGGGGCTGGCTGTCGGGAACGTCGTCGGAAGCAACATCACGAACGTTCTTCTCGTCCTCGGTCTCTCGGCCGTGGTCCTGCCGATCACCGTCCACTCGCAGCTGGTGCGCTTCGACGTGCCGTTCGTGGTGGTGCTGTCGGTCCTGGCGTTGGTGCTGATGCTCGACGGCTCGGTTGGGCGGTTCGACGGCGGGTTGCTGGTGACGCTGCTGGTGGCGTACGTCGCCTGGACCGTCGTGCTGGGGCGCCGCGCGGGAAACGACGACCGCCCGACCGGGGCAACCGTGCCCGCCCCCTCCCGGCCCCTCATCGACACCGTCCTCATCCTCGTGGGCGTGGCTCTGCTCGTGCTCGGAGCGCGCTTGCTGGTCTCTTCCGCGACCAGCATCGCCACCGCCTTCGGCGTGAGTGACCTGGTGATCGGCCTGACCGTCGTCGCCGTCGGCACCTCCCTGCCGGAGCTGGCGACCTCGGTCATCGCAGCCCTCCGCGGCGAACAGGAGATGGCGATCGGGAACGTCATCGGCAGCAACGTGTTCAACCTCACCGCGGTACTGGGGCTGACGGCCACGATCGCCCCTGGCGGGATCCCGGTCGACGCGGCGGCCCTGCGCTTCGACGTGCCGGTCATGATCGCGGTCGCGGTGGCCCTGCTCCCGATCGTCTTCACGGGTATGGCGATCGCCCGCTGGGAGGGCGGGGTCTTCCTGGCCTACTACGTCGTCTACGTGACCTACCTGTTGCTCGCGGCGTCCGATCATGACGCCCTCCCTGCCTTCAGCAGGGTGATGTTCGGCTTCGTCGTACCGATCACCGCCCTGACCATCGCGGTCCTCGTGGCCCACGAGGTCCAGCTGCGCCGTCGGCACCGTCAGGGCCTGCCAGACAGTGGTTGAGGCCCCTGGCCATCTCCGGGCTCCCCGCCTTGCCCTCGCCCGCGCCGATGATGGCAATTTTGCGGACCGTTGCTCGGATGAACGTGAGTCAGTGCGACACGAGCCACGTGGGGACCCCAGCCATGAACCTGAAGCAGTTGATTGCGTTCTTGGTGGTGATGGTCGTCGCACTGGTCGGAGTCTTGGTCGGGGCAGCCCCAGACACTCCCCCCACGGCGAGCGCCGCTCCGTCCCAGACCGGCGCGCCGCCGGTGGCCGTCCTGACCTTGAACCCACCATCGGGAGCCGCACCAGTGAGGCTCACGGCCGACGGGTCGGGGTCGACCGACGACATCGGGGTCACGTCCTACACCTTCGACTGGGGTGACGGGACCTCGACCGGCCCGGTCAGCCAGGCAACCGCGAAGCACGTGTACTCGACCCCCGGCGACTACGTCGTCACCCTGACCGTCACGAACGCGGACGGCGGCAGCGCTTCGACGTCCGAGACCTTGACCGTCTCCCCGCGCGACCGGACCCCTCCGCCCAACGCGGCACCGGTCGCTCGAGTGACGGCGAAGCCCCAGAGCGGCGACTCGCTTGCCGTGATAATCGACGGCCGCGCCTCGACCGACGACAAGGGGATCGCCAAGTACACCTTCGACTTCGGTGACGGCTCGAGCACCGTCCCACAGCCGGCCTCGTCCGTCAGGCACCGCTACTCCGACCCCGGCACCTACACCGTCCGGTTGACGGTCGTCGACGAGGACGGGATGTCGAGCACCGCGACGACGACGACCACCGTCACCGGCTCGGAGCCGGCGCCCTCGACGACGACGCAGCCGACCACTGTTTCCTTCACGTTCGACGACGGCTTCGCGGACCAGATAGCCGCGTCGACCGTGC
This sequence comes from Nocardioides sp., assembly GCA_030698375.1. Taxonomy (GTDB): domain Bacteria; phylum Actinomycetota; class Actinomycetes; order Propionibacteriales; family Nocardioidaceae; genus Nocardioides_A. The sequence goes on along the minus strand of JAUYLL010000112.1, from coordinate 29,755 downwards.
TCGACGAGTACGGCATGAAGGGCACCTTCTACATCAACAGCCCTCGCATCAACACCTCGTCCCTCTACATGTCTCGCGCGCATACCGACGCACTCTTCTCGTCCGGCCACGAGATTGCCGGGCACACGCTCGGTCACGTCGACCTCGCCACGGTCACCGATGCGGAGGCCCGGCGCCAGATCTGCGACGACCGGGCAAACCTGATCAACATGGGCTATCGCGTGACCAGCTTCGCGTACCCGTTCGGCTCGACCAGCCCGTCAGTCAAGGAGGCGGTCTCGAGTTGTGGCTACAGCAGCGCACGAGGCGTCGGGAGCCTCCGCTCACCCGGCTACGGGTGCAACCTGTGCGCGACCGCCGAGACGATCCCACCCGCCGACAGGTGGCACATCAGGACGAACACCTCGATCAAGTCCGACACGACCGTCAAGATGCTCCAGACCTACGTCGAGCAGGCGGAGCAGGACAAGGGTGGCTGGGTCCCCTTGGTGTTCCACCGAATCTGCAACGGTTGCACGACGAACTCGATGGACGTCGAGAGCTTCCGCGCGTTCGTCGACTGGCTCTCCAAACGCCCCTCCACGACTCAGGTCCAGACCGTGGACCAGGTGATGGGAGGAGGCGTTTCACCGACCACCTCACCGACACCGACGCCGACGCCTCCGCCACCAGGCTCCACCTCGGTGACGATCGGCACCGAGACCCGCGTCCTGGACGGCACGAACATCAATCGGACGACCGACGCGCTGATTCTCTACACTCCGGCGCGAGGTGCCACCACCGGCACGAACGTCTACGGCGCCGAAGCAGCGGTCGTGGACGGCGTGGTCACCAAGGTGGAGAACAGCGTCGGAAACATGGCGATCCCAGCCGACGGCTACGTCTTGTCGGGTCATGGCACTTCTCGGACCTGGCTCCTGGCGAATGCCACGGTCGGAGCCCGCGTCACGCTGTCCGGGGAGGAAGCTGAGCCCTCGCCCACACCCGAGCCCTCGCCCACACCCGAGCCCTCGTCCACACCGGAACCATCTCCCACACCGACCACGACACCGACGACCAGCCCGACGACCAGCCCGACCACGACACCGACGACCAACCCGGTATCCGTGACGATCGGAGAGCAGACTCGCCTCATCAACGGGACCGACATCGACCGCGCGGGCAACTCCCTGGTCCACTACACCCCAGCGAGGGGTGCGACCACCGGGACGAAGTCGAACGGCACCGAAGCCGTGGTCATAGACGGCAAGGTCACCAGCGTCGAGAGTGCGGGCAACACCGCCATCCCGGCCAACGGGTACGTCCTCTCGGGGCAGGGCAACGCGAGCAACTGGCTGAAGACCAATGCCGCGGTGGGCGCAACGGTGACCCTCAACTACTGAGTGAGGGGATGTCGGCGCCACCGTCTCCCACAACACCGCACGCAGCGCCCAAGGCTGCCGGCAGTGTGGGCACATGGTCCCAGGCTGCGGCGACGCTCCCGCCTGCGCGACGCGACATGTGTGTGAAAGCTCTGCACCGGAAGATTCCCCTCGTGGAGGTCGGACGGAGTCGGTGTGGACTGGGACGCACCCGAGCGGTGGCTCAGCGACATGTCTGTCTGCCGGCCACCGCTCGTCGTGGCTCTGCCGGGGCGGGCGTCAGACGAGCGCCTTCTCCTTGAGCCGGTCGTACTCGGGCCGCGAGATCACACCGCTGTCGAGCATCGCGCGGGCCTGGGCGATCTGGTCGGCCGGCGTCGTCTTGCCGGCGGTCTCCCTGATGTAGGCGTCCTGCGCCTGCTTCATGGCCTCCGCACTGCTCATCGAGCGCTCCGCCATGCCCCTGCCGCGAGCGATCACGTACAGGAAGGCTGTCAGGAAGGGCAGGAAGATCAGCGCGATCATCCAGACCGCCTTGATGAAGCCGGAGGTGCCCCGGTCACGGAAGAGGTCGGCGATGATGGAGAACATCACCATCAGGTAGGCCACGAGGGCGAAGCTGACGAAGATGACCCACAGGATGTCCCAGAACGACATCTCAGTTCCTTTCGTTGATGCGTTGATTTGTTGAGGTCGGTTGTCACGAGCGTCCGGCGACGGGGGCCGCCGTGCCTCGCCCGCACCGGGTGAATCACGGCTGGCCGCCCAGCTCCTGCCCCAGCCCGCGGAGCGAACTAGGCGGGCGTGCGATCACGCTTCTTGAAGGTGCGCCAGGGCCCCGGCAGCACCCAGATGAACATCGACAGGAGCCAGATCAGGAGGGTCGACCCGAACCAGGTCTCGAGGCCCCGGACGGTGAGTCCGCTGGAGACGAGGTCGGTCACCAGGAGGGCGAGGAACGTCGCAAGCAGACCGCTCAACGCGATGACGGAGCCGGCCCGTCTCAGCAGCGCCTTGAGGATGAAGTACGGGAGGACGGCGGTGAGCACTCCGAAGATCACCAGCGCACCGACGAGCCCGTCAGCGTGGAGGTCGAACCCCTCGAAGAGCAGGGCAGAGACGACGAGACCGGCGGTAGCGCCGCCGAGTCCGAGCAACCAACCGATGAGAAATCTGGGCACCTGACAAGGTTCGCCATCCTCTGGTCCACGGCACATCACCCGTCACGGGCGACTTCTCCGCCAATCCGGGCGACCGGCGATGTCGTGGCCAGCGGAAGGTCCGGTGCCTTCGTCAGGACTCGCCGAGCCGGTCAACCAGCTGTACGCCGTACGCCAGGCGTCGACAAAGGCGGGATCCTCGACAACGCGTCGAACCGCACGCTTGACCGCGGTGACCACGTCCTCGTCCGCCGCAAGCGGGGCGACTGTGTCTGTCCAGTGACCAGCGGCATCACCCGTGGTGGGCGACTCCCTCGACGGGGGCGCATTTCACGGGCGAGGGGTAGCGTCGAAATGTGGCGTACGTGCGCTCCGCAGTGTCAGTACCGTCCGCAAGGGTCTCCGTGCCCAGGCCGATCCAGCGGGTGGTTGGTCGGTCGCGCCTGCTGGCCGCGCTCCCGCTCATCGGACCCGGCGCCGACCCTGGAGCTGACGTCTTCATGGCGTGCGCCCCGGCCGGATACGGCAAGACCACCTTGCTCGCCGAGCTCGCCAACCGCGTGCGCGACCAGCAGGTTCCGGTGGCCTGGGTGACCTGCGAGCGGGAGGACGACATCACCACGTTCTGGGCGGCCGTCCTGCTGTCTGTCACCCGTGCGGTCGGGGAGTCCGCCACTTCCCTCGCTGGGCTCGTGCCCCCGAGAGGAGCGGTGGACTCGGCGTTCGTGCCGTCGTTCCTCACCGTTCTCGAGGACGAGGCACCAGAGCTGCTCCTCGTCCTCGACGACGTGCACGAGCTGCAGGACCACAGCGTCCTGGACGGCGTCCGCCAGCTTCTGGAGCGAGCACCACCCGGGTTGCGGGTCGCTCTCGGGGGCAGGTTTGAGCCGCCCATCGGTCTGCACCGGCTCCGGCTCACGGGTCGGTTGCACGAGGTCCGAGCAGCAGATCTCGCGTTCACCAACCAGGAGGGGCACGAGTTCTGGAGCCACCACGGATCGGCCCTCGACCTGCAGCTCCAGGACGAGTTGCTCGAGCGCACGGAGGGGTGGCCGGCCGGGATGCGCATGGCGGCCTTGTCCCTCGAGCGGGTGGACGACCCCGCCCAGTTCGTCAGGGACTTCGTCGGCAACGACCGCTCGGTCGCCGACTACCTGGCGGGCGAGATCATGGCCCGCATTCCTGACGACATGGTCGACTTTCTCGTCAGCACGTGCATCGTCGAGGAACTGTGCGGCGAGCTCGCCTGCCGACTCTCCGGTCGCGCAGACTCAGCAGCGGTCCTCGACGACCTCGCCCAGCGGAACGCGCTCGTCATTCGCCTTGGAGGGGCGGGTCGGTGGTTTCGCTACCACGCACTGTTGCGGTCTTACCTGGCCTCAGCCCTTGAGCGCCGCGACGCGGGCAAGGCCGAGGCCCTGCACGTGGCAGCGGCCACCTGGTACCTCGAACAGGAGCGGCCGGCAGAGGCGCTGGAGCACGCCGTGGTGGCGAAGGACGACGAGCTAGTGGCGACCGTTCTGCGGGACCACGGTCTCGGTCTACTCCTCGCCGGAACGGGCGGTGCGGTGCGGCAGGTGGTCGCTCATCCGCCGCGGGCGCTGGCTGGAACGTCAGTGGTCCTGGTGCACAGAGCTCTGGCCGAGCTCGAGGACGGCAGCCTCGCCGCCGCCGACGACACGCTCGCGGAGCTGGAGCGCAGCCCCGACGACGGGACCGACGAACGGTTGACCGCGCTGCGGAAGGTCGCACGGCTGCACAGGGCGAGGCTGGCATCGGATCTATCGGGCGCAGAGGCGACCGGGCTGATGACCTGCCACGAGACAGCTGGTGACTCCCGTGAGGTGTCCGGCGACGTCGATCCCGACATCCGGCTGCTCGTGCTCGCCGACCGGGGACCGTTGCGCCTGGTGGCGGGCGACTACGGAGCGGCCCGAGATGACCTTCGCAGGGCCGCCGACCTCGCCCGGGCACGTGGGCTCGAGTACCTGACGCTCTACTGCCTCAACCAGGTGACGGGAGCCTACGTCGCGCAGAACGACTACGCCGGGGGCCGCACCGCCGCTGAGGAGGCCATCACCTTCGCGACCGAGCGCGGCTGGGCCCGATCGGGCCGCATGGCCTACGCCTACGCCCTCGCGGGCTGGACTGCCTTCCTGCTGCTGCGGCCTGCGGAAGCGGCCAGGTGGGCCGCCGAGGCCGTGGCCGTCATCGACACGTCGATCGACGTCGAGGTCGAGGGAGTCGCCCGCTCTGGCGAGGCGGCCATCTCGTTCGACGATCCCGCTCAGCGCCGCGCGGCGTACGAGACCCTTGACAGGGTCACGGAGTGGATGTCACGACGCGCTGCCTCTCCAGCCTTGACCGCCAGCGCAGCCACGCACGAGCTGAGGATGTGCCTGGCCCTGGGCGAGTGGGGCCGGGCAGAACACGCCGTCGTCCGGGCGCGGGAGCGACTCGGCCGACAAGGGGACACAGCAGTGCTCGAGGCGCAGTACGCCTTCGCCCGAAGCCGCATGGCGGATGCGCGACGGCTCCTCGAGCCGGTGTTGCAGGGGGCGATGGTGCCGACCGTCTCGACGGGTCTCACGACAGCGTGGCTGCTGGAGAGTCTCATCGCCGAGCGATGCGGGCGTCGTCCCGCCGCGATGGAGGCCTTGCAGCGCGCACTCGTCCATGCTGCACCTACGTGCGCAGGTCGGCCGTTCTTCGACGCTGGTGCGGAGCTGCGTCCCCTTCTCCAGGAGATGCGAGGACGCGCGGGCCGGGTGGAGCCGTTCTTGGACACCGTCCTGACCGGGCTTGCCGACGTGGACGCCTGGCAGTCGCTGAGCACTCCTGGACACCGATCTCGCCGCGAAGCCGCGGGGCGGGGACTCAACGGGGGTTGGCTAACCGAGCGCGAGCTCGAGGTGCTGCGAGAGCTGCCGTCCATGATGACCTTGAACGAGATCGCCACCGAGAAGGGCGTGAGCCTGAACACGGTCAAGACGCACGTGAGGTCGATCTATACCAAGTTCGACGCCGGATCGCGGCGCGATGCCATCGCCGTCGCGCGGCGGCGCGGCCTGTTGTGACCGCGCCGCCTGCCGAGGTGGTTCGGGCGACGACGGAGGCTACGAGCCCAGAGCTTCCGCTTCGCCGCGGCGAACTCCGCGTCGGTGAGCACGCCCTGGCGCTTCAGCACAGCCAGCTCTTGGAGGACCGCCGTCAGGTCGCGTCCGGATGCCCGGCGGTCCCGGCTGCGGATACACCGGCTGCGGCACGCCGTAGTCCTGCGCCACGCCGCCGAGTCCCGAGCGTGCCTGTTGCCGTCGCGTGACGTTGTTCGACACGTGAGTCGCGGTGCCCGCCAAGCCAGGTAGGACGCAGCGTCCGGCGTCCCTCCCCCGTTGCGGGTGATCGCACGTACCGGCCGAATCACCCGCAACGCACGAGGTCGCGAGGGCCCAAGGGGTGGATCGTCGTCCTGAGACGTGACGACACAGAGAAGGAGATGGAGAGGCTGATGCGCTACGAGTTTCTCGTCGTGGGCTCGATCTCCGAGGCGGTGCTTGCGGCACTACCAGGACTGTCGGCTTCCACGTTCCCGATGGGTGGCACGGCGTTGTTCGGACCGGTCCGGGACGAGGCAGACGTCTCGTCGTTGCTGGCGCGCTTCGCCGATCTCGGGATCAGCGTCGTCGAGGTACGACGTCTCCCCGACTGATCGGCGGTCGAGCGCTGGTGGCGATGTCACGTGTCGGCCGACGAGCCGAGACGCGCCACGCACCGGAAACCCACGTGGCTCATGCCCGTGTCGACCATCTGCGGGCGGCGCGCCGCCGGCCGGTACCGACGACAGTAGCTGTCGGCGCACAGGTGCGAGCCACCCTTGACGACCTTGCGGCCGACCCGGAACTGCGGCTGCAGAGGGTCACAGCTCGTCTCGAGGTCACCCCCGCGCGGGTTCTCCGGCACGCAGCACGGACTGCCTGCGTCGTCGGGGTGCTGGTTGGTCCACCAGTCGTCGGTCCACTCCCAGACGTTGCCGGCCATGTCGAAGAGGCCGAACCCGTTGGCCGGGAACGACCCGACGGGCGAGGTGCGGATCCACCCGCTCTCCCGGGTGCTGCGCCAGGGGAAGTCCGGCCCGTCCCACTTATTAGCCATGATCCGGCCGTCCGGTCGTGCCTCGTCACCCCACGTGTAGCGGGCGCCCTCGAGCCCGCCCCGGGCCGCGTACTCCCACTCGGCCTCGGTGGGCAGGTTGGCACCCACCCAGTCGGCGTACGCCGCCGCGTCGTCGTACGCGACGTGCACGACGGGGTGGTCGGGGCGGCGCCTGACCGAGCTCCCGGGCCCCTCGGGTGCGCTCCAGCAGGCACCGGGCGTCCAGGTCCACCACTGGGACAGGTGCCGCAGGTCGACGGGCCCGCTCGTCGGCGTGAAGACCATGGAGCCCGGCAGCAGGTTCTCCGGGGGCGCTCCGGGGAAGTCGGCCGGATCGAGCGGGCGCTCGGCGATGGTCACGTAGCCGGTGGCCCGGATGAAGGCGGCGAACTGCTCGTTGGTCACCGGGTACGGATCGATCGCGAAGCCGCTGACCCGCACCCGGCGCACGGGTGCCTCCTCGGGGTAGAACGCGTCCGACCCCATGGTGAAGGCGCCGCCAGCCAGGGCGGCCCGCTCACGCGACCTCCGCCGGGTGGTGGCCATGACGCTCAGGAGCTCGCGACGCCGGCGCGCATCTTCTGCATCACCTTGTCGATGTTGAAGCTGGCCGGTTCCTGCCGCGGCGGGTACTCCACCAGCGTCTGGAGCATCCGCGCCACGAACGCCTGTGCGGGCACGAGGGCCCAGGCGTGATCGAGCAGCCAGTCGTAGTAGGTGTTGGACGTGATGTCGGCCCGCTCGTAGGGGTCGGTGCGGAGGTTGAAGATCTTCGGGACCCGCAGCTCCGTGTAGGGCTCCGCCCAGACGTTCAGGGTGCCCACGGCCCGCTGCTCGAGGAAGACGAACTTCCAGTTGTCGTAGCGCATGGCGGTCAGGTCGCCGTCGTCGGAGACGTAGAAGAAGTGCTGTCGGGGACTCACGTCGGTGGCGCCAGTGACGTAGTCGAGCTGGTTGTGCCCGTCGAGGTGGACCTTGTACGTCGTCCCGCCGAGGTCCGCGCCGGCCTTGAGACGGTCGGCGACGTCGGTGTCCCCCGCCGCGGCCAGCAGCGTGACGAACCAGTCGTTGTGGCTGACGATCCCGTTGAGCACCTGTCCCTCGGGGATTCGCCCGGGCCACCGGATCATCGCGGGCACCCGGTAGGCGCCCTCCCAGTTGGAGTTCTTCTCGTTGCGGAACGGCGTCATGCCGGCGTCGGGCCAGGTGTTCATGTGCGGGCCGTTGTCGGTGGAGTAAATGACGATGGTGTCCTCGGCGAGCCCGTTCTCGTCCAGGAAGGCGAGCACGGTACCCACGAGGTCGTCGTGGTCGCACATCGTGTCGTGGTACTCCGACTGCCAGCGGCCGGCCCTGCCACGGCTGCCGTCCTTCGCGTGCGTGCGGAAGTGCATGTGCGTGGTGTTGAGCCACACGAAGAACGGTTCGTCGGCGGCCTTCGCCGCGGTCATGAAGTCCAGGGCGACCGGCACCACCTCGTCGTCGATGGTCTTCATCCGCTCCTTGGTCAGCGGCCCGGTGTCCTCGATTCGCTGGGTGCCGTCCTCACCGGCCCACGCATGGATGACCCCGCGGGGGCCGAAGTCCTTGCGGAAGGCCGGGAAGTCCTCCTCGCTCGGGTAGTCATCGAGCTCCGGCTCCTCCTCGGCGTTGAGGTGATAGAGGTTGCCGAAGAACTCGTCGAAGCCGTGGGCGGTGGGCAGGAACTCGTCCCGGTCGCCCAGATGGTTCTTGCCGAACTGCCCGGTGCGGTAGCCCCGTGCCTTGAGCGCGGTCGCGATGGTGGGGTCCTCGTTCCGCAGCCCAATGTCGGCACCGGGCATGCCGACCTTCGTCATCCCGGTGCGGTAGGGGTTCTGACCAGTGATGAAGGCGGCCCGACCGGCGGTGCAGCTCTGCTCGCCGTAGTAGTCGGTGAAGCGAGCACCCTCGGCGGCGATGCGGTCGATGTGCGGAGTGCGGTAGCCCACCAGGCCGTCGCTGTAACAGCTGAGGTTGCTGATGCCGATGTCATCGCCCCAGATGACCAGGATGTTGGGGGCTATGGCCATGGGAGTCTCCTCGACGCCTCTTCCCGGACCGGACGGTCAGCGGTGGACTGTCCACGCTAGGACGGTGAGGAGGCGTCAGGCCTCACCTGTTGGGGGTGAGTGGCCGCCCGGAGAGCACCGGCAGCCCACCGAGGAACAGGTCGACCCCGGTCCTCCGCTTGACTCCTCAGGCCTCGGTCGCGACGCGCAGCGGCGCCGGCTCCGCAGACCTGCCGAGGAGCAGGCGGTACGTCGCTCCAGCGATCAGCGCCCCCGCCAGTGGCGCCAGCCAGAAGAGCCAGAGCTGGCCCAGTGCCTCACCACCGGCGAAGAGTGCAGGCCCGGTCGAACGAGCCGGGTTCACCGAGGTGTTGCTGACGGGGATGCTCACCAGGTGGATCAGGGTGAGCGAGAGCCCGATTGCCAGGGGGGCGAACCCCTTGGGGGCACGGGTGTCGGTGGTCCCGAGGATCACGTAGAGGAAGACCGCGGTCAGCACGACCTCGACCAGCAAGACTGAAAGGAGCGAGTACCCGCCGGGAGAGCGTTCCCCGAACCCGTTCGTGGCGAAGCCCGTACCCACGGCGTCGAAGCCTTCCTTGCCGGTCGCGACGCCGAAGAGAACCAGGGCCGCGGCGGACGCGGCCACCACCTGCACCGCGACGTACGCCGGCACGTCGCGCCACGCGAACCTGCGCGCTGTGGCGAGCCCCACCGTCACCGCCGGGTTGAAGTGCCCGCCGCTCACGTGGCCCACTGCATAAGCCATGGCCAGGACGGACAACCCGAAGGCCAGGGCGACGCCGAGGTAGCCGATACCGACGTCGGGCACGCCCGCCGCCAGGACTGCGCTGCCCACCCCACCGAAGACGAGGACGAAGGTCCCTGCGAACTCTGCGACAAGCCGTTGCGCCCGACTGTAGGAGTGACTCATGCCGCGACCATAAGGAGGCTCGGACCAGCCACACCTCACCTGCTGGGGGTGAACGCGGGTGACGCCCCCTAAGGCCACCCGAAAGTGACGAAACCCGGCGAACCTGTCGGTGTCAGTGTGAAGGTTCGGACGCCCCGGAACAGACCACGCGGCATCCCGCCGGACCAGGTCATGACGGACTGATCGGTCAGCGGCTCCTTAGCCCAGCCCGTGGCCGACGGCGTACGCCGCAGCCGCTGCGCGTGAGCTGAGGTCGAGGGCGTTGTAGATGTTTGCGATGTGACGGTGCACGGTGTGTTCGCTGAGGTGCAGCTGCGCCGCGATCTCCGTGTTGCTGAGCCCCCGCGCGATGAGTCGAAGCACCTCGGTCTGACGCTCCGTGAGAGGGCCAGCATCGACGGAGCTCACGCGGAGTGGCGCGAGCACCGCAAGCGCCTGCGTCTTCTCTTCACGCGCGCCCTCGTCGTCTCCCGCCTGGCGCAGGGCCGCGGCGAGCTCCAGCCGCGCGTCCGCCTCGTCGAAGGCCAGGCCTGCGACGTGAAAATGCCGTACGGCGTCCTGCCACAGCTCGACGGCGCGCTCCTGGTCTGCCAGGCGAGCGTCCCCAGCATCCGCGTGCGCAGCGAGAGCGGGGGTGCCGATCCTGGTGGCGATGCGGCGTAGCTCCCGCGCCGCCGCACGGGCCTCGTCCACCCGTCCCGACGCGGCGCCTGCAGCTACGGCGACGGCCAGGGCATCGACGCGTTCGAGCAGCTGCTCGGTCGGGATCGCTCGGAGCAGCTCGGCGATGATCGACCAGGCACGCTCCGCATCCCCACCATCCAGCCGGAGCTGGGCCAGGCTGGTCACGGCCGGGGAGAGGTACCCCGCCTGCCGCAGCAGGTCCTCGGCCTCGGCGAGCCGGCCCTGCCGTCGGCGTACCTCACCAAGCTGAGCCACGGCATCGAGTCGGCTGAGGCGGCGCGACTGCTTGAGGCGGCTCAACACCTCGACCAGGGCCGCCTCGGCGTCCTGCGAGTTGCCGCTGGCGAGAAGGATGGACGCGTGCTGAGTACGGCAGACGGCGAACAGTGGCGCCAGCTCCCTCCTCACGCAGATGTCCTCGACACGGGCGCACCAGTCGCTGGCGCGGCCGAGGTCGTGGGTCTCCTGGCAGGCGCTGATCAACCAGCAACAGACCTTGCCGATCCACATGAGATTGTCGACGTCACCGGCGGTGGCCGCTGCCGCGGCGGAGTCCAGCAGCGCCATGCCGGGACTCACGTCGCCCAGCCGAACGGTTGCGAGCCCGGCCAATGCGCGGCCGACGATCACCAGGTCCCCATCCGCGGTGTCTCGGCCGATGTCCTCGGCCCTGGTCGCGGCGTTGAGGGCCGTGGCGGCGTCGTGGTCGACATTGAGCGCGACCTCGGCCTGGCGTACGGCGAGCCAGCCGGCTTCGGGGACGTCGACCCGCTCACCGAGCAGGTCCGACGCTCGCGCGAGCCAGCCCCGCCCGACCGCGATCCCCTTGCCGAAGAGCATGGAGTCGTAGCCGAGCGAGACCGCTGCGCGTGCTGCGCCCCGGTCCTCCCCCGCTGCTCGGAAGCCGCGATACGCGGCTTCGCGGGCGCCGAGTGTGGTGTCGGCGTCATCGAGCCACCAGGCCGCCTGTGCAAGGCCCTCGTGCGCCTTGGGGTCGTCGGTCGCGGTGGCCAACGCCGCGAAGAGCTCGGCCGCATGCACCCAGCGACCGGCCCCGAGCTCCGCAGCCGCGACGAGCCAGTCGTCCGATGTCCCCACCAGCCCAGGATCGCGGTCGGTGGTGATCACGGCAAGGCTCAGACGCCGGCTCCAGCCGCCAGCGCCCGCACGTCGGCGGTCGTCAGCGCGTTCCCCGCGATGCCCCAGTCGCCGCTCGCGACCTCGTGGACGACGCACCACGTGACGGGCCGCATGTTCTCGCCCTCGATGCTGACCATCGCGTCGGTCAGGCTGGTGATGATCTGGTTCTTCTGCTCAGGGGTGAAGACGTCCTTGATGACGTTGACCTCGATGAAAGGCATGTCGGCTCCTCATTCAGTGTGCCGTTCCACGGTGGCCCGGCTACCAAGAGCGTCGTACGCCACCAGGTCCCGACGCATCGACCGCGCGGGCCATCCTTGGCACTGCGGACCGATGGCCCGAACAGGCCACGTTGCTACCCAGCGAAAGGCGCTGAGGAGTGGGCGTCGACACCAGCGGGAGGATGAGCATTGAGAACGTTGCATCCCGGCCGCCGCGGCGCCGCCGACAACTCCGCCAAGGAAGGCCACAGATGACTCATCGCTACGACCTCATCGTCATCGGCGCCGGCATGGCCGGTGTCGCAGCCGCCAACAAATGCGCAGATCAGGGATGGGCGGTAGCCATCGTCGACGAGCTTCCCTACGGGGGTACGTGTGCGTTGCGGGGGTGCGACCCGAAGAAGATCCTGCGCCGCGGTGCCGAGATCATCGACAGCGCTCGTTTGATGCGCGGCAAGGGCATCGACGACGCGGAGCTGTCGATCAACTGGGCGGACCTGATGAAGCACAAGCATGGCTTCACCGACCCAGTCCCACGAAGCATGGAGGACGGCCTGACCGGCAGCGGCGTCACCACTTTGCATGGCCACGCCAGGTTCACCGGTCCACGCCAGCTGGAGATCGACGGCGACTCCTACGAGGCCAACCGCTTCCTGGTCGCCACGGGCGCCCGGCCCCGTCCCCTCGAGTTCCCGGGACACGAGCACCTGATCGACAGCACCGGCTTCCTGGACCTCGAGAGCCTGCCTCCTCGTATCCTGTTCGTCGGTGGCGGTTTCATCTCCTTCGAGTTCGCCCACATCGCGACCCGGGCCGGCAGCTCGGCGGTCATCGTCGACCGCGGCGAGCGTCCGCTGAAGAACTTCGACCCCGATCTTGTCGAGCTGCTGGTCAACCGCGGCCGCGAGGTCGGCGTCGACCTGCGCCGCACCGCCACCATCGTCGACGTGCAGCCGGCCAACGGTGGCTACCAGGTCACCCTCGAGCATGCGGGCGCTCAGGAGACGATCGAGACCGACCTCGTCGTCCACGGCGCGGGACGCGTCGCGGAGCTGGCCGACCTAGGCCTCGACGCCGCCGACGTTGAATGGGGTGAGCACGGCATCAGGGTGGCCGACCACCTGCAGAGCACGACGAACCACGCCGTCTGGGCCGCCGGCGACTCCGCCGACACCGAAGGGATGCCACTCACCCCGGTCGCAGTCTCCGAAGCCAAGGTCGCCGCTTCCAACATGATCAAGGGCACCACCACGACCCCGGACTACGCAGGCATCCCCACAGCGGTCTTCACCATCCCCGAACTTACCCGCGTCGGCATGCTCGAGTCCGAAGCCAGCGCTCACGGAATCGACCTCGCCGTCCGCTATACCGACACCAGCGGCTGGTATTCCAACTACCGGATAGGCGAGACAACCGCAGCCGCGAAGATCCTCATCGACCAGTCGAACGACCAAATCGTCGGAGCACATCTCCTCGGGCCTGAGTACGGCGAACTGATCAACACCCTCGGCCTGGCCATCAAGCTCGGCCTCACCACCCGCCAGCTCAAATCTGCCACAGCCGCCTACCCCACCGTCGGGTCCGACCTGGGCTCGATGCTCTAGCAATCTTGCTCGGGCTGCGGTGTCCACCGGTTGAACCTGGTCTGTGCTCCGCGATCAGCCACTCATCACGGTGGTCATCCTCGGATTCCTCTCATCCGGCGTCTCGGAGCCGTCGGAGACGGTCCTGGTACTCCTCGTCGGTGAGCTCGCCACGGGCGTAGCGCTCGTCGAGGATCTCTTGCGCTCGAGTTCTCCCGGTCGCCGGTCCAGGCGGTGGCGCGCTGCCACTGCTGCGGTTCGTGCCTCCGTCGCTGCCGCGAACCAGCAGCACCACGACGAGGACGACTACGAGGATGATGATCGGCCACATGAACATCCAGCCCATGCCCCATCCGTTGCCGTACATGGGTCTCACCTCTCCTTCCGTTCAGGGAACCCGAGGGGCTCCTCCGTGTTATGAGGCGGCGCCCCGCGTCTGGCAGGAACCGACCATGGTCACGTAGCCAGGACGGTGCCCATCATTCCGCGGTCCTCGTGGTCGAGGATGTGGCAGTGGTAGACGGTCCGGCCGCCGAAGTCCTCGAACGCGACGCGGACCTTGACCCGGCTGCGCGCTGGAACGTTGACCACGTCGAGCCAGAGAGGCTCTCGAACCCGCTGCCCGTCGGTCTCCACCAGCTGCATCGGCCACACGTGCAGGTGGAAGGGATGGTCCATCGGGCCGTCATTGCCGATGGTCCACTCCTCCACCGTGCCCAACCCCACCTGCTGGTCGATCCGGTCGCCGTCGAACTCCTTACCGTCGAAGGTGAAGCTCATCGGACCGTCGCCGCCACCCATCATCCCGCCCATCCCCATGCCCATCTGGAAGGTGATCGACCGACGACCATCGACGTCGGCGTCACGCAGGTCGCGGACTGTCGGACCCGGCGGAATCTCACCCGCGGCTCGATTGTCGCTCGCGGAAACTCTCAAACGGGCGAGCGTCACCGGCCCGCCGCCCCCTGGCATCGGGCCGCCGCCCATCATCTGGCCCATCATGCCGCCGCGGTCGACCGGCATCGCGCTGAGCTCGCTGTCTCCCTCGGACAGGTCGACCACCAGGTCGAGCCGGTTCCCGGGCGCGAGCTCGACGTCCTCCAACGCCACGTCCTGGGGCAGCCGACCCACGTCGCGACCGACCACACGAGCCCGCTGCCCCGGCAGCCTCAACGCGAGGTAGCGGGAGGTGCAGGCATTCACGACGCGCCACCGTTCACGCTCACCTACCCGACCCTTGAGGTCCGGCTCGGCGGCACCGTTGACCAGGACGAGCTCACCCTCGCGGCCCATCATCTGCTCCATGGTGGACGGGCTCACCAGTGAGCCATCGGAGTCCAGGGTGATGTCGGAGACGACCATGACCCGTTCACGGTCGACGGGGATCTCCTCGTCGTCCTCCACGATGATGGCGCCGTAGAGTCCGCCGAACACCTGGTCCGCGACCGTGCCGTGGTGGTGCGGGTGGTACCAGTACACGCCTGGTGGATGGTTGTCGGGCAACCGATACTCGTACCGATGCGCCCGGCCCGGTTCGACCGCGATGAACACGTTGTCCCCGTTGCCCTCGGGTGACACGTGCAGCCCGTGCACGTGCAGGTTCGTGACCCGATCGAGCCGGTTCACCAGCTCCACCCGGAACGTGTCGCCTGGTCGCAGCCGCAACGTCGGACCCGGTACGCCGCCGTTGAAGCCCAGGGTCGCCGCTTCGCGTCCGGCGACCTCGTGGCTGCCCAGCGCAGCCTCCAGCCGCACGTCCAGCAGACCGCCGGTGCTCCGGAGAACCTCGGGCTCGGTGAACGGCACCCCGGCGACCGGGTCCAGGACCGAGGTGGACAGCTCCCGCCACAGGCCCGTGCCACCGACGACGGTGCCCACCAGGCCGGCACCTCCCATCGTCAGAGCCGCGCGTCGGCTGATCGGCTTCATGCCCTCCCCTCCCCCAAGACCCGCAGCCGGTGCTGGTACTCCTCCGCGCTCAGCTCACCGGCCGCGTACCGCTCCTCAAGGATCTGTCGGGCACCGCCCGTCCCGCTCGGCCGACCAGGCCGTCCCGAACCGGGCTCGAGGCCACCAACGAGCACGCGCACCAACGTCACGACCAGGAGCATGACACCGAGGACCAGCAACGCCCCGTAGAACAGCGCGGTCATAGCTGCACAACCTCGGCCAGAGGCCCGAGAAGTGACCTGCGTGACGGTCGTCGGGTCATCCGGTCCCCACCTCGGACCACGTGGCGCCGGCGTCGGTGGAGACGAGGACGCCACCCTCCGTGGCGGCATACCACCGCGACTCGGTGGCGGTCAGCGCGTGAGGCACGTCCGGGAGTGATCCCACCTCCCGCCAGGAGTCCCCGCCGTCGTCGCTGCGGTAGACCGACCCCTCGGGGCCTGCCCCGACCAGCAGGTCCTCGCTGTCCCAGTCCAGGAGCACCAACCGTGGCGCTGACTTCACGAGCTGGGGAGGGCCGGAGACCTGGAGCCGGCCGAGCGAGCCGCTGGCATCAGTCAGCAGCACAAGGTCGGGGTTGCGTGGGTGGACGGCCACGTCAACGGCGGGCAGCTGGCCCAGGCTGCGCCATCGCCTGCCGTCCTCGGTGAGCATGAGGCGCCCGCTCTGGGAGTCGACCCCATACACGTGGTCACCGGCCGCCTCGAGCGCGTGGAAGTCCGCCTTGCCTTCCAGCGAGAGCGACCTCCACGTCCGACCGGCGTCCGTGGACTCGGAGAGTCCGAGGTGCGCGGGCCCGCCGGCCCCTGGCGCGGGGTGACCGCTCATCAGGAAGCGGTCCGGGCCGGTGATGGTGAACGACATCGCGTCGAAGCTCTCCGCCCCCACGCGCTCGAACCCGTCGGCACCGAGGGCGAACACGCCGTGATGACTCGCCACGTAGAGCCTGTCGTCGGCCGGGTTCACGTCGAGAGAGTGGACATGCCCGAACTCCACCCCGGCCACAGCGGAGTTGGAGGCGGTCGAGTCCTCGGAAGAGCTGCAGCCGGCGAGCAGGACAGCGGCCATGGAGAAGCCGACGACCAGCGGAAGCCGAGAAGGCAGGATCGACGATGTGCGCATCGTGTACAAGCGAATACTCCCAAGGGATCGAATGACAAGGCCGGGCGGGCCGGGTGTTTTTGGGCCCGATGTTGTTGTCGGCGCCTCGTCGATCGCTTTGCCTCAGCCAGCGTCGAGTCATGGGCACCACTCACGTGTCAGGCGGCTCGGCTGTCACGCCACCGGGCACGGCGATCTCGTGGCCGGTCGCGGAGCGCGCGCACGGTCTGTGTGAACGCGAGCGGCAGTGGCGCCAAGAGCGCCGCGGTCAGCCACGCGTCTCCCGGGATCAGGGTCAGTTCCAGGATGTCCCGCAACGGCGCGAACCCGAGCGCAGCCGTTTCGAGCGAGACCGTGATGGCTAGGGCACCCCAGAGGTAAGGGTTGCGGCTGGCGCCCACGAAGCCTGAACCACGTGTGGATCGCGCGTTGAAGACGGCGAGCAGCTGGGCGGCGGTGACGGTGACGAAGGTCGTGGTCTGGGCGCCGGCGGTGGTCAGGTCGAGTGGACCGAGCGCCCAGAAGTAGGCGCCCAGCCCGACAGCCGCGATCAGCAGACCTTGGGTGATGATCCGCCGCAGGGTGCCTCGCCCCAGGATGGGCTCGTCCTTGCCCCGTGGTGGTTCCTTCATGGCGTCCTCCCGTCCTGGCTCGAGAGCGAGGGCGAAGGACGGTAGGACGTCGATGATGAGGTTGTTCCAGAGGATCATCAGCGCACCGAGCGGAGCGGTGAACCCCGCGGCGAAGGCGGACGCGACGATGACGACGATGCCGAGGTGCCAGCTGAAGAGGAACTGGGCGAAGTGGCGGATGTTCGCGACGATGCGCCGTCCTTCCTCGACCGCCGCCTCGATGGAGGCGAAGTTGTCGTCGGTCAAGACGATGTCGGCGGCCTCGCGAGCCACTTCGGTGCCGGTCTTGCCCATGGCCACCCCGACATCGGCCTGCCGCAACGCAGGCGCATCGTTCACCCCGTCGCCAGTGACCGCGACGACCTCCCCCCGGGCCTGCAGGGTGCGAACCAGTCGCAGCTTCTGCTCCGGCGCAACGCGGGCGTAGACATCGAAGTCCTCGACGGACGCGCTGAACGCCTCCTCGTCCAGCTTGGCGAGGTCCTGGCCCGAGAGGACCCGGTCAGCACGAAGCCCGACCTGATCAGCCACGGCCTGCGCGGTGCGAGGCTGGTCCCCGGTCACCATGACCACGCGGATGCCTGCGTCCTGCACCGCCGCGACAGCGTGCACGGCTGCCTTGCGTGGAGGATCGTGGATCCCGACCACGCCCAGGATCTGCATGTCGTCGTACGCCCGGTCATCGAGCTCGTCTCCGTCGACGACCGCCAGCCCGCCTGCTGGCCGCCGTCCGATCGCGAGGGTTCGCAGCGCTCGCTCCCCCATCGCACTGGCAGCCCGACCTAGCGGGGATTGCTCGTCGCCGTCGAGCAGCACCTCGGGTGCTCCCTTGGCGTGGATGGCGTCAGCGGTCAGGACCGCCATGCGCATGCTGGTCGAGTCGAACGGGTCCTCGGCCCGTCGTGGGGACTCAGAGCGAAGCTGTCGCCAGTCGAGGCCGGCCTTCTCCGCCGCGAGAAGCAGGGCCACCTCCATGGGGTCACCGATCCCCTCGCCGTCCTCGCCGACGTCGGCGTCGTTGACCAGGGCCGCGCTCGCCCACAGCTCCCGGTCACTGACCCCCTCGCCGAGAGCGACGTCGACGACCTCCATCACGTTGGTGGTCAGTGTTCCCGTCTTGTCCGAGGCGATCACGGTGGTGGAGCCCAAGGTCTCCACCGTCGCCAGCCGCCGCACGAGGGCGTTTCGCTGGGCCATGCGCCGCATGCCGACCGCGAGGGTGAGGGTGGCGACCGCGGGCAGGCCCTCGGGTACGACGGCCACCGCGAGCGCGATGGACACCTCGAGCACCTCACGCAGGTCGAGCCCACGCAGGAGCCCGATGAGCAGGAGCACCAGGACGAGCAGCACGACGGCAATCGACAGAGACCGTCCCAGGCGGGCGAGCCCGCGCTGGAGCGGGGCCTGGACGGTCTGCGCCTGGTCCACCAGCTGGGCCACGTGACCCACCTCGGTGTCCAGGCCGGTCGCTACCACCACGCCACGTCCCCGACCCGACAACACGGTCGTGCCGAGGAACAACATGTTCGTACGGTCAGCGACAGATACGGCTGCGTCCACGGGTCCCAACGACTTCTCCGCTGCGGAGCTCTCACCCGTGAGCGCGGACTCCACGACCGTCACCTCGAACGCCTCGACCAGCCTGATGTCAGCCGGAACACGGTCACCGGCCTCAACACTGACGATGTCACCAGGGACGAGCTCGACGGCGTCGACTTCGCCGCGACGGTCGTCACGCTCCACATCCGCCACCGAGGAGGCGAGCTTGCGCAGACCCTCGACCGATCGAATCGCCCTCAGCTCCGTCAGGAACCCCACGATCGTGTTGACGACCACGACCAGCGCTACTGCCGTCGCCTCCACGTACTCGCCGATCAAGGTCCCGGCGACCACCGCGGCGATCAGCAGCAGGACCACCGCACTACGCAGTTGGTCCACCAGGATGCTGACCGCCGACGCCGGCTTGCGTCTGCGAAGCACGTTTCGCCCGTGCGCGTCCAACCGCCGCCTCGCCTCGTGCGACGAGAGACCCGTCCGGGAATCGACCGCCAACGCCGCCAACACGTCGTCCGCTCCGGTGGCGTGCGGGTCCTCTACCCGGAGGGTGCGGCTACGCGAGGCCACAGGGCATTGCCCCCTCCTGCCGGTTCGGCATGCTGCGTCCCCGGGCAACGGGGCCGTCTCCCTGAGATTACAGAGCCATCGCACGTGGGCCGCGGTGCTGGCGCCGCTCTCCCCGCCGCCTCGTCAGGTAGGGGCCGGGTGGCCTTCAGCCGTGCCTTCCGGATCGTCTCCGGGCTCGCGGAGGGTCTTCGGCACCGCCAGCAACGCGCCGATGATGCCCGCGACGATCGTGCCGGCCGACAGGTGGAGCACGACCATCCCCTCCGCGAGGAGGACCCGGGTGGGCAGGACGTGGGCCGCTCGTCCTCGCCGTGCAAGAAGCAGGCGTCGTCGCCGGCGGGAGGAACCAGCCACCGTCACGCGCCTGGCTCGCCTTCGGCGTTGCGAGGATGATCGTGGCATGTGGAGGTCTTCGGCATTCAGGACCGTGGTGGCCGTCGGTCTGGTCGTGGTCGTGGTCGCCGTCGCGGGGCTGTCTCTGCATCCGGGTGTGCGAGCGACCGCAAAGGCGGCGTTCGTCCTCGACGACGCGGTCGGGGGCCCGCTCCCCCGACCGTGGGGGCTCTCCGTCGAGCGGAGCGAGGAGGAGACGGGCGGTGTCGTCGTCGACCACTACTCCTCCCGAGCAGGCGCACCCCGGATCCTCCTGTTGCCCGGTGCGGCTCCCGCCGGTAGGGACGACGAGCGTGTGGTGTCACTGGCGTCGTCACTGGCCGCCGCGGGTCGCGAGGTGGTGGTCCCGGAGCTGAGCCTCTTCTCGGAGGAGCTGGACGTCGACGACGTAGCCCGGGTGGTGGAGGTGGCCGCGGGCAACTGCCGCGCCGATGGCGGGTTGGTTCTGTTGGGCTTCTCCTACGGTGGGGCCCTCGCCCTGGTTGCGGCCGCAGACGAACGGGTTGCGGGCTGCATCGACCTGGTCGCGACCTTCGGTGCCTACGCTGACCTGGTCGGCGTGCTCCAGGCAGCGGCGACCGGTGTGTCCGTGGTGGACGACCAGGTGTACCCATGGGACGCCGCTGACCAGGCCATCGTCCGGACGGTGCTCGGGGACGCGGCGATGCAGCTGGTCCCGGAGGAGCAGCGCGAGCCGCTGCGCCGGGCGCTGGACCGGCGGGAGCCGGCCGGCCTGCCTGCTACCGCGGACCTCGTCTACCGCATGATGACCGCCGACGACCCGATGGTGGTGGCCGACCTCGCCCGGCGCCTGCCACCGCCCGGGAAGGGTCTTGTCGAGACGTTCTCGCCGGTTGACGTGGCCGACGAGATCGAGGCCGACGTTCTGGCCGCACACGCGTTCGACGACCCGGCCGTGCCGGCCGCCGAACTGCTGCGGCTGGCCGGGGCCTTCCCGGAGGCGAAGGTGATGACCGTCCGCTCGTTCGACCACGTGGACCTGTCCACGGACGACGGTTTGGTCCCTCTGGTCACGGACCTGCTGGCCGCGGGGTCCTTCATGCAGGCGGTGCTCCGGGCACAGGAGCACTGGCCCTGGGACTAGCGCGCGAGCCTGGCCGGTCCTCGACTTCAGGGCATGGACCACTGCCATGGGCAGCCGGTCATGTGCAGGAGGCGCGGCCGTGGGGCGGGTCTTGGAAGGAGACATCAGCAACCTCGGGGCGACGGAGGGGATGCTGGTCACCTTCCCGCGTTCGCGGGCACGAACACCGGAACGCCGTACTCGCCCACGGCGACGTCGAGGATCGCGTGGTTCTCACCGGCGAGGTAGCTCTGGTTGGCGACCAGGACGCTGGTCCCGCGGAAGGTCGCGCTCGATGGTGTGTCGAAGGGAGTCCCGCTGCCGTTGTCTCCGGTGACGGGCGCCTCGGGGAACCGCTCGATCTCCGCACCACCGCGGCCGAGCACCACGATCTGGGCGCTCAGGCCGGCGTTGGAGAGATAGATCCGACCCGAGCGGGCGATCCCGAACCCGTCGGGCAGGTCCCCGGGACGGCTCTCCCAGACCGAGCGCATCCCTGCGGGCCGTCCCTTCCGGATCGGGATGCGGTACAGCCGTCCCGTCGTCGGGTTCACCTCTCCCAGGCCGGCGGAGGTCTGCTGGGCGACCAGCAACGCCCGACGGTTCGGGGTCAGCAGCATCCCGGTCGTCCCGAACTCCACACCGTCGAGCCGACGGTCGGCCAGCCAGACCCTGGCCTTCCCGCCCCCGGGTGGGACGCGCCAGATGACGGCCTGCCCGTAGTCGGTGACGTAGAGCGCGCCACGGGGACCCCACGCCGCGAAGTTGGGGATGGCCGGCTTGTCGAGGACGTTCGGTGAACAGCCGGTGCCTCCGGCGGGACCGCAGGTGGGCAGGTCCCGGAAGGTGGCGTACCTGGTGAACCGGCCGGTGCGGGGATCGAGCATCAACGCCCGGGAGCGTGACTTCTCGAGGAGGACCAGCCTCCCGCGTGCGTCGCTCGTGGCGACCTGCACGCCGTGCGGCCGATCGAGGTGCTGCCCCGGGACGGTCCACGAGCGCAGCAGCGTGCCGTTGCCGGTCCACTCGAAGACCCGCGACCGGGTCGCGTCACCCTTGGGGTCGGTGTAGCTCCCGGCGTAGACCCGCCCGTTGGGGTGGGCGTAGACGAACGCCGGGTAGCCGGGGTGCGGGACGTGGGCGAGGACGCGGGTGTCCCAGCGCGGGCGCTCGGCCTGGGCGGTCGCCCCGCTCGGCACGAGGCCGGCGGTGGCCGCCAGTGTGGCGATCGCGGTGACCGCGGTCAGCAGACGCCGCCTCACAGCCTGTCCACCACCTCTCGTGCCGCCCGGTCGCCGGCGCGGACGGCACCGTCCATGTAGCCCGACCAGTACGTCGACGTCTCCGTCCCGGCCCAGTGGACCCGGCGGAACGGCTTGCGGATCTGGGAGCCGAAGGCCGTGGTGGTCCCGGTGCCGAGGACGGCGATCGGCCCGCCGCCCGTCCACCGCTCCCGGGTCCAGTCCTGCTCGGTGTACTCGATCGGCTTCAACGCCTGCGGCCCGACGATCTTGGCGAGCCCCTCGAGGACCGCTCGCCGGCGCGCGGCACGGGTCCGGACGCCGTGCTCCTGCCAGGTCGACCCGCCGACGAAGGCCAGCAGCACGCCGACCTCGGCGTCGGCCGGGGAGTTGTCGAAGCAGACCCGGACCGCACCCTCGTCGGCGATACCGAACCCGGTCAGCCCATCCTTGCGCCAGAACGGCGTGCGGTAGACCGCGTCGCACTTCATCAGCTGCCCCATCGGCATCCGCTGCAGCAGCAGGGCCCTCTTCGGCGGCAGGAGGGGGAACCAGTCGATCGCGAGGGCGGTGGGTGGCGGCGCGGCGACGATGACCCGGGAGGCGCGGACGGTGCCACGGTCACAGGTGACGACGACCTGGTCGGCGCGCTGCTGGATGCGGCGTACGGCGGCGTCGAGCGCCACGACGTCACCGAGCCGACGCGCCAGGCGAAGCGGAATGAGGCCAGACCCGCCGACGAACCGCATCTCCTGCGCGCCGCCCTCGGTGTCCGAGGAGCGCTCGAACGTGCCGGGATTGCGCTCGTTGCCGGAGGCCGCGATGTACCAGAGCAGGAAGAGCAGGGACATGTCGCGGCCGTCGGAGCCGTACGTGGGCTGCAGGTAGGAGAGCAGGAGGTTGCGGACCCCGGGGTTCACGCTGTTGCGCGTGACCCAGTCGTGGACGGTCACCGAGTCCCACTCCAGCGCTTTCGGCGCGGCCCAGGGCGCATCGACCGGCACCTCCTCCGACATCCGGTTGAGCCGGGTGATCAGCTGCCCTGCGTCGGGGAGGATCAGCGGGTCGGGCGGCACCGTGCCCTGGTAGCGCGTCGCCCGACCGTCGGAGTAGTAGACGTTGTCCCCGGTGTTGTGCTGCTTGAACGTCCGCACGCCGAGTCTCTTCGCCAGCCCGAGCAGGTGGTCCTGGGTCGGGCCGACGAACGCGCCGCCGGCCTCGATCACCGCTCCGCCGCGCAGGGTGTGGTTGAGGATCCTGCCTCCCACGCGGTCGCGGGCCTCGAGCACGACGACGGACCGCCCCGACGCGGCCACCCGTTCGGCGGCGACGAGGCCGGAGAGCCCGCCACCGACCACCACCACGTCGACCCGCCGGGGCAGTGCTCCCTGCCGGGTAGCCGCCTCGGCCGGGAGTGCGAGGCCGCCTGCGGCGACGGCGCCGACGCCGGCCGTCAAGCCTCCGAGTAGCCCGCGCCGGCTGAGGCTCGACTCGCTCGTGGTGGTCGTGACCATGCGACTCCCCAATCCATTCTCTGCTGCTAACCTGAACACGTGTCAGATTCGGGTTCAGGGTACCAAACCGCCAGGTCTCCGTCCTCGTTCAACGACGGGGGGCTCGGGAAGCGACGTGTGCCCCAGCAGCTGCGCAGCATCGAGCGGGTGGAGCGCATCCTGGATGCCGCGGGGGCGCTGGTGCACTCCGCCGGGATCGACGCGGTGACCACCCGCGCCGTCGCGGAAGGCGCGGGGGTCCCGGTCGCCTCGCTCTACCAGTACTTCGCCGACCGCGACGAGATCCTGCTCGCGCTGGTCGAGCGCGACGTCGGGGAGATGGACTCCCAGGTCGCCGCCGACCTCGCCGGCCTCCCCGTACTGAGCATCGCCACCGTGGTCGAGGCCACCATGCGGGCGTTCGTGAAGGTGTACCACCGGCGACAGGCGTTCGTGGTGCTGTGGCTCCGCGGCCGCACCAACACCGCGATCCAGGACTTCTGCCGCGCACACAACAAGCGGATCGCCGCCGACCTCTTCACCTTCGCCCGCGAGACCGGGCTGCTCGACGACGAGGCGACGGTGCTCAACGCCGAGCTCGCCGTAGAGGTCGGGGACCGCGTCTTCCAGCTGGCGTTCGAACGCGACCTCCACGGTGACGAGGCCATCCTGGTCGAGGGGGTCCATCTGGTCCGGGGCTACCTCGAGCGCCACGCCAGCGCCGCCGGCCTCGAGGGAGTGCCGGCGTGACGGCCGCGTTCGACGCCGCCCGCGTCGCGGTCGCGGAGGCTTCCCGACAGCTCGCTGCGGAAGGGCTGCTCATCGGCACGGCAGGCAACGTCAGCGTGCTCGTGGCGGACCACGTCGCCGTGACCGCGACCGGGACGGTGCTCTCCGAGGTCACTCCCGACGACGTCACCGTGGTCGACCGGCACGGGCGGGTCGTGGCCGGCGAGCTCGCCCCCACCTCCGAGATCGACCTCCATCTCGGCGTCTACGCACGTCACGACGCCGCGGCCGTCGTCCACACCCACGCTCCCGCCGCCACGGCCGTCTCATGCGTGCTCGACGAGCTTCCCTGCATCCACTACCAGCAGCTGCTGCTCGGCGGCGCGGTGCCGGTGGCGCCGTACGCCACGTTCGGCACCCCGGAGCTCGCGGCCACGGTCGTGGGCGCACTCGAGGGGCGCAGCGCGGTGCTGATGGCCAGCCACGGCGCGGTGACCACCGGCGGCGACCTGGCCAAGGCCGTCGAGAACGCGCTGCTGCTCGAGTGGGTCTGTCGGCTCTACCTGGACGCGAGAGTGCTCGGGGAGCCACGCGCGCTCGACGGGGAGCAGCAGGCGGCCGTCGTGACTGCGGCTCTGGAGCGGAAGTACGGCACGACCCAGCCACACCACGAGAAGGAGTCCTGACCATGAACGTCGTCACCCTGGGAGTCCACGTCCTCGACGTGCACGTGCGAGCCGTCGAGAGCATCCCCGACAGCTCGGACGGGGCGCTGGTCGAGGAGATCAAGATGTCGGCGGCCGGCACCGCCGGAGGTACCGCGACGATCCTCACGAAGCTGGGCGCCGAGGTCCGCAGCCTCGGGGCGGTCGGCACCGACCCGCTCGGCGACACCCTGCTCGGGCTGCTGGGCGTGGCCGGCGTCGACACGACCGGGCTGGTGCGGCGAGACTCCGCGCAGACCTCGGGGAGCGTAATCCCGGTGCGGCCCAACGGTGACCGTCCGGCATGGCACTGCATCGGAGCCAACGGCGTGTTCACGGTGGACGACGTCGACTTCGACACCGTCGCGGACGCCACCCACCTCCATCTCGGGGGTCCCGAATTCCTCGGCGGCGAGGCGGCGGCGCGGATCCTCGCGCACGCTCGTGACCACGGGGTGGTCACGAGCGTCGACATGCTCGCCCCGGGCGACCCGGAGATGCTGACGTGGATCGAGGCGGCCCTGCCCTACGTCGACCACTTCCTGCCCAACGACGAGCAGCTGCTCGGTCTGACCGGAGCCGCCACGCTCGAGGAGGCCGGCCGGGCCCTGCTGGACCGCGGCGCCGGCTGCGTCGCGGTGACGCGGGGAGCGGAGGGTGCCCTCGTGATCGACAAGGATGGGAGCGTCGGCGTGCCCGCGTTCGCCGTGGACGTGGTGGACACGACCGGGTGCGGCGACGCGTTCTCGGCCGGGTACCTCCGAGGCCTCGCCGCAGGCCGGGCCCCCGGGGAGGCCGCCGTCCTCGGGTGCGCCGCCGCAGCGCTGGTGGCCCAGGGGCTGGGCACCGACCACGGTGACTTCGACCTGGCCGCGGTCGAGCGGTTCGTCCTCGACACGCCACGGCGGCACGCGCCAGTCGAGTCGTCTGGTTGATCTGCGGTCGTCCCCTGTCCGTCCGAGCCCTGCCTGCCCCTCAGCGGTGCTGGTTCGGTGTGCCGTCCCGTGCTCCCAGACAACCGGTGCGATCCGCGGTGTGCATCGAGCCGTCGACCAGCCGCGGATCGTCATGGCGTGGCGGAAGATCCGCGACTCCCCGCCCGACTGCCCGTTGCCCGGTACGCCCTGTTCGTAGACGCGTACCTCCACGCCACGCTCGAGCAGCGCGTACGCCGTCGACAATCCGACCACGCCGGCGCCAACGGTTCAGCCGGACCTCCGCACGGAGGTCCGGCTGAACGCCGATGTCCTGAGACATCACATCGGTCGGGCTGACAGGATTTGAACCTGCGACCCCTTGACCCCCAGGGCGAACGGGGTTGAGCGTGAACAAGAGTTAAGGGGCAGATTACGCCTGAAATAAGGGCTTGTCAGGTCTCCCAGTTCTTCTCAGTTCGCTGAGATGTGGTGGGTTTGCTACCCCTTTTGCTACCCCTCGCGGCCCCAATCGTGAGGGGGAAGTCGGGTTCCCCGACCGCCTCATATGTGATTGCGGGTGATAATCCGCCGGTGCGTCCGGGCAGCCGTGCGGATCCCGGGGCCGATTCGGACGTCGAGGCGAGCTGACCCAGAGAGGCGGCGGAGTGACGCATGCCGGCCAGCGAGACGTTGGAATGCCGACGAGGTCGCCTTGGCCTACTCCGCATGAACGCGCCACACCGCGTCAGCCCGCAACCCCCCGGTTCATGAAGATGGTTTGCGCCGGACTCGTTGCTGGACTGAAGGTGGTCGACCAACAGCTCCGATTGCAGACCGGACCTTGGCGCGACCGCCCGAGTCAGAGTGATGGCCTCGAAGAACCCTAGTTGTCGAATCTGCACAACTACACTCCGGCGTATGACGACCGATGTCGAAGAGTTCGTGATTGACGACCCCGAGGGCCTGCCCGACGAACTGACGGAGGAGGCAGCAGAGTCTGAAGATCCACTCACTGCTGAGGACCTGCGAGAGATCGTCTTGTACTCGCTGGACTGGAGTGTTCAGTCCATCCTTGAGCGGATAGGTGAAACCTTCGATGTGAACCCGAGCTTCCAGCGCCGAGACGCTTGGTCTCCGAGCCGCAAGAGTTCGTACATCGAATCGGTGATTCTCGGACTTCCGGTTCCACAAATCGTCTTGGCCGAAGACCCGAAAAAGAAGGGCCGCTTCATCGTTCTTGATGGTAAGCAGCGCCTAGTCACCCTTAAGCAGTTTGGTTCGCCGAACGAGAAGTTCCCGCCCTTCAAACTCAAGGGTCTGCAATTCGCGAAAGACGTCGAGGGAATGACGTTCGAGCAAATGCAGGGGTCGCTGACCGCGAGCGAGCATGCGGAAAATTTTCTCGCTCAACCCATTCGCACTGTTGTTGTGCGGAACTGGGGGACGCCCGCCGTCCTCTACGAGGTCTTCATTCGGCTAAATCAGAACAGCCTACCGCTATCACCGCAAGAACTTCGTCAGGCACTCTTCCCGTCTGAGTTCACTTTCTGGATCAACAAGCGCTCCGCTGAGAGCAAATTGTTGCATGCGGCACGGCGCACGAATCGGGAGGACTTCCGAATGCGCGATGCAGAAATGCTTCTGCGGTTCGTGGCGTGGAAGGAAGGCTTGTCGACATACCGGGGCAACTTGCGACAGTTCCTGGACGATGCTTGCGTTCGCGGCGATAGGGTATGGCGCTCGGTCGGCCCCAGCCACTACGAAGGACTGGCCGATCAGTGCGAAAAGGCAATTGCCCGAACCTTCGCGATCTTCCTTGGCGACTCATTTCTTCGATACGAAGACGGGTACAACAGACGATTCAATATCGCGGTGTTCGACCTGATGACAGTCATGCTGTCGGATGCGGCCATTACCGATGACTTGATCGGCACCCATCGGTTGGCCGTCAAGGCCGGCTTCGAAGAACTCTGCACGAACGATGAAGCCTTCAATCGAAGCATCACTTCGACGACGAAGTCGGTCCCCGCAGTTCGAGAACGGTTCCTGACCTTCTGCAGCCTCCTCGAATCGGTACTGGGCGTGCAGCTCGAAATCCGACAGCACATTGAGGCGCTTACGCCCGGGGCGTCCTAATGCCATCGAACTTGTATGTGGGCATGCAGCAACGGATCGAAAACCTCAAGAAG
This sequence comes from Nocardioides sp., assembly GCA_030698375.1. Classification (GTDB taxonomy): domain Bacteria; phylum Actinomycetota; class Actinomycetes; order Propionibacteriales; family Nocardioidaceae; genus Nocardioides_A. The sequence continues at coordinate 1,933 of JAUYLL010000112.1, read as the reverse complement.
GCTCTCCTGAACCAACAGGACGAGCTCGATGCCGACGCGGAAGATCAACTCCGCGCCGTCGCCTACCGAGTTCTCGCCAGCGCGACGATCGAAGAGTTCGTCGAAAAGCGCTGCGTTGAAACAGCGAAAGCGGGCATCGAGCGGTTCAAGAAAGGGGATGAATCCAGTACGGCCCGTGCCCTCGTGACCTGGCTCGTGGTCAGGAATACCCCGGATGTGGTCCCGCTCGAACCCCAAGACGTGAAGTCCTACTTTCACCTACTAGATGACGCGTTTAAGGCGTACTCAGCGAGTGCTTCAAACAATCACGGCCTAGATGCCAAAGATCTACGGAACCTCGTCCACCCGGTAGGGCTCCGGTCGCACCAAGTCCCGGAAGAGCTCGCTGATCGTCTCCAGGCGCTAGCGGACAAGCGAAATCCCTCGGTACACGCCTCGACTCTCAAGATCACCCGACGAACCAACCCAGGAATCGAACGCGATCAGGTAGACGCGATCGTCGCGTTGCTGGAGCGATTGGACGACGAGCTAGAGATCGCGGCAACTACCTATCCGATCCCGGCGCCCGCAGCAGCGTCTCTGTAAGGCGCCTTCGTCGCAAGCACCGCAGAGCCGCCTTCGAAAGACTCACGCCGCTAGGTGCTGAAGACCTTGCGAGAGCCTCCAGCGCCCGGGTGTCCGCATCGTCGAGCAGGGCCAAGTACAGCTGAACCGCCCCAGCACTCACTCAGTCAAGGCCTGTCTGTCCGGGCATCTGACTCGACATGCCTGCGAGCGAGTCGCCGGGTCGCCTCAAGCGCCAGCCGACCTCTCGCGCCAGCGTCGCCCATCGCGCTGATGTACATCTGAGTCGTAGATAGGTTTCGGTGACCAGCCAACGTCATGACGGTGACCACGTCGGCGCCCCCGGCGAGCATCCACGAGATGTGGCAGCCGCGCAGGTCATGAAAACGGCGAGCCTTGACCCCGGCGCGCGCGTTGGCAGGCCGCCAGATTCGCTCCCGGAAGTACGACCGCCCGACCGGAAGACCCCCTGGCCACTCGGGCGTCCGGACCGGCTTCCCGTGCCGGTCCAGCATGGAGAAGAGGCGGTCTCCCGGGTAGAGCCCTCGGTCGCGCACGAGCTCGGCGATCATCGCGGCCGCCTCAACACCCAGGGTGACCGCGCGGGACTTCCCGCTCTTCGGGCGCTCCTTCACCATGTACGGGGTGGGAGCACCGGTGTCCTTCCGGCTGATCTCCGTAACGGTCCGACGGATCGTGACAACTGTGAATCCGGTGCTGAAGTCGCTGACCTGGAGCCCCATGAGTTCGCCCCAGCGCATGCCGGTGTCGGCGGCCAGGAGGGGGAGAGCGCGCCATGACTCCGGGATCTCCGACATCAGCCGGTCCACCTCCTCGACCGTGTAGACGTCCACCTCGCGCTGGTCCATGGTCGGCAGATCGATCCCTTCGCATGGGCTCCGCTGGATCAGTCCGTCCCGGACCGCGGAGACCCCCTTGCGGGCCCCGAGGATCGTGGCCAATGCCTTGTACTTCGCCTGGATGGTGCTCGGCTTCATCCCCTCCTTCTGCATCGCCACAACCCAACGCTGCACGACCGGGCTCGTGATCCGGCGGATCTCCATGTCGCCGAACGCCGGCTGGAGGGTAGAGCGATAATGCGACCTGTACGTCGCGATGGTGTTCGACTCCCCCACGCGGTTCGGCAGCCAGTGATCCTCGAAGTACTCGGAGAACTTGATCCGACCGGCGGAGGGGTCGTGCCACACTCCGCGGCGGACCTCGCTCTCCTTGTCGTCGGCCATCCTCTTCGCCTCGCGCTTGGAGGTGCTGGACGCCGCCACCCTGATCTTCCCGTTGGCGTCGCGGTAGCGCCCCTGCCACCGCTGCCCACGCTTCTCAACCCATGCCATGTCTATTCCTCTCCTTG
>JAUYLL010000100.1 GCA_030698375.1 Nocardioides sp. | reverse complement strand
GTGGTCGACGGCGACGACGTCGTCACCCCGCTGCCCGACGAGGACGCCGCGCTCGCCGCCCTGCTCGACCTGGCGGGCGAGCAGGGGGTCCGGACGGTCTACGTCGTGCTCACCCCCGACGACACCGCCGGACTGGTGCGGTGCACGTCGCTGGGGCTCGTCGAGCTCCCCGGCTGATCGCCCTCAGGAACCGCAGGTGACCCGACGTGGCCGGGCCGGTCCGCGGTGTCCGAGCGCGTCGAGCACCAGGGCGATGGTCGTCTTGCTCGTCGGGATCATCAGGTGCTCGGAGGGGTCATGGGGGCAGACGTCCTGCACGGCCACGTTCGTGGTGCGGCGCCCGGGCGCGAGGTAGCCGTTGGTCGCGGGGACGACGACCTGGTCGTAGCGGGTGATGATCTGGGTGTAGCTCACCCGCCCGGGGGTCTCGTCCCCCGCGTTCAGCGAGGTGAGGAAGCGCGAGCCGCTGCCCTGCTGGACGCAGGCGTAGCAGAGGTACTGGACGGCAGGGTTGAGCAGCGCGCCGGGACCGGACTCGCTGGTGTACTCCGTGCCGTGGTTCGAGGGCGCGATCCCGACCAGGTCGTCGACCCGCTTCGCGCCGCCGAGGAACTTCAGGTAGTAGCGCGGCATCATTCCGCCCTGGGAATGACCCACCATCGAGACCTTCTTCGCGCCCGTCGCGCGCAGGACGCGGCGGGTGTAGCGCTTGAGCTCCTGGGCGGAGTCCTCGATCGGGCCGGTGGCGCGGTTGCCGTAGTCGAAGGAGAAGACGCAGTAGCCGGCGTCGACGAGCGCCGCCGACAGCGGGTCCAGCAGGCTCTTCTGGTCGCCGAAGGTGCCGTGCACCAGGATCACCGGACGCTGCTTCCGCTGCGGCCGGCACTGGTAGTCGTTGGCGCCCGCGGGGGGCACGTCGAACGCCGGGAGGGGCACGGGCGCGGCAGCAGCCGGGGTCGCGGGGACGCCGACGAGCAGGGCAGCCGCACAGGCCAGGGCCACGAAGGTCTTGCCGACATTCTTCACATGTCGAACAACGAGGGGACGTACCGGGAGTTACCCGTTGCCGCCTCCGCCGGCGCGGTCGCCGCTGCCGGCGGCCTGCCGCTGACCGGGCTCCGGTCCGCAGATGACGGTGTCCGACGGCGTGTAGGTGGTGGAGATGGTCTCCCGCTTCACCACCTCGCTCTTGCCTGGCCGCCGGAAGTACCGGTAGACGTCGATGTCGAAGCCGCCGTACCCCTCGTTGGCCACGCAGTCGTCGGTGTCGATGTAGCGGGTCTCCGGCTGGGTGGTGTTGTGACGCGCGGAGCGGTCGGTCCCGATGTCCCAGACCTTGGTCGAGTACATCGTGACCGTCGCCGCCCCCTGGCTGCCGGGTGTGCTCGGCTTCACCGAGGCCTTGATGAGCACGCCGTGTCCGGTGTCGTTGCGGAATCGCAGGTCGATCGCACCCCAGGCCACCGTCGCCTCGCGCCCGACCGGGTAGCGGTCGATGTAGAACGAGTGCGGCTTGTGCTCGACGTCCTCGAGACCGGCGAAGAACGCCGCGTTGAAGACGGTCGTCGCGATCTGGGAGACGCCGCCCCCGAAGTCCTCGCGGAAGACCCCGTTGCTGATGATGAAGCCCTCGGTGAAGCCGTTCTCGGCGGTGCGCTCGCCGGTGGTCTCGTTGAGGCTGAAGGTCTCGCCGGGCTTCAGCACGGTGCCGTCGATGAGCTGGGCCGCCCGGCCGAGGTTGACGTTGCGGTACTCGGCGTAGGGGAAGTTGGTGGTGAAGGAGGAGACCTCCTCCTTGATGCCGAGCTTGCGCGCGGCGGCGGTCGTGAACTTCGGCCGCTCGACCTCCGCGGCGAGCTCGATCCGACGCTCGTCGCCTTCACCGGTCACGTGGTCGAGGAACTGCGAGACCAGCTCGTCCCGGTCGTAGGTGACCCCACGGCGTGCCGGCACCACATGGGGTTCGCCACCCACGATCTTGAAGGAGGCGTCCCGCGGTCGACGACCCACGGTGCGCATCGCGGGAGTGATCCCGCGGACCAGCGCCTTCTCGTTGAGCTGCGGGACCATCTCGCCGTCGACGGTCTCCACCGAGAGGGCATCGGCGTAGGCGCGCGGCCGGATCCGGACCTCGGTGTCACCGTCGAACACGACGACCACCGGTGCGGAGAGCGCCGGCTCGACGAAGTCGGCCATGGCGTCGCGCACCGCCTGCTCATCGACGGCCGGAGGCACCTCGTCCACCGGGAGCTCGGCGGCGTCCTCGGTGAGGAAGGCCTCCTGGATCGCCTGCCTGGAACCGTCGGCGTCGAGCTCCGCCCCCGGCTCGGGGAAGATGGGCTGCGCCTGCGCCCGCTCGAAGACGATCGCGCCCTCGACCGGAGGCTGGTCGACGCGCTCCGCGAACGCCTCGACCGCCGCGTCCAACCGGCTGTCGTCGACATCGAGAACCGCGTCGTGGGCGGTCCCTCCGGTGTAGTACTCCCACAGCCGCTCGGGACGCCAGCTGCGGCCCGCGCCCGCCTCCTCGATCGAAGCCTCGTAGTCGACCGCCAGACCGACTTCCGTGGGGTCCAGCGACTCCGACTCGTCCGCCACGCGCACCCGCACCGGGGCAGCCTCGCGGTCGGCGAGGGCGTCGCGCAGCCGCTGCTCGGCCGCGGACGGCTCGAGCCCGCCGACCTTGACGCCGGCGACGGCGGCTCCCCGCGGGACCTTCTCGCCGGCGACGGCGTAGGCGGCGCCGTACCCGACGGCAGCCAGGACGACGAGCCCGAGCAGGGTGAGCAGGACGACCTTGCCACCCTGGGACTCGGGTGGCGAGGCTGCTGCGGAGGACGTCTTGGTCACTCGCCCGATGATAGGTGGGGGCGCACAGGCAGGGTCGCCAGGGCGACGGCGACCATGACGAACGCCACACCCATCACCGTGTACGCCGGCAGGTCGGCGAGGAACCAGGCGTCACCGCCGGGCCGGTCACCCACCAGCACGAGACCTGCGCCGAGCCAGCCCGCGGCGTACAGGGTCCGCGTCCAGCCCGGACGCAGCGCGAGCAGCACGACCACCGAGGTGGCCACCCCCAGCGGCAGCCCGTACCAGGTCCGGTGCACCGCCGTGGCGCACAGCACGACGAGAACGCCGAGAGGGAGGCAGCCTGCTCGGGCAGCGATCCTCACAGGCCGGCGAAGAGGTCCGTCTCGAAGCCGTCCTCGTCGAGCGGCCCACGGGTTCCGGACGCCAACCGGTAGAACTCGGTCCCCCAGACCTCGTTGCCGACGTTGTTCGAGAGCGCGAAGAACGGGCCGTCGGTGGTGATCTGGGTGGCGTGCGCACGCATCGCGTCCATCTTCGCCTCGTAGAAGTCGGTGGCCTCGACGCGGGCGCTGATGTGCCGCTCGGCGGTGACGAAAGGGGGCAGCGGACCGTCGGGGTCCATCCCCTCGAAGGTGGCGGTGTCGCCGGCGTCGCGCAGCCGCCGCAGCCCCGCGCGCATCCGCTCCTCGCTCATCGCGCCCCAGTAGGTCTTCGCGACCTGCCAGGGGGCGCCGAGGTCCTCGCGGTAGGACGGGACGGCCGCCAGGACGGCGGCGTAGTGGGCGACCCGGTGCGCCTGGACGTGATCGGGGTGGCCGTAGCCGCCGAACTCGTCGTAGGTCACCAGCACCTGCGGCCGGACCTCGCGGATCACCGGCACGAGCTCGTTGGCGGCCTCGGTGAGGTCCGCGCGCCAGAAGGCGTTCTCGTGCACGGTGTCGGCGGGCACGGCGTGGCCGTCGGCGTGCCAGGCCATGCCGGAGTCGCGGAACCGACCGAACCCGCCTAGGTAGCGGTGGTCGGTGACCCCCAGCGCCTTCATGGCGTTGGCGAGCTCGAGGCGCCGTACCTCAGCGAGACCGTCCTCGCGGTGCGCGGCGAGGTGCTCGAGGCCGGGGACGAGGATCTCGCCCTCCTCGCCGCCGGTGCAGGTGACCAGGGTGACCTGGACACCCTCGGCGACGTACTTGGCCATCGTGGCGCCCTGGCCGATCGTCTCGTCATCGGGGTGCGCGTGGACCAGCAGCAGGCGGCGGTCGGGACTCATGAACCCGAGACTAGGGGGCGAAGTGTCCCTTCACTCGACGTGGTCCCTCGGGGAGCGGCAGGCCGGGCGATGGCGCGGGCTCGGCCACGCGCTCGCCCGTCACGCTCTCGACCCAGCCGTCGAACTCCTCGGCCGCCAGCTCGGCGACGACCAACGGCGCGTCCGTGCGGACCGCCCACGGCTGGTCCTCCTCGTCGTCCTCCCCGGCGAACCGCGCGCGAGCGACCTCGGCCGGGTAGCCCTCGCGCCGCAGCCGCGCCGCGACCGCCTCGGCGTGGTCCCGCTCGAAGACGAGCGCCTCGACCGCGCCCGCTCCGCTCGACGCCGCGAGCTGGGCGACGAACGGCAGGTCCGGCTCGAGCCAGTCGAGGGCGTCCAGCGCGTCCAGCGCGACCCAGCGCAACGCGTCGTGGTCGCCGCTGCGGGGACCGGGCTCACCGACCAGCACCTCGGCCGTCGCCGCGACGAGCACCAGCCCCGGTCGGATGGGGACACTGCCCTCGAGCCAGCCGGTCACCCGTACGACGCAGCCGAGCTCCTCGCCGACCTCGCGCACCGCAGCCTGCTCGGAGGTCTCGCCGGGCTCCACCTTCCCGCCCGGCAGCTCCCACCCCGGCGGGTCCACGCGGTGCGCGGCCAGCACGGCCGGCACCGGGGCATCGCGCAGCAGCGCCACGCCGACGACCCTGACCTCCGGACCGACCTCGGGCATGCTCACAGACATGGCTCTCAGTATGGCGGTGCCCCTCGACCGGCAGGCACGGACCGTGCCTGCCTGCAGGGGCCGGGACGTCATCGCGCTCGACCTTCGTGACCAGGTGGCGCGGTGGTACCCCCAGGGCGTGCACGTCACCGAGGACCTCGTGCTCGCGACGGCGTACCGGAGGGAGCGGGACGGCTCGAACGGCGGCAGCCGGCTGACCGTGCTGGACCGCGCGAGCCTGCGCTACGGCCACGTCGACCTCGGCCCGCGCATCCACGCCGGGGGCCTCGCGGTCGTCGGGGACCGGGCGTACGTCGCCGCCACCCGCCGCGGCCTCGCCGTCTTCGAGCTCCCCGGTCTGCGGTTCCTGGGCTACGAGAAGCCCGCCGGCGACCTGCGCTACTCGTTCTGCTCGGTGGCCGCGGGCGGTGGGCTCGTGGTCGGCGAGTACGACCGGCGCCGGCCCGGGCGGCTCTGGCACGACGGCCGGACGTGGGAGGGAGTCCCACAGATGCAGGGTGCCGTCCACGACGGCTCCCACTGGTGGATCAGCCGCAGCAACGGCCCCTGGCGCCGGGGCTGGCTGCTCGGTCCGCGCACGCGCCGGCTCCCCGCCGGTCCGGAGGACCTGGCGTTCGACCCGGACGGCCGGACCCTGTGGACCGTGACCGAGTACCGCGGCCGACGTTGCCTGCTCGCCCTGCCCGGCGTGGGTCGCTGAGGCCCCGTCGGGGTCAGCGGCGCTTCGGCACCATCGCGATCTGCCGGGACTCGGCGACGAGCGTGCCGGTGGAGTCCCACACCTCGGCGTCCTCCTCGAACAGGCCGCTGGCCATAGTGCGGGTGGCGTGGGTGACGAAGAGCCAGCCGGGCGCGGGGCGGGCCCGGACGCTGGCCGTCAGCGAGAGGGTGGGCGCCCACCCGGGGAGACCCAGGTCGAAGGTGACCGGCGGCAGCGCGTCGACGACCAGCAGCAGGGAGATCGGGTCCGGCTCGCGGTCGTCGGGGAGGCGGAACCAGCCGCTGAGTCGACCGGTGCGCGAGGGCTCACCGAGAGCCCAGCCCACCGACTCCGGCGTCAGCCGCAGCTCGAACTGGTTCAGCATCCGCGCCACCTCGAGGAACTGCGGCGGGGTGTGCTCGTTGCCGAAGCACTCCTCGGGCGGCGGCGCCTGCGGCATCGTGCGGAAGCTGACGTTGCGCTTCGCGTCGTCGGGGTTCGCCAGCGCTGCCAGGTCGGCGTACGTCGCGGTGGCCCGCAGCCGCTCGACCGGGCGTCCTCCGTCGTCGACCTGGTGCAGGGCCACGGTGCCGGTCGAGACGGACCGGCCGGTGCGGATGACGTCGGTGTCGAGGTACGCCGGACCGGCCGTGGCCGCCGACAGGTAGGTCGCGCTGATGCTGACCGGGTCGGGGTGGGACCCGCCGGCCTCGGAGACCGCGGTGCGCAGGGTGTTCCCGAGCAGGGCGAGAAGGAAGCCCCCGTTGACGCCCGCCCCGATCGACCAGTCGTCGCTGAGCTGGGCCTCGTAGCGCCCCGGGGTCGTGGACTCGGGCTTGGCGGTGACGGCGTCGTCGAAGCTCACGCGTCCCAGTCTCCCGCATCCCCGGCCGTGGTGAGGCCCCGGACCCGCAGCACGAGCTCGCCCTCCTCGTCGGTGGCGACCCGGTCGACCCGCGCGGTGATCCGCCAGTCGCGGTCGCCCGTCGGGTCGTCGAGGACCTGCACGACGTCATCACCATCGACCAGGAGGAGCGCGGGCCCCCGGGCGTCCGGACCGGTGCCGAGGTCGTCGTACTCCTCGAAGTACGCCGCGACCTGCTCGGCCCAGACCTGCTCGCCCGGCCCCTCGGGGTGCAGCGCGGCCAGCCCGGCGGCGTCGCGGCGCGCGACCAGCTCGACCATCCGGAACATCGCGTTGCGCAGCAGCACCCGCTCGGCGCGGCTGTCGCGACCGGGCGGGGTGGGCTCGGGGAGCTCGGCCGGCTGCGGCGCAGACGGGTCCGTGAGCGCCTCCCACTCGTCGAGCAGGCTCGAGTCGGTCTGGCGGACCACGGCCCCGAGCCAGGCCACGAGGTCGCCGAGCTCCTCGGTGCGCACCGACTCGGGAACGGTCTGGCGCAGCGCCTTGTAGGCGTCGGAGAGGTAGCGGAGCACGACCCCCTCGGACCGCGCGAGCCGGTACGCCGCGACGTACTCACCGAAGGTCATCGCCCGCTCGTACATCTCGCGCACCACCGACTTCGGCGACAACGGCGTCTCGCTCACCCACGGGTGGCTGGCGGCGTACAGCTCGTAGGCGGCCTCCAACAGCTCCTCGAGCGGCCTGGGCCAGCTGACGTCCTCGAGCAGCTCCATCCGCTCGTCGTACTCGATCCCGTCGGACTTCATCTCCGCGACCGCCTCGCCACGGGCGGCGAAGGACTGGGCGGAGAGAACCGTCCGGGGGTCGTCGAGCGTGGCCTCCACGACCGAGACCACGTCGAGGGCGTACGTCGGTTCCTCAGGGTCGAGCAGCTCGAAGGCGGCGATCGCGAAGGTCGACAGGGGCTGGTTCAGCGCAAGCCGGATCGAGCCGGGACCGGTCTCCTCGACGACCCGGCAGCCGTGCTCGTCCTGCTCGACGATGCCGGTGGCGTGCAGGGTCCGGTAGAGCGCGACGGCACGCCGCACGAGGCGCACCTGGGCGCGGCCGTCCTCGTGGTTGTCGCGCAGCAGCGTCCGCAGCGCCCCGAACGCGTCGCCGTCGCGGCGCGAGAGGACGTTGAGCAGCATCGCGTGGTCGACCTTCATCCGGGAGCCGAGCGCCTCCGGTACCGCCGAGACCAACCGGTCGAAGACTTCCTCGGTCCAGGTCACCTGCCCGTCGGGCGCCTTCTTCCGCTGGATCTTGCGCTGCTTCTTCGGGTCGTCACCCGCCTTCGTCAGCGCCTTGTGGTTCTCCACGAGGTGGTCCGGCGCCTGCACGACGACCGTGCCCATGGTGTCGAAGCCCGCGCGGCCGGCACGCCCGGCGATCTGGTGGAACTCCCGTGCCTTGAGGATCCGCTGGCGCCGTCCGTCGTACTTCACCAGGCCGGTGAGCACCACGGTGCGGATCGGGACGTTGATGCCGACGCCGAGGGTGTCGGTGCCGCAGACGACCTTGAGCAGGCCGTCCTGCGCCAGGCGCTCCACGAGCCGGCGGTACTTCGGCAGCATCCCCGCGTGGTGCACCCCGATCCCGTGCCGGAGCAGGCGCGAGAGCGTCTGGCCGAACCCCTTCGCGAAGCGGAACCCGCCGATCGCGGCGGCGATCGCGTCGCGCTCCTCGCGGGTGGCGACGTTGACGCTGGTGAGGGCCTGCGCGCGCTCCAGGGCGGAGACCTGCGTGAAGTGGACGACGTACACCGGCGCCTGGTGGGTGGTGAGCAGCTCCTCGAGCGTCTCGTGGAGCGGGGTGAGGGCCCAGTGGTAGGTCAGCGGCACCGGGCGCTCAGCCGAGGTGACCTCCGCGACCGGCACCCCGGTACGGCGCTCCAGGTCCGCCGTGATCCGGCTCATGTCGCCGAGGGTGGCCGACATCAGCAGGAACTGGGTGCGGGGCAGGGTGAGGAGCGGGACCTGCCACGCCCAGCCGCGGTCGGGCTCGGCGTAGAAGTGGAACTCGTCCATCACGACCTGACCGACGTCGGCGTCCGCGCCCTCCCGGAGCGCGATGTTGGCGAGCACCTCGGCGGTGCAGCAGATCACCGGGGCGGAGGCGTTGACCGCGGCGTCACCGGTGAGCATCCCGACGTTCTCGGCCCCGAAGACGTCGCAGAGCGCGAAGAACTTCTCGCTCACCAGGGCCTTGATCGGTGCGGTGTAGTACGTGCGTCGTCCCGAGGCGATCGCGGCGGCGTGCGCGCCGATCGCGACCAGGCTCTTGCCGGAGCCGGTGGGTGTGGACAGCACGACGTGGGCGCCGGTGACCAGCTCCAGCAGCGCCTCCTCCTGCGCGGGGTAGAGCGAGAGCCCGCGGTCCTCCGCCCAGGCGGTGAAGGTCTCGAGGAGGGCGTCGGGGTCGGCGGGGAGGTCGGCGGGGCGCAGCATCGCGCCCATCCTCCCCCACTCGGGCCGCGACTCCCCCGCGGGCTCCGTCAGTCGATGACGCAGAGCCGGATGGTCTCCGGCACCGCCCGCAGCTCGGTGAGCACCGCCGCCGACAGCTGGCTGGAGGTGTCGGTGACGACGTAGCCCAGCTGCCCGCGGGTGGCCAGCACCTGCCCGTCGATGTTCACGCCGTGCTCGGCGAGGATCTGGTTCACGTGCGCCAGCACGCCGGGGGTGTTGTGGTGCAGGTGGGCGATGCGCTGTGCGTGCATCGTCGCGTCCGGGGTCAGCGACGGCAGGTTGACCGACAGCGACGTCGCCCCGCCGAAGACGTACTGCCGCAGCTTGTTGCCGACGAACCGGCCGATGTCCTCCTGCGCCTCCTCGGTGGACCCGCCGATGTGCGGGGTGAGGATGACGTTCGGCAGACCGCGCAGCGGCGAGTCGAAGGCGTCCCCCCGCTTCTTCGGCTCCTGCGGGAACACGTCGACCGATGCCCCGGCGAGGTGGCCCGAGACCAGGGCGTCGCGCAGGGTCTCGTAGTCGACGAGGAACCCGCGGGAGAGGTTGAGGAACAGCGAGCGCGGGCGCATCTGGCCGAACTGCTCGGCCCCGAAGAAGCCGGCGTTCCCCTGCCGACCGTCGACGTGCAGGGTCACGGTCTCGACCGTGCGCAGGAGTTCCTCCAGCGAGGCGCAGCGGGTGGCGTTGCCGAGGGCGAGCTTGTCGTCGGTGTCGTAGAAGTAGACCCGCATCCCGAGCGCCTCGGCGATCACGGACAGCTGCGAGCCGATGTTGCCGTAGCCGACGATCCCGAGCGTGCGGCCCCGGATCTCGTGGCTGCCGGTGGCTGACTTGTCCCAGACCCCGGCGTGCAGCGCCTTGTCACGCTCGGTGAGCCGACGGGCCATCGCGATGATGTTGGCCACGGCCAGCTCGACGACGGAGCGGGTGTTGGAGTACGGCGCGTTGAAGACGGCGATCCCGCGCTCGGTCGCGGCGGCCAGGTCGATCTGGTTGGTGCCGATGCAGAATGCCCCGATCGCCGTCAGGTCGGGTCGCGCCTCGAGGACACGGCGGGTGACCTCGGTCTTGGAGCGGATGCCGAGCAGGTCGACCCCGTCGAGGGCGTCGATCAGCTCGTCCTCGTCGAGGGCGCCCGGGCGCTCCACGACGTCGATGCCGGCGTCGTCGAGCGCGGCGCGGGCGAGGGGGTGCAGGTTCTCCAGAAGCAGGGCTCTCACGCCCCCACTGTCCCAGAGGTTCAGCGACGTCGCTGCACCACCCTCCATGCGTTCGCGTCCGGCTCCCGTTCGTGGGCGAGCTCGTCCAGGGCGGGGCGGGCGTCGCCACCTCCGGGTGCCCCGCCGGGGCATGAAGACGACCCCACGTGGGCACACCACCCCTCATGCGTCCACTCCGAGCCCTGCTCCTCAACTGCACGCTCAAGCCGTCCCCCGCCGAGTCGAGCACCGACCTGCTCCTCGCCGAGCTGGCCGAGGCCTTCGAGAAGCACGACGTCACCTCCGAGACGGTGCGCGTGGTCGACCACGACGTGCGGTTCGGGGTCGACGTCGACGAGGGGAGCGGGGACGCCTGGCCGACCCTGCGCCAGCAGATGCTGGGCTCCGAGATCCTCGTCATCGGGACCCCGATCTGGATGGGACAGCCCTCCGCGATCGCCAAGATGGTGCTCGAGCGCCTCGACGCCGAGCTTGGCGAGACCGGCCCCGACGGACGGTTCCTGACCTACGACAAGGTGGCCGGGGTCGCGGTGGTCGGCAACGAGGACGGTGCCCACCACACCTCCGCCGAGATCTACCAGGCGCTCTCCGACGTCGGCTTCACGATCCCGGCCAACGGCGTCACCTACTGGGTGGGTGAGGCGATGCAGGGCGTCGACTACACGAACAAGGACCCCCGGCCCGAGAAGACCGCCGCGACGACGACGACGCTGGCCGCCAACACCGCGCACCTCGCCCGCCTGCTGGCCGGCTCGCCGTACCCCGCAACCTGAGGAGATCCGTGGCCACCTTCAGCTCGACGACCAAGAACACCGCCATCGTCCCCGCCTCCCGCACCGCGGTGTGGAAGGCGCTCACCGACCCCGACCTGCTGCCCGACCTGACCCCGCTGCTGCACTCGATCGAGGTGGTGGGAGACCAGAACGGGGACCCGCTCTGGCAGTGGCAGATGAGCGGCATCGACGTCCTCGGGGTGAAGGTCTCCCCCTGCTTCACCGAGCGCATGCGGCTCACCCCGGAGGAGCGCATCAACTACCACCACGCCCCGCCGCCCGGCGCGGACGAGCGGGCAGGAGTCGAGGGCTGGTACACGCTCGCCGACCACGAGGAGGGCGTCGAGCTCGGCATCAGCCTGACGATCTCGATCAGGCTGCCGCTCCCGCGTGTGTCCGCGCCGGCCGTGACGCGCGTGATGGACGGCGTCATGGCGCGCACCGGCGACCGGTTCTCGGCGAACCTGCTGCGGCACCTGGGCGTCGACTGACCTGACCTGGCCGATCAGTCGTCGCGGGACTTGTCCTTGCCGGTCTTCTTCGACTTGTCCTTGCTCTCGTCGTCCTTGTCGTCCTTGTCGTCCTTGTCGTCCTTGTCGCCCTTGTCGTCCTTGTCGTCCTCGTCGTCCTCGTCCTGGAGGACCGCGGACGGCGACGGCACGGGCAGCCCGTCCGACTCGTCGCTCGCGTCCTCCTCGGCCCCGTCCTCAGGGAGCGCCTCGAGCACCCGGGTGGCCGCCGCCAGGACCTGGTCGGCCTGCTCGGAGCTGAGATCACCGGCGACCCGCGCCTGGGCGGTGGTGGCGACGAGCGCGTCGACGGCGTCGCGGGCGCCGGCGTAGTCCTCCTCGGCGATCGCGGCGTCCACCTGCGCCAGCTGGTCGGCGAGTGCCGGGACGGACTCCGACGCCGGCGTGGTGGTGCCGCAGGCGGTGAGCGCGACGAGCAGGGCCACTCCGGTTGCAGCGGAGCGCAGCACCGTGGTCAGGGTCGGGGCCGCGCTCATCCGCCGTTCACCGCCTCGTGCAGGTCGGCCATGGGACTCTCGAGCCCGGGCGGCGTGTTCGCCGGCAGCTCCGTCCCGCCGTCCCCCGCACCCGAGGTGGCGATCGCGATGACCAGGATGAGCAGCAGCAGCCCGAGGGCGACCACGGCCACCGCTCGGTGGTCCGGGTCGGCGGCGCGCCACCGGGTCCACCAGGCCCGGGGCCGCTGGGCCAGGGCGTCGCCCATCCGGTCCAGGGAGGCACCCCGGGGCTCGCGCGCCGGGCCACGATCGCCGGCGGGGGCCTCGCCGGACGAGGTCCCGGGCGTGGCGACGGGCGTGGTGAGCAGACGGGTGTCGCCGGCGTCGTCGTCGTGGCGGGCCACGGGGATCGGGCCGGTCGGCTGGTCCCGCAGACGCTGCGCGAACTCCTGCGCGTCGGGTCGGTCCTCCGGGTCGAGGCTGGTGGCCGCCGTGATCAGGTCGCGCCAGGCGGGCGGGAGCGACACCGGGATCTCAGGAGCGCGGTTGAGCCGCGCGAGGGCCGCCTCGGTGGGCGACCCCGGGTAGGCGCGCTTCCCGGTGAGGGCCTCCAGCAGCACGAGGCCCAAGGCGTAGACGTCGGTCCGGCCCGTGATCTTGTCACCGGTGACCTGCTCGGGCGCGAGGTACGCCGCGGTGCCGATGGCGTGACCGGTGCGGGTGTGCCGTACGGCGTCGTCCATGAGCCGGGCGATCCCGAAGTCGGCGAGCTTGACCCGCCCGTCGGCGCCGATGAGGACGTTGCCGGGCTTGACGTCGCGGTGCACGACGCCGTGAGCGTGGACGTAGGCGAGGGCCTCCGCGACCTGCACGCCGACGGCGCCGGCCCGCTCGAGGTCCAGCGGGGCGGCAGAGACCTCGGAGCCGAGGGTCGGTCCCTCGACGAGCTCCATCACCAGGTAGGGCTGCTCGGCCTCGAAGCCGGCGTCGAGGACGACCACGAGGCCACTGTGCGAGAGCTGGGCGAGGGTGCGCGCCTCCCCGGTGAAGCGGGCGCGGTCGCTCTCGTCGTCGGTGCTGTCGCGCAGCACCTTGACCGCCACCTCGCGGTCGAGCACGAGGTCGGTGGCGCGGTAGACGTCGGCCATGCCACCGCGGCCCAGCACCTCGCGGAGCTGGTAGCGGTCGGCGACGGTGGCGTCGGGCAGGACAGGGCTCATGGATCTCCTCCGCTTCCGAGATCTTCTGCCCGGCGCGGGTGGTCGCTAATCGTGAGCGGGGTCTCCCCCTAGGCTTCGGCGGGTGCACCCTATCGACCGCCTCGCCAACCGCGTCGTCCTGGCGGCCCACCGACGGGTGGACCGGTGGGGCGAGATCCGTCCGGGCACCCGCGCCGCCGAGCGGTTCGGGAGCTTCGGTGAGGGCAGCTGCATCGGGTTCCCCGCCGCGACCCTGATGAACACCCGCTCGGTGCACCTGGGCGCCGGGACCCTCGTCGGGCGCGGCGTCACCCTGGCGGTCGGGTACGGCGAGGGGGACCCCGGCGTACCGGAGCGGGGGATCGTGCTCGGCGACCGCTGCACGATCGGCGCGCGCACCACGATCACCTGCCACGTCTCGGTCGAGGTCGGCGACGGGGTCTTCTTCGGCCAGGGCGTCTTCGTCACCGACGCCAGCCACGGGTACCAGGACCCGACCCGCCCTGTGGGCGAGCAGTTCGGCACGCACCAACCGGTTGTCATTGGCTCCGGCTCGTGGATCGGTCACGACGCCGTGGTCCTGCCAGGCGCCCGCATCGGCCGCAACGTCGTGGTCGCCGCAGGCGCGGTCGTCCGCGGCGTGGTCGAGGACCACGCCGTCGTCGCGAGCTCCCCCGCGCGCGTCGTGCGCCGCCACGAGCCCGGCCTGGGGTGGGTGACCGACTCCGGTGACGTCCGCCCCGAGCTGTTCGGCACCTTCGGCGAGGGCTCGCCCGAGGTCGCGCGACGATGAGGGTCGTGGTGGTCGGCGCGGGCCTCGCGGGGCTCTGCGCGGCGAGGGAGCTCCAGCGGGCGGGCACCGAGGTGGTGGTGGTCGAAGCGCGTGACCGCGTGGGCGGGCGCCTCGAGGCCGGTGTGCTCGAGGGGCACCCGATCGAGCTCGGCGGCACCTGGATCGGTGCGGGCCACACCCGGATGCACGCCCTGGTCGCCGAGCTCGGGCTCAAGACCTTCCGGACCTGGAACGACGAGGGCCGGACCCTGGTCCAGCTCGGGTCGAGGCGTGCCCTCGTCGCCGGCCGGAAGGGTGCCGTCCCGCGGCTGAACCCGGTCGCGCTCGCCGACCTGGCCCAGGGCATGGCCCGGTTCGGCCGGCTCGCGCGCAGCGTCGACCCGGCCCGTCCGTGGGCTCATCCGCGGGCGCACGTCCTGGACGGCCAGACCTTCGAGACCTGGGTACGCCGGACCCTGCGCACCCCGACCGGCCGCGCTTACTTCCGGACGGCGACCGAGGCGGTCTTCGCCGCGGACACGACGGACCTCTCGCTCCTCCACGCCCTCTTCTATGCCGTGAGCAACCGTGACCTCGAGACGCTGCTCGCCGTCGACGACGGCGCCCAGCAGGACCGGGTCGTGGGCGGTTCGGCGCTGGTGGCCGAGCGCCTCGCGGACGGCCTCGACGTACGGCTGGCCACCCCCGTCGAAGGCATCACCCAGCACGCGAGTGGGGTGAGCGTCGCGACGCGCACCGGGGCCCTCTCCGCGGACCGGGTCGTCGTGGCCCTCCCTCCGACGTTGGCCGGGCGGCTGCGGTACGACCCGGTGCTCCCCGCCTGGCGCGACCAGCTGACTCAGCGAGTCCCGGCGGGGACGGTGGTGAAGACCTTCGCCGCGTACCCGACCCCGTTCTGGCGCGAGGACGGCCTCAACGGCCAGGTCGCCTCCGACACCGGCCCGGTCAAGGTGACCTTCGATGTCTCCCCACCCGGTGGCGAAGTGGGGATCCTGCTCGGGTTCGTCGAGGGGGGTGAGGCGCGCCGGTGGCAGCGACTGCCGGGACCCGAGCGGCGACGCGCGGTGCTCGACTGCCTGGTCGGGTACGTCGGACCCCGGGCGGCCGACCCCACGGCGTACGTCGAGAAGGACTGGAGCGCCGAGGAGTTCACCCGCGGCTGCTACGGCGCCCACTTCGCCCCCGGGGTGTGGACCGGGTACGGCGAGGCACTGCGTTCTCCTGTCGACCGGATCCACTGGGCCGGTGCCGAGCACGCCGTGGAGTGGAACGGCTACATGGAGGGCGCCGTCCGATCCGGCGTTGCCACCGCCCGCGAGGTGCTCACGCGGTGAGGACGACTCTTCAGCCAGCCGAGAAGCGGCGTCGCCCGGCACGCTCGGCGAACTCGTCCAGCACCGCGACGACTTCGCCAGCCACCCACACGCGATTGCGGCGATAGCTGTTGACGGGCGTCAGCACCTCGCCGGCAACCATCTGGTCGATGGCTGTCTGCGCGGCGGGTTTGGAGATCCCCAGCCGCTGGGCCAGGTGGTTGACAGTCACGGCGGGCTGGCTCATCACCTGCGGCAGCGCCCGCCACACAGAGGCATCGGCGCGTGCACTGACCCGCCCGGCCCACGCGTCGCGGAGCGCGACCAGGTCACGGACCAGAACCTCGCCGTTGGCGATCGCGGCGAACGCGGCCCGTGAGAACGCAACGACGATCGGGTCCAGGTCGCCCTGACGATAGGCGGTCAGGGCCTCGTAGTAGCCCTCGACCTCGCTCAGCAGGCCGGCCGAGACGGGCGCGGTGATGCGCTGGGTGATGCCGTACGAGCGCAGCATCGACTGGACCAAGGCACGTCCGGTGCGACCGTTGCCGTCACTGAACGGATGGATCGTCTCGAACTGTGCGTGGGCGACCGCCACCTGAAGAAACGGTTCGACGTCCGTTCGGCGCGAGAACGCGACCAGGTCGTCGACCAAACCGGGAACCCAATCGAACCTTGGCGCCACGAACGACGCCGTGTGGGGAGACGAACCGCTGGCCCCGATCCACACTGGCTCGGACCGAATGTCCCGGTGTGGGTGGGGTCCTGTCGGAGTCGTCGGTGGAGAAGGCCAGCAACACGCTCTGAGCCAAGCTCGGCCTCACCGACGAACCCACGGTGCACCGCAGGGTCAGCGCGGTCGTGACCCACCTCCGGTCGCTCGGCCACGCCGGCTCCACTGAACTGATCTGGGAACGCTTCCTCTGGGCGGATCCAGGGGCTGCGCCGAGGGGTTCGGCCGGGCCATAGTGGAGCATGAATGCATCCCAGCAGACAGCGGACGAAGTCGCGGAGCGACTGTTCGGCTCGCTCCTCGGCACGGTGGAGATCATGTCGGTCTATCTCGGAGACCGTCTCGGTTGGTACCGCTCCCTGGCCAGCGACGGTCCGGCCAGTCCGCTCGAGCTCTCCCAACGGACCGACACCCAGGTCCGCTACGCGCGCGAGTGGCTCGAGCAGCAGGCCGTGGCCGGGCTGCTGACGCTCGAGTCCGACGGCGCGCCCGACGACCGTCGCTTTGCCATCCCCCCGAGCACGGCTGAGGTGATGACCAACCCGACCAGCCTGGCCTACCTGGCGCCCATGGGCAGGATGTTCGGGGCGGTTGGACCCGTGCTCCCGCAGCTGCTCGAGGTCTACAGGAACGGCGGCGGTGTCAGCTGGGACGACCTCGGCGATGACGCTCGGGAGTCCCAGGCCGACGCCAACCGCCCCTGGTACGACAAGCAGCTCGGCCCGGCACTCGCCAGCCTGCCCGCGGTCCACGAGGTGCTCGCCGCTCCGGGCTGCCAGGTGCTCGACGTGGGCTGCGGAGCGGGTTGGTCGAGCATCTCGCTTGCCCGGGCGTACCCCTCGGCAACGGTGCTCGGTGTCGACATCGACCAGCCCTCTATCGACCTGGCCGTGGCGAACGCCCATGAGTCAGGTGTGGGCGATCGGGTGCGTTTCCTGTGCCAAGACGCGGCGTCCCTGCCCGAGGGAACGGTCGACATGGCCTTCGCCTTCGAATGCGTGCACGACATGCCCCGCCCGGTAGAGGTCCTCGGCGCCGTCCGGCGGGCACTCACGCCCGGTGGCTCCCTGATCGTGATGGACGAGGCCGTTGCCGACGTCTTCGCTCCGGACGGTGACGACCTGGAGCGGATGATGTACGGCTTCAGCCTCTTCGTCTGCCTGCCGGACGGGCTTTCCTCCTCCCCCAGCGTGGGGACCGGAACAGTGATGCGCCCGTCAACGTTGCAGGGGTACGGCGAGGCCGCCGGCTTCGCCACGTTCGAGGTTCTTCCCATCGAGGACTTCGGATTCTGGCGCTTCTACCAGATGTCCTGACAGATCGCCGTCGACAGACAACCGACCACCGGGCCTGTTCACACGTTGAAGCGGAACTCCACCACGTCGCCGTCGGCCATCACGTAGTCCTTGCCCTCCATGCGCACCTTCCCGACGCTCTTGGCGGCGTTCATGGAGCCGGCCTCGACGAGGTCGTCGAAGGAGACGATCTCGGCTTTGATGAAGCCTCGCTGGAAGTCGGTGTGGATGACGCCGGCGGCCTCCGGGGCGGTCGCGCCCTTCGGGATGGTCCAGGCGCGTGTCTCCTTCGGACCGGCCGTGAGGTACGTCTGCAGGCCGAGCGTCTCGAAGCCCACGCGGGCGAGCACGTCGAGCCCGGGCTCCTCGACACCCATCTCGGCGAGCATCGCGCGGGCCTCCTCGTCGTCGTCCAGCTCGACGAGCTCGGCCTCGAACTTGGCGTCGAGGAAGATCGCCTCGCTGGGGGCGACCAGGTCGCGCATCCGCTGCTTGAGGTCCTCGTCGGCGAGCTCGTCGGCGTCGCAGTTGAAGACGTAGATGTAGGGCTTGGCGGTGAGCAGCGAGAGCTCGCGCAGGTGCGCGCGGTCGATCGAGGTGGCGCTCACCGGCGTACCGGCCTCGAGCGCCTCCTTCGTCTCCTCGACCGCGGCCAGCTGCGCGGCGTACTCCTTCTTCGTCCGCGCCTCCTTCTGCAGGCGCGGGATCGCCTTCTCCACGGTCTGGAGGTCGGCGAGCATCATCTCGGTCTGGATGGTCGAGATGTCGTTGGCCGGGTTCACCTCACCGTCGACGTGGGTGACGTCCTCGTCGCGGAAGACGCGCGTCACCTGGCAGATCGCGGCGGACTCGCGGATGTGCGAGAGGAACTTGTTGCCGAGCCCCTCGCCCTCCGAGGCACCACGGACGATGCCGGCGATGTCGACGAACTCGACCGTCGCGGGAAGAATCTTGGCCGAACCGAAGATCTCCGCGAGCCGCGGCAACCGGTCGTCAGGGACGCCCACCACCCCGACGTTCGGCTCGATCGTCGCGAACGGGTAGTTCGCCGCGAGGACGTCGTTCTTGGTCAGAGCGTTGAAGAGGGTCGACTTGCCCGCGTTGGGGAGCCCGACGATGCCGATGGTGAGTGCCACGATCGGGAAGCCTACGAGAGGCATGGCCCCACAGCCGAACGGGTAGCAACCCAGCATGATTGGATTCCTCGTCGCCGGCCTCATCATCGGCGCCCTTGCCCGCCTCATCAAGCCCGGCAAGCAGGACCTCAGCCTGCTCGGGACCCTCGGACTCGGCCTCGTCGGCTCGCTGATCGGCGGCACGATCGCCTGGCTGATCGGCAGCGGCAGCATCTGGGAGCTCAACATCCTCGGCTTCATCCTCGCCGTGGTCGCCGCCGTGCTGCTCGTCGGCACCGCCGAGGGCGTGGTCGGCAAGAAGTCCCGCGCCTGACCCGCCCTAGGGTGGCGGCGTGCGCATCGCCACCTGGAACGTCAACTCCGTCCGCTCCCGCATCGATCGCGTCGAGGCCTTCGTGGCGCGCCACGACGTCGACGTGCTCGTCCTGCAGGAGACCAAGGCCCGCGACGACCAGTGGCCGCTCATGGGCCTGCAGGCGATGGGCTACGAGGTCGCGACCCACGGGCTGAACCAGTGGAACGGCGTCGCCGTCGTCTCTCGCGTGGGTCTCGAGGACGTCGAGCCCGGGTTCCCCGGGATGCCCGGCTTCGGCGACCCCGTGGCCCCTGAGGCCCGGGCGATCGGCGCCACCTGCGGCGGCGTACGCGTGTGGTCGCTCTACGTCCCCAACGGGCGCAAGGTCGACGACCCGCACATGACCTACAAGCTGGAGTGGCTCGCGGCGTTGCGTACGCAGGCGACGCAGTGGCTGGCCGACGATCCCGACGCTGCCGTCGTCCTGGCCGGTGACTGGAACGTCGTGCCCACCGACGACGACGTGTGGGACATCGAGCAGTTCCGCAACAGCACCCACGTCACCCCGGCGGAGCGGGCCGCCTTCGCCGCCTTCATCGAGGCGGGGTACGCCGACCTGGCCCGACCGCACACCTCCGGGCCCGGCACGTTCACCTATTGGGACTACTACCGCCAGCGGTTCGAGCGGAACCGTGGGATGCGCATCGACTTCCTGCTCGGCACCCCGGCGGTGGAGCAGCGCGTCACCGGTGCGTTCGTGGACCGCGACGAGCGGGCCGGCACCGGTGCGAGCGACCACGCGCCCGTCATAGTCGACCTGCGCTGAGCCCGAGGGCGTCAGCCCTCACGGTCCTGGCGCTCGTCCTTCAGCCGGTCCTTGCTGCGGACCAGCCTCAAGAGCGTGACCAGCCCCAGGCCACCCACCATGTTCCCCACCACGACCAGCGGGAAGAACACCCACCAGGCGCCGTAGCCGAACGGCGCTTCCCCCGTGTGCAGGGCGCCGAAGATCAGCAGCGAGTCCAGGATGGAGTGGAACATCTCCGTCCCGGCGAGGAGGAAACCGGCCACGACCGCCGCGATGATCTTGGCGATCATGTCCTCGGTCCCGTGCTGCATCCGGGTCAGCAGGGTCATCACCGCGCCACCGAGCAGGGTCAGCGCGACCGTCTCGGCGCTGATCGTCGCCGTCGCGAAGTGAGTGGCGGACTCCACGAGCTCGGTGTGCAGCGCGGGGTACCCCCACACCACCAGCCACATGACGAGCCAGCCACCCACCAGGTTCGCCACCAAGGTGCCTGCCCACAGCTTCGCGAGCTGACGAACCGTCGCCCGCTTGGCCGCGACGGTGATCACCGGGACCAGGAAGCCCTCGGTGAAGAGCTCGGAGCGCCCGAGCAGGAGCGCGATGAAGCCGATCGAGAAGGCGAGTCCCGCCAGCAGCTGGTTGCCCGTCTCGTGCAGCACCACCAGCATCGCCAGCAGCCCGAGGGCGATCTCGGCGCCTCCCACGAACCCCGTGACCAGCACCTCGCGCCAAGGCCGGCTCAGCCGCTGGGTGCCCTCCAGCACCTGACGGGTGAACGACTCCTCGAGGGCGTCCTCCATCGGACCATCGGTCTCGCCGAGCGAGCGACGGTCGTCGGTCGCGTGGTCGGGCTCGTCGCTCATGCGTGCTTCGTGCCCGGCCGCACGGTCTCCCAACCCGCGGGACCCGTGCGTCCCTCGCCCCGGACTCAGCAGCCTCCGCCGAAGACGTACTTGTTGGTGGTGCCGGTCTCGTAGTCCTCGCCGTCGCTGGTGTAGCCGATGCGCACCCCGTCGATGCTCGCCTGCTGCTCGCGACTCAGGTGCACAAAGAGGTGGTACGACGACCCGCCCTCGAGCGTGGCACCCCCGGCCTCCTCACGGTCGTCCCAGCGGTAGCCCTCGCCGAGGACGATGGCGGTCGGGGGGAAGGAGTCGATGACCCCGCCCTGGTCGCGCTGGGCCGGGGTCACCCAGGAGTCGACGAGCGTGAGGCCCTGGGCCCCGATCGCCTCGACCGAGGCGATCGTGACGTCGTCGGTCGGGCTGAGGAATTCCTCGCGGACCAGCAGCTCGTCCGGCTGGTCGCTGAGGTCGACGCAGACCCGGTAGGTCTCGATGTCGAGCGGGTCGGTCGGCTGGCTCGGCGGGGGCACGAACTCCCCCTCGCCCTGCGGGGTCGCCAGCGGCGTCTCCTCCTCGGCCGAGGGCTCGTCACCGGAGGAACAGCCCACAAGGAGGGCGAGCGTGGCCACGACGGTGGCAGGCAGGACGAGAAGGCGCTGGCGCATGCGTCCTTCTTACCGGACTCGGCCGCCGGCGTGGCGTAGCGTCCGCTGCGTGCCCGAGCGCCCGCACTGGTTCCACACCTTCCGTCGCACGCCGTGCGGCGTGCTCCTCGCGGTCCAGCTCGCGGCGCTCGTGGTCTATCCCTTCCTGAGCGGGTCCGCCCTGGGACGGGCCTTCATCGGGTTGCTGGGACTGGTGGTGCTCACGCTCGCGGTGATGGCCGTGCGGATGACGCCGGCCCTGAGCTGGATCTCGCTCACGCTCGGTGTCCCGGTCGTCGTGTTCACCGTGCTGGAGGCCGTCCGTCCCGACGACGGGATCGTGGTTATCTCGGCGGTCCTGCACGCGGCGTTCTACTTCTACACCGCATACGCACTGATCAAGTACATGTTCCACGACAACATCGTGACCACCGACGAGCTCTACGCGACCGGTGCCACGTTCACGGTGGTGGCCTGGGCCTTCGCCTACGTCTTCGTCGCGCTGGAGATCCTGCAGCCCGGCTCGTTCGGGGGCTTCGACCCCGACACGACCCACGGGTGGCTCGAGATGCTCTACGTCTCGGTGACGGTGCTGACCAGCGTCGGGCTCTCCGACGTCGTGCCGATCGGGGCCCACGCCCGCTCGCTCGTGATGCTCGCGCAGATCGCCGGCATGCTCTACGTCGCGCTGGTGATCGCCCGGATCATGACCATCCTGGCCACCCGTTCGGCGCGCCGGAGCGGCTGAGCCGTCCACTGTCGGTGCCAGCACCGACGATGGCGACATGGAGATCTCCGTGGTGACCCTCGTCGCGCTGGTGCTCGTCGCCGCCCTCGCCGGCGGCGTGGGCTGGATGCTCGGCTGGTTCCTGGGCAGCCGCCGTACGCCGGGGGGCGCGGTGCACGAGGGCCTCGAGCGGCTCGGGACGCAGCTGCAGGCGCTCGAGCGGGAGCGCGCCGGGTGGCAGGGGCAGCTGCACGCCCAGGTCGACCTGCTGCGCCGAGAGACGGCCACGCTGTCGACCGCGCTGCGCAAGCCGGCGGTCCGCGGGCGCTGGGGCGAGATGCACCTGCGCCGCGCGGTGGAGCTGGCCGGCATGGTCTCGCGCTGCGACTTCACCGAGCAGCTGACCGTCGCCGACGACGACGGAGCCGCGCAGCGCCCCGACATGGTGGTACACCTCGCGGGCGGACGCCACGTCGTGGTCGACGCGAAGGTGCCGCTGGAGGCGTTCTTCGACGCCACCTCCGCCGAGGACGAGGAGGAGCACCTCGCCCACCTGCGCCGCCACGCCCTGCAGCTGCGGCGCCACGTCGACCAGCTCGGGGCGAAGGCCTACTGGCGCTCCCTGGAGGGGACCCCGGAGTTCGTCGTCCTCTTCGTGCCCGGGGAGTCCTTCCTCTCCGCGGCGCTCCAGGCCGACGACGGGCTCCTCGAGCACGCCGCGAACCGCCACGTGGTGCTCGCGACGCCGACCACGCTGATCGCGCTGCTGCGCACCGTCGCGCACGCCTGGACCCAGGAGTCCCTGGCCGAGACGGTCCGCGAGATTCACTCGCTCGGGCGCTCCCTGCACACCCGCCTCGGCACCTTGACGTCCCACCTCGACAAGGTCGGCCGGTCGCTGGGCTCGGCCGTCGGTTCCTACAACGACGCGGTCGGCTCCTACGAGCGCCGGGTGCTGGTCGCGGCCCGGCGATTCCAGGAGCTCGACCCGAGCGCCGAGGAGCTCGACGCGCCTACCCCGATCACGCAGGTGGCGCGCGTACCGTGACCCGCGTGAGCGTCCTGACGCACGCCGCTGCCGTCCTGGTGACGATGGCTGCGTTGGACGTCGCGCTCACCGGTCGGGTGGGACTCTTCTTCGACCTCGTCTTCATCAGCGTCTGCCTGGCGGTGGCGGCGACCGTGGGGCGGGACGCCTTTCCCATCGTCGCCGTCGCACCTCCGGTGGCCATGCTCGTGCTCTGCCTGGCCCTGGGCACCGTGGCGCCCGGCACGGTGGCCGACGCGACCGACGGCGCACTCCAGGCCACCGTGACGGGCCTCGCGAACCGCGCCGTGGCGCTGGCCGCCGGGTACGCCGTGGCGCTCGGGACGATCCTCGTCCGTCACTCGAACCGCGTGGCGTCTCCCGCGCCGTAGCGCAGCACGACGGGCGCTCCTTCCGAGAGATCCACCACGGTGGTCGGCTCCGCGCCGCACTCCCCCGCGTCGAGGACCGCGTCGACGAGGTGGTCGAGCTCTTCCTTGATCTCCCAGCCCTGGGTCATCGGCTCCTCGGCCCCGGGGAGTAGGAGGGTGGAGGAGAGGAGCGGCTCGCCGAGCTCGGCGAGCAGCGCTTGGGTGACGCGGTGGTCGGGGATGCGCACCCCGACGGTGCGCTTCTTGGGGTGCATCAGTCGCTTCGGCACCTCGCGGGTGGCCGGGAGGATGAAGGTGTACTGGCCGGGCGTCGCGGCCTTGACCATCCGGAACGCCGCGTTGTCGACGTGGACGAACTGCCCGAGCTGGGAGAAGTCCGCGCACATGAGCGTGAAGTGGTGCTTGTCATCGAGCTGCCGGATGCTGCGGATCCGCTCGAGCCCCTCGCGGTTGCCGAGGGCGATCCCGAGCGCGTAGCAGGAGTCGGTCGGGTAGGCGATGAGACCGCCGTCTCGGAGCAGGTCCACGACCTGGCTGATCACCCGCGGCTGGGGATCGACCGGGTGCAGGTCGAGATAGCGCGCCACCTCAGGAGACCCCGGCGGCCCGCATGTCCCGCCGCAGCTCGGGCGGCAGGGCGAAGATCAGCGATTCCTCGGCCGTCTGCACCGCCACGGCGTCGGGGTAGCCACGCTCGGCGAGGAAGGCGAGGACTCCGTCGACGAGGTCCTCGGGGACCGAGGCGCCGGAGGTCACCGAGACCCGCTGCACGCCCTCCAACCACGCCTCGTCGATCTCGCTGGCGTCGTCGACCCGGTACGCCGACCGGGCGCCCGACTCGAGGGCCACCTCGACCAGACGCACCGAGTTGGAGGAGTTCCCGGACCCCACCACGATGACCAGGTCGGCCTCGCGCGCGATCTCCTTGACCGCCATCTGCCGGTTCTGGGTGGCGTAGCAGATGTCGTCCGAGGGAGGGTCGAGCAGGTCGGGGAAGCGGTCCCGGATGGCGCGCACGATGGTCATCGTCTCGTCGACCGACAGCGTGGTCTGCGAGAGCCAGGCCACCTTCGTCGGGTCCCGGACCTCGATGCCGGCGACGTCTGCGGGGGTCTGCACGAGCTGGATGTGCTCGGGGGCCTCGCCAGCGGTGCCCTCGACCTCCTCGTGGCCCT
Organism: Nocardioides sp.; assembly: GCA_030698375.1. GTDB lineage: Bacteria > Actinomycetota > Actinomycetes > Propionibacteriales > Nocardioidaceae > Nocardioides_A. Next base: position 5,017 of record JAUYLL010000100.1, on the reverse strand, counting down.
CGTGACCGATGAGCAGGATGTCGTAGTCCTCGGTGGCGAAGCGTCGCGCCTCGTGGTGCACCTTGGTCACCAGCGGGCAGGTGGCGTCGATCGTCTTGAGCGAGCGCTCCTCGGACTGCCGGTGCACCTCCGGGGAGACGCCGTGGGCGGAGAAGACGACGGTCGCGCCCTCGGGCACCTCCGCGACCTCCTCGACGAACACGGCCCCCCGCGACTCGAGGTTCGCCACGACGTGCTTGTTGTGGACGATCTGCTTGCGGACGTAGACCGGGGCGCCGTACAGCTCCAGCGCCTTCTCGACGGTGATCACCGCGCGGTCCACCCCGGCGCAGTAGCCCCGCGGCGCAGCGAGCTGCACGGCGCGGTCGGCGTCGTCCGGGGCGAGGACGGGCGGCATGCCGAGGTCAGAGGAAGACATGGCTCCATCGTAGGCGGCGTCGGCGCGCTGCCCTACTCTCCTTCGGGTGGCCCTGCAGACCTCCCTGGACTCCCCCGCGCCGGTGCGCCAGATCGCGCTGGCGATCGAGCAGTGGGTCGACCGCCTCGGGCTGGTCTGGGTCGAGGGCCAGGTCACCCAGGTCAGCCGCCGCGCCGCCTCCTCCACCGTCTTCCTCACCCTGCGTGACAACCTCGCCGACATCTCGGTGCAGGTGACCTGCCCCCGGTCGCTGTACGACGCGGTCACCCCCGCGGTCGTCGAGGGCGCGAGCGTCGTCGTGCAGGCCAAGCCCTCCTACTACGCGCCCCGCGGGCGACTCAGCCTGGTGGCCCGCGACCTGCGACCGGTCGGCCTCGGCGAGCTGCTCGCCCGCCTCGAGCAGCGGCGTCAGCTGCTCGCGGCCGAGGGTCTCTTCGACCCGCGGCGCAAGAAGCCGTTGCCCTTCCTGCCCGGCGCAGTCGGCCTGGTCACCGGCCAGGGGTCGGCTGCCGAGCGCGACGTCCTCGAGGTGGCCCGACGCCGGTGGCCAGCGGTGCGGTTCACCGTGCGGCACGCCGTTGTCCAGGGCCCCCGGTGCGCGGCCGAGGTCATCGAGGCGGTCCGCGCCCTCGACGCCGATCCGGAGGTCGACGTGGTGGTCGTGGCCCGCGGTGGCGGCTCGGTGGAGGACCTCCTCCCCTTCTCGGACGAGGGACTGGTCCGAGTGGTCGCGGCCTGCCGCACCCCCGTGGTCTCCGCGATCGGCCACGAGCCCGACACCCCGCTGCTCGACCTGGTCGCCGACGTACGGGCGGCCACCCCGACCGACGCCGCGAAGCGGGTCGTGCCTGACGTGGGCGAGGAGCTGGCCCGCGTCGCGGAGGCCCGGGACCGGTGCCGCCGCGCCGTGCGGGCCCGCGTGGACCGCGAGCAGCAGGTGGTCACCGCGTTGCGCACCCGGCCGGCGCTCGCGGACCCACGCGCCGGTCTGGCCGAGCGGTCGGCCGCCGTCGCCGAGCTGCGCGACCGCGCCCGGCGCAGCCTCCGGCACCGGCTGGACCGCCGCGCGGACGACCTCGGACACCAGCTCGCCCGGGTCCGCGCCCTGTCGCCGCTGGCGACCCTGGAGCGCGGGTACGCCGTCGTGACCGACCCCGATGGACACGTCGTGGGCGCCCGCGGCACTCCCCCCGGCGCGCCCTTGAGGATCCGGGTGGCCGACGGCGCCCTGACCGCCACCGTGGACGAGGTCCGACCCGACGAGGAGCAGGCTGACGATGAGTGAGAAGTCCGAGAAGCCCGGCCAGCCGGAGCAGCCGATCGGTTACGAGCAGGCCCGCGACGAGCTCGTCGAGGTGGTGCGCGCGCTCGAGACCGGCGGCACTGACCTTGAGGAGTCGCTGCGCCTGTGGGAGCGAGGCGAGGAGCTCGCCCGGATCTGCCAGACCTGGCTCGACGGCGCGCGCGAGCGGCTCGACGCCGCGCTCGACGACGACTGAGTCACGCCCCGGGCGTCACTCGGTCAGCGACGCTGCGAGCTCTCGTACGACGTCAGGGCCGGCCGAGCCCACCACGAGGACGTTCGTGCCCTCGTACTCGCGGGTCAGCGCGTAATCCCCGCCCTCGTCGGTCCAGGACTGCCACGTCCCCCCGAGCTCGCCCGCGACCTCGACGGAGGGACCCGGCTCGGCCTCCTCGTCGACGTACGTCTCCACCAGCCGCTCGAGCCCACCGCGGGTCTGCTCGAGACCGACGTAGCGCTCCTCCTCGGTGAGGAAGGACATCGAGAACCGGGGGCTGGGGCCGGGGGTGTAGCGAACGACCGTGGCCACCCATCCCTCCGGTGTCTCGGGAGGTGCCACTACCGGGAAGTCGCCCTCGCGGGCGAACCCGAGCACCTGGGCGTACTCCGCGTCGTCGATCGAGCGCGTGTCGAGCACCGGGTCCGCACGCACCAACGCGCGGAAGCCAATGTAGGCCGCGACCACGACCATCACGATCACCAGGGCGGCCACGAGACCGGACGCGGAGCGCTGGTAGCGCCCGGACTGCCCGGTGGGCTCGACGGGGGGAGAGCTCACACCCAGGAGCCTAGTTCCCCGGAAGATGCCCGCCGCAGGTGCCGCAGATGCGGATCTTTCAGGCAATAATCTCCGCATCTGCGGTAGCGTGGTCGGGTGAGCCTGTTCCGGATCAGCGAGGTAGCCGAGCTCCTGGGAGTCAGCGACGACACCGTCCGCCGCTGGGTCGACGCCGAGCGGCTGCCCGCCACGACCGGCCCCGACGGCCGGGCCGCCGTCGCCGGCACCGACCTGGCCGCCCTCGCGGTCGCGCTGGCGGACGACCCCGACCCCGCCGTCGTGCGCCGCCACGCGGTGAGCGCCCGCAACCGCCTGCGCGGCCTGGTGACCGGCGTGCGCAAGGACACGGTGATGGCACAGGTGGAGCTCATCTGCGGGCCCTACCGGGTGGTCTCCCTGATGAGTGCGGAGGCCGCCGACGACCTCGGGCTCGAACCGGGGGTGGTCGCCATCGCCTCGGTGAAGTCCACCTCCGTCGTCGTCGAGCGACCGTGACCGTGCCGCGCGCCCGCAGGACTGCCGCGGCGGTGGCCGCTGCCCTGCTCCTTCTTCCTGCGGCAGCGTGCGGCGGGGAGGGCGTGGGGAACGCAGCCCCCACCAGGACGCTCACCGTGCTCGCCGCCGCCTCCCTCACCAACGCGTTCGCGCAGCTGGAGCAGCGCTTCGAGGACGAGCACGCGGGGGTCGACGTGCAGGTCTCCACCGGCTCCAGCGCCACGCTCGCCCAGCAGGCGGTGGCCGGCGCACCAGCCGACGTGCTCGCCACCGCGGACGCCCGCACGATGGCGACCGCCGACGACGGGGGCGCCCTCGCTGCCGCCCCCCGGGTCTTCGCGACCAACGCGATGGTGCTCGTCGTGCCGCCCGACGCGGCCCGCCAAGTGGGTGGGCTCGAGGACCTCGCGGGCACCGACCTCGTGGTCTGCGTGCCGTCGGCACCCTGTGGCGCCCTGGCCGCGACCCTGCTCGACCGCAGCGGCGTGGCCACCGAGCCGGTGAGCCTCGAGGTCGACGTACGGGCGGTACTCACCAAGGTCACCCTCGGGGAGGCGGACGCCGGCCTGGTCTACGCCACCGACGCCCGGGCCGCGGGGGACGCCGTGGCCGTGGTCGACCTCCCCGGCGCCGCCGACCTGCCCACCGAGCACGTCGTCGCACCGCTCGCCCAGGCAGCTGAACCCGAGCTCGCGCGGGCGTGGGTCGACCTGCTGCTCTCCCCCGACGGCCAGTCCGTCCTGACCGGGCTCGGGTTCGGTGGCCCGCGCTGACGCGGACCTGGGGCGCGTCCCCCCGGTCCTCCTGCTGCCGGCGGTCCTCGCCACCGGGCTGCTGCTGCTGCCCCTCCTCGGGCTGCTCGCCCGCACGCCCTGGACCGACCTGCCCGAGCTCCTCGGCACCCCCGTCGTGGCGCAGGCGCTGTGGCTCTCCCTGACCACCTCGACCATCACCGCCGGTCTCTGCGTGGTCCTCGGCACGCCCCTGGCCTGGCTGCTCGCCCGGGTCGACTTCCGCGGACGCCGGCTGCTGCGGGCCCTCGTCACCGTGCCGCTGGTGCTGCCCCCGGTCGTGGGCGGCGTCGCCCTGCTCGGCGCCTTCGGGCGCACCGGTCTGGTCGGCGCTCCCCTGGACTCGGCGTTCGGTCTGACCCTCCCCTTCACCACCCCGGCCGTGGTGCTGGCCCACACCTTCGTCGCGCTGCCCTTCTTCGTCCTCGCGGTCGAGGGGGCGCTGCGGGCCGGTGGACGTGAGCTCGACGCCGTCGCGGCCACCCTCGGCGCGCGCCGGTGGACCACCTTCCGCCGGGTCACCGTGCCGCTGGCGCTCCCCGGCATCGCGGCCGGGCTGGCGCTGGCCTGGGCGCGCTCGCTCGGGGAGTTCGGCGCCACCATCACCTTCGCCGGGAACTTCCCCGGTCGCACCCAGACGATGCCGCTGCTGGTCTACACCGAGCTGCAGGACGATCCCCGGTCGGCGTACGCGCTGAGCCTGGTGATGCTCGCGGTGTCCCTGGCGGTGCTGGCGATGCTTCGGGACCGATGGCTGTGAGCACGCCGTGAGCCTGGACGCACGCGTGGTCGTCGACCGCGCCGGACACCGGACCGACGTCTCCCTCGCCGCGCGTCGAGGCGACGTCGTCGCCGTCGTCGGCCCCAACGGCGCCGGCAAGTCCACGCTCCTCCACGGCCTCGCCGGGCTGCTGCCCCTCGACGACGGGCACGTCGCGGTCGACGGGATCCGGTGGACCGGCCCCGTGCCCAGCCGCGACCTCGGCGTGGTCTTCCAGGCCCGGCACCTCTTCCCCCACCTCTCCGCCCGGCAGAACGTCGCCTTCGGCCTGCGCACCCGTGGCTGGTCCCGCCGCGACGCCGCGACCGAGGCCCAGGACTGGTTGGACCGCCTCGGCGTCGGCGACCTCGGCGACCGACGGCCGGCGGCGCTGTCGGGCGGCCAGGCCCAGCGGGTCGCGATCGCCCGTGCGCTCGCCCCCCGCCCGGCGCTGCTGCTGCTCGACGAGCCG
>JAUYLL010000083.1 GCA_030698375.1 Nocardioides sp. | reverse complement strand
GCGGGCGGCTGAGAAGGACCTGCGCGCGGTCTGGGGCGGCGCGCTCTGCGTCTCGGAGGCGCAGCGGGCCGGCAGCGAGCTGCGGAAGGTCCAACGGGAGCTTGCCGACCGGTCGGACGAGCTCGGCCTGCTGAGTGCCGGCGCCTCGCGCGACCGTGTGCACGTCGAGGTGTTCTTCGACGACGGCACGCTCCAGCGCCAGCTCGACGCCGAGTACGGCGCCGACCTCGTCGTGGTGAGCTCGGCGCTGCGGCCCTACGACCCCTGAGCGGGTTCTTGGGCCGGCTCGAGCACCATCGAGATCGAGTTGATGCAGTAGCGCTGGTCGGTGGGAGTGCCGTAGCCCTCACCCTCGAAGACGTGCCCGAGGTGCGAGCCGCAGGCCGCGCAGCGGACTTCTACGCGCTTCATCCCCATCGACCGGTCCTCGATGTACTCGACCCGGTCCTCGGCCAGCGGCGCGTAGAACGACGGCCACCCGCAGTGGGAGTCGAACTTCGTGTCGGAGCGGAACAGCTCCGCGGAGCACGCCCGGCAGCGGTAGACGCCGGTCGTCTTGGTGTCGGTGTACTCACCGGTGTGGGCGCGCTCGGTGCCGGCCCGGCGGAGCACGTCGTACTCGGCCTTCGACAGCTCTGCGCGCCACTCGTCGTCGGACTTCTCCACGGCGTATCCCATGCACTCAAGCGTACGGCGGCGCTCCAGCCCCATGACATGGTGAGATGAAGTGGGTGAACGGGTGTGCGCTCACTCACAGCGGGGTACGACCCTCGCAGGTACTGCTCAGCACCGTCCACGAGGAGTTCGATGTCGACCACCTGGCCCACTCGCGCCGCGCGCTCGTTCGGCGCCCGGCTCACGACGCCGCTGCAGCCCGACGACTACCTCGCGCTCATCAACCCGCTTTGGACCGCGCGCGAGCTGCGCGGGCGGATCGAGAAGGTGGTGCGGGAGACCGACGACGCGGCCACCCTGGTGATCCGCCCTGGCTGGGGATGGCGGATGCAGCACAAGCCCGGCCAGTACATCGGCATCGGGGTGCAGGTCGAGGGCCGCTTCCACTGGCGCTCCTACTCGATCAGCAGCCCTCCGAAGCGCAAGGGCCGCCACATCGCGGTGACGGTGCGCGCCATGCCGGAGGGCTTCGTCTCCGACCACCTCGTCAACGGCCTCGAGCCCGGCACCATCGTCCGGCTGGCGGCGCCCGACGGTGACTTCGTCCTGCCCGAGCCCCCGCCGCCGAAGATGCTCTTCCTCGTCGCGGGCAGCGGGGTGACGCCGGTGATGGCGATGATGCGCACGCTCGCCCGCCGCGGGCACCTCGACGGCGACGACGCCCCGGACGTCCACCTGCACTACTCCTCGCCGACCGAGGAGCGGATGATCTTCCGCGACGAGCTGCGCGAGCTCGCCGCGACCCGCGAGCGGCTCACCATCCACGAGCTGCACACCGACACCGACGGGATGCTCGACCCCGCCGACCTCGACAAGGTGTGCCCGGACTGGCGGGAGCGGGAGACCTGGGCCTGTGGCCCCAGCCCCATGCTCGACGCCCTCACCGAGCACTGGCAGTCCCACGACCTCGAGGACCACCTCCACGTGGAGCGGTTCACTCTCGAGCTCGGGGGCGACGGTGGCGAGGGGGGGACCTTGACGTTCCGGAACTCCGGCAAGACCGTGGAGGTCGACGGCGCGACGACCCTGCTCGAGGCGGGGGAGGGGGCCGGGGTCGGGATGCCCTACGGCTGCCGGATGGGCATCTGCCACACCTGCACCCTCACCCTGGTCTCCGGCCGGGTGCGCGATCTGCGCAACGGCTCGGAGTTCGACGACACCAACGACAGCATCCAGACCTGCGTCACCGCCGCCGTCGGTGACTGCGTGCTCGACATCTGACCAACAGACCACCCACCGCACAGCACCACGAAGGGACGGCCATGGCCATCGCCGACGTCAAGGAGTACACCCACCTCTCCGACGAGGAGGTCGAGGAGCTCGGACGCGAGCTCGACACCATCCGCGCCGAGATCGAGGAGTCGCGCGGCGCCGCCGACGCGGCGTACATCCACCGGATGATCACCATCCAGCGCACCCTCGCGGTCGCGGGTCGCATCACCCTGTTCGCCAGCCGCTGGAAGCCGGCGTGGGTCGCCGGGGCGGCCATGCTCGGCACGGCCAAGATCCTCGAGAACATGGAGATCGGCCACAACGTCATGCACGGCCAGTGGGACTGGATGAACGACCCCGAGATCCACTCCAGCACCTGGGAGTGGGACACCGCCCAGCCGGCCGAGCAGTGGAAGCACTCCCACAACTACATCCACCACCAGTTCACCAACGTCCTCGGCTACGACAACGACATCGGCTACGGCGTCCTGCGGATGGCGCGTGAGCAGCGGTGGCACCCCGTGAACCTCGGCCAGCCGGTCTACAACGCGCTGCTCGCGACCCTCTTCCAGTGGGGTGTGGCGCTGCACGACCTGGACGTCGAGGCGATCCGCAAGGGCAAGAAGGACCCGAAGGAGATGACGCGCCAGCTCAAGCAGATCGGGCGGAAGGTGCGCCGTCAGGTCGGCAAGGACTACGTCATGTTCCCGCTGCTGGCCGGTCCGGGCTGGAAGCAGACGATGACGGCGAACGCCACCGCCAACCTGGCGCGCAACCTGTGGTCCTACATGATCATCTTCTGCGGCCACTTTCCCGACGGTGCCCTGCACTTCACCGAGGAGGAGCTCGAGGACGAGACCCGCCCGGAGTGGTACCTGCGCCAGGTCCTCGGCGCGGCGAACTTCGAGGGCGGTCCGCTGCTGCACATCATGAGCGGCAACCTCGGCTACCAGATCGAGCACCACCTGTTCCCGGACCTGCCGAGCAACCGGTACGGCGAGATCTCGGTGCGGGTGCGCGAGCTCTGCGCCAAGTACGACATCCCGTACACCACGGGTCCGCTGCACCGGCAGTACGGCCAGGTGATCCGGACGATCATGAAGCTCTCGCTGCCGAACAAGTTCACCAGCCACGACCCCGAGCCGGAGCCGACCCCCGAGGGCCCGGTGCGTGACCGGCGTCGTCTCACCGACGACGAGCGGCCGTCGCGGCGGACGGAGACGGGGCACTGGGCGTCGCGACGTGCCGGCTGACCTGACGGGCCGGTTACGCCGGTTCTGGTCGCCCCGACCCGCTTCCGACTCCACCGAGGAGCGGGTCGGGGCCCTGCCGTGGGACCTCGCGACGGCTCTGCCGCTCCCGTTCGTCTGCCAGGACGAGGCAGGGCGCGGCACGCTGCGGGAGTTGGTCACCGCGCGGGTGACCCAGTGCGCGCTGAGCCGGATCTGCGCGATGTGCGGGCAGAGCCTCGACGCGCCGCCGCTGGTCCTGCTCGGCACGCGCAGGGAGGAGGGACGCAACGCGTTCTCCGTCCCGCCGATGCACGCCGGGTGCGCCGACCACGCCCACGCGGCGTACACCGGTCTCGACGACCCTGTCCTCGGTCACGAGTCGGGGGAGGAGTGGGTCCTGGTGCGCACGGGCGGGTTCGACCTCGAGCGGCCGCACGACCGGGAGGCGGGGTCCCGGCCGCTGTTCGTGCCGAACGCGATCCTCCCCGCCCCTTGACGTCCTAGGCTCGCGGCATGCCTGCGCCCGCAGCCGAGGTCGACGCCGGTGGCCGTGCCGTCCGGGTCTCCAGCCCCGACCGGGTGATCTTCCCGGCCACGTCCGCCGGGCCCGAGGTCACCAAGCTCGAGGTCGTGGAGTACTACGTGGCGGTCGGCGACGCCGTCATGCGGGCGCTGCGCGACCGGCCCACCGCGATGGAGCGCTGGCCGAAGGGGGTGCACCCCGGCGTCCGCCTCTCCACGGGGTATGGCGACAAGGCCGATGCGTTCTACCAGAAGCGGGTCCCGCGAGGGGCGCCGTCGTACCTCGAGACCGCAGGGATCACCTTCCCCTCGGGGCGGTCCGCCGAGGAGATGACCCCCACCGAGGTCGCGGTCGTCGCGTGGGCGGCGCAGATGGGCACCATCACGTTCCATCCCTGGCCCGTCCGCCGCCCGGAGGTCGACCGCCCCGACGAGCTCCGCATCGACCTCGACCCGCAGCCCGGCACAGGGTTCACCGACGCCGTACGCGCCGCGGAGGTGCTGAGGGAGGTCCTCGACGAGCTCGGGCTCGTGGGGCATCCCAAGACGAGCGGGAACCGGGGCCTGCACGTCTACGTCCGCATCGAGGCGCGCTGGGAGTTCCTCGACGTCCGGCATGCCGCGGTCGCCCTCGGCCGCGAGCTGGCCCGGCGGGACCCGGGCGTCACGACGGCCTGGTGGAAGGAGGAGCGCGGCGAGCGCGTCTTCGTCGACTACAACCAGAACTGCCGCGACCGCACCATCGCCAGCGCCTGGTCGCTGCGGCCGCTCCCGGGGGCGCCGGTGTCGATGCCGGTGACCTGGGCGGACCTTCCCGACGTCGACCCGCGCGACTTCACGCTGCACTCGGCGCCGGGCCTGCTGGCGTCCCGCGGCGACGCGATGGCCGGCATGGACGAGCACGCCGGCTCCCTGGAGACGCTCCTGGCCTGGTGGGAGCGCGACCTCGGGGACGGGCTCGGCGAGCTGCCCTTTCCGCCCGACCACCCCAAGATGCCGGGGGAGCCGCCGCGGGTGCAGCCCAGCCGCAAGGTGGCCTCGCACTGGGAGGACGACGAGACCGGGGAATGACCCTCGTGCCGTCGGGGTTGGAGGGGGTGGCTACGGTGACGCCGGCTCGGTGCGGCGCGACCGTGTCCGTCCGGGTGTCACCCGAATGTCGTGTGACACCCACGACACGAGTGCGAGCCCCCGTGCGGGGCGGGGTCCGCATGAGGCACAATTCGGCGCCGGCATGGCCGGGGCCTCGGGCCGGTCGACGGGACCCGCATCACGAGGGCGCAGGAGAGAGAGCAGATGGCAACCGACTACGACGCACCACGCAAGACCGAAGAGGACCAGAGCGAAGAGAGCATCGAGGAGCTCAAGGCGCGACGGCACGACAAGAATTCCGGGAAGGTCGACGAGGACGAGGCCGAGGCGGCCGAGGCCTTCGAGCTCCCCGGAGCCGACCTGTCCCACGAGGAGCTCGCGGTGGAGGTCCGTCCCCGTCAGGAGGACGAGTTCACCTGTATGTCCTGCTTCCTCGTGCACCACCGCAGCCAGCTGGCCGATGAGAAGAAGATGATCTGCCGCGACTGCGAGTGAACCACCGACGGCGCTCCGCGCCGTCCACTCCTGCTCCTCGACGACGGAGGCCGCGCACCCAGCCGGGTGCGCGGCCTCCGTCGTTCACGGTCTTCCGTGGGCGCCCTCAGGCGTCGTCGCGCGTCATGCCGGCGGGCAGGTGGCCCGTCGAGCGCCGGTAGTAGTTCGCCGCTCGCCGCGACGCCAGCATCCGGGCGACCCCGATCGCGGTGCCCGACACCGTCGCCCAGGCCACCGCCTCGCCCACGGAGACGTCGGGGTGTGCCGGGTTGGCCGGCGGCGTCTTCCCCGTGGCGGTCTTCCACGAGATCGCCAGGAGCTTCCTGACCACCATCGCGGCGGCCACCGCCGCCAACAGGTTCATGATCGACCAGCTCTTGGAACCCTTGTCCTTCGACACCTGCGTCCTCCTGTGCTCGTGCGGTGTGTGGGGCCGACCCTGCAGGTCAGCCCGCCTCGTCCACGGTATCCGTGGGGTCCGTCGTGGTGCCGGGACCGGTGCCCGCCCCGAGGGCGGTCGCCAGCCGACGCGGGTGCCGCGTCGACACCAGCCAGTACGGCGTGGGGTCGGCGGCGTCGTCGACCCACACCCGTACCGAGCGTCGTACCCAGGGGCGGGTAAGGAGGAACGCCCGCACGTCGGCGTCGCGCCCCATGACCAGGCGCGTCGCCTCCGTGTCGAGGGGCTCGGGGTCCCGGAGCTGCTCCAGCGGGATGGAGGCGCGCCCAGCGTGCAGGACGCCGTCGGCCACCCGGACGCGGGCGGACCCGTAGGCGACGAGGAACCCGCCGATGGCCAGGCCGAAGGCCACCGTCAGGCCCCAGGCCAGGAGGGGGCCGAGGGCGACGACGAAGGCGTACCAGAGGGCGACCAGCAGCATCACCGTCTGCACCCACCAACGCAGCGGGACGTGGAGCCTCTCGTCGTGCACGGTCGTAGCCTGTCACCTCGGACGCGTCGCCCGCGCAGTAGGGTCCCGACGTGGTCGAGATCCTCCTGCGCCGGTTGGACCCGGAGCTCCCTGTCCCCTCCTACGCCCATCCCGGCGACGCGGGTGCGGACCTGCGCACCACGGTGGACGTCACCCTCGGTCCGGGGGAGCGGGCGCTGGTGCCGACGGGGATCGGCATCGCGCTTCCGGAGGGCTATGTCGCCCTGGTCCATCCGCGCTCCGGGCTCGCCGTCCGGCACGGCTTGTCGATCGTCAACACGCCCGGCACGGTGGATGCGGGCTACCGTGGAGAGGTCCAGGTGCTGCTGGTCAACACCGACGCCCACCAGCCGGTGACCCTCCGGCGTGGCGACCGGATCGCCCAACTCGTCGTGCAACGGGTCGAGCAGGCCGTCTTCGTCGAGGTCGACGACCTGCCGACGTCCGTCCGCGGCGCGGGCGGCTACGGTTCAACCGGGGGCTTCGGCGCCGCAGCACGCCCCGCGCCCTGACCATCCCCGATCCACCAGGAGCAACCGTGAGGTTCCGCCGCAAGGCAACGTCGGACGAGGCGACCCCCGAGACCCCCGAGGCCTCCGACGCGCCCGCGACTCCGGATGCCAGCGAGGACGCAGCCGCCCCTCCGCCGGACGTCGCGACCGGCCCGCACGACCTGGCGGACGTCGACGTCGACGCGGAGACCCCGGGGTACGTCGACCTGGGCGCGCTGCTCGTGCCGGGTCGGGCGGGCCTCGAGCTGCGCATGCAGGTCGACGAGCGGTCCCAGCAGGTCGCTGCCGTGCTCTTCGTCGGGGACGGCGGGGCGGTCGAGATCCGTCCGTTCGCCGCGCCACGCAACGGGGGTCTGTGGGAGTCGGTGCGGCGCGATATCGCCGCCGAGACCGCCCGCCGGGGCGGCACGGCCACCGAGGGGCCCGGCCCCTTTGGTCCCGAGCTGCGCGTGATGATGTCGGTGACGACCCAGGACGGGCGCAGCGGTCAGCAGGCGTCCCGCGTGGTCGGCGTCGACGGTCCGCGCTGGTTCCTGCGCGCGACCCTGCTCGGCAAGCCCGCCGTGGACCCCGATGCGGCCGGCCCCTACGTCGACGCGGTCCGCTCGGTCGTGGTGGTCCGTGGCCAGGGGGCAATGGCGCCCGGTGACGCGCTCCCGCTCAAGGTGCCTGCCGAGGCCCGCAAGGTCGTGCCTCCGACCGCTCCGGACGACGAGATCGAGTGAGCCCGGGATGAACGAGGTCGGCGAGCGGCTGCGGCGCGGGATCAGCCGCTGGGCCAGCGGCACGGCCGACGAGGCGCGCAGCCTGAAGCACGAGGCGTCCCGGGCCGGGTGCTGTCCCATCGACGAGGCGCCCGACCGGGAGCGCGTGGACCTCCAGGGCAGCCTGCGGACGGTCACCCTCCGCCCGCGGGGCGGCGTACCGGCCCTCGAGGCTGAGCTGTACGACGGGACCGGGACCGTCACCATCGTCTGGCTCGGTCGTCGCCGGATCGCCGGCATCGCACCCGGCCGGACGATCCGGGTCCACGGTCGCATCGCACCGCACGAGGGGCACCGGGTCCTCTTCAACCCCCGCTACGAGCTGAGGTACTGAGTGTCCGAGCAGCCCGCCCCCGACGTCGCACCTGCCACGGTCGAGCAGGCAGTGCGCCAGCAGCTGGCGACGGCCCTGGGTGGCCGGCGGGGGATGGTCGAGGCCGCCGCGCCCACGATCGTGTTCACGCTGACCTTCATCGCCACCCGCGAGCTGCGGACCGCGCTGCTGCTCAGCGTGTCCATCACGGCCGTGCTCCTGGTCGTGCGCCTGGTGCAGCGCTCGACGCTCCAGTTCGTCATCAACTCCCTCGTCGGGATCGGCATCGGTGCGCTCTTCGCGTGGCGGGCCCTGCAGAGCGGCGGGGACGAGGCCGACGCCGCGCTGGCGTACTTCCTGCCCGGCATCCTCTACAACGCCGGCTACGCGGTATTGCTGAGCCTGAGCGTGCTGGTCCGCTGGCCCGTCGTCGGTTTCATGGTCGGCAGCGTGACCGGGGACCCCACCGCCTGGCGGGACGATCCGCGCGTGGTCCGTCTCTGTTCACACCTGACCTGGCTGCTGGTCCTGCCGTGCGTCGTGCGGGTGGCCGTCCAGGCGCCGCTGTACCTCGCCGGCACGAGCGGCGAGGCGGACGTCGACCGGATGATCGCGCTCCTCGGCCTCAGCAAGATCCTGATGGGCTGGCCGCTGCAGATCGCTGCACTGTCCGGGATGGTCTGGCTGCTCGCCCGTAACGCGACGCCGATCGACGAGGTGCCCGAGTCGGGCGGCGAGGCGGACTCAGCCCCCGTGCGCGGCGGGCGCGAGTAGCCGCTCCAGCTCGGACTCGATCTCGGCCGAGCACACGAAGAGCAGCTCGTCCCCGGCCTCGACCGGCTGTTCCGGGTCCGGCGTGTAGACCTGCCCGTCGCGCAGGATCGTCACCAGGGAGACGTTCTCCGGCCACGGGATCAACCCGGTCGGCGTGCCGACGTACGGCGAGTCCGACGGCAGCGTCATCTCGACCAGGTTCGCGTTGCCCTGGCGGAAGGTGAAGAGCCGGACGAGGTCGCCGACGCTGACGGCCTCCTCGACGAGGGCCGACATGATCCGCGGCGTGGAGACGTTGACGTCCACGCCCCAGGCCTCGGTGAAGAGCCACTCGTTGTCGGGGTGGTTGACCCGACCGACCGTGCGGGGGACGCCGAACTCGGTCTTCGCCAGCAAGGACGTCACGAGGTTGGCCTTGTCGTCGCCCGTCGCGGCGATCACCACGTCGAAGCGCTCCAGGCCGGCCTCCTCGAGCGAGGAGAGCTCGCAGGCGTCGGCGAGCAGCCACTCGGCGTCCGGCACCCGGTCGGGCTTGATGGCCTCGGGGCTCTTGTCGATGAGGAGGACCTGGTGCCCGTTGTCGACCAGCTCGGTGGCGATCGAACGACCGACGGCGCCGGCTCCGGCGATGGCGACCCGCATCAGTCCTCCTCCGGTCCGCCCGTGAAGGAGGCGTAGACCGCGTCGGCGTTCTCCTCGCGCATCACCAGGTGGAGGATGTCACCCTCCTGGATCACCGACTCCCGGGTGGGCAGGACGCCCTCGCCGAGCCGGTCGATCCAGGCGATCCGGCTGCCGGTCTGCTGCTGGAAGGTCACCGTGCGATGGCCGATCCAGCTCTCCGGCGGACGGAGCTGGTCGAGCCGGATCGTGCCGGACGGGTCACGGAAGTCGGGCTCGGCCCCGGCGGGCAGCAGTCGACGCAGCACCTGGTCGGCGGTCCACTTCACCGTCGCGACGGTGGTGATGCCGAGCCGCTGGTAGACCTCGGCTCGGCCGGAGTCGTAAATCCGCGCCACGACGGCCTGGATGCCGAACGTCTCGCGGGCGACCCGGGCGGCGATGATGTTGGAGTTGTCGCCGCTGGAGACCGCCGCGAACGCGTCGGCGCGCTTGATCCCGGCCTTGGTCAGCACCCCCTGGTCGAATCCGACGCCGGTGACCTTGGCGCCGTTGAAGCTCGGGCCGAGGCGGCGGAAGGCTCCGGGGTCGGAGTCGATCACCGCGACGGTGTGGTTGCGGTCCTCGAGGTTGCGCGCGAGCGTCGAGCCGACGCGGCCGCAGCCCATGATCACGACGTGCACGGGGAGGACGCTACTCCTCCGGGGCGTCCCCGACGCGGTGCCCCGGCCGATGGCCTAGCCTTCGGGTGTGGGTCTGGCCGACGTCTCGAAGCGCATCCTCCTGGGACGCAAGCTCCGCACCACCCGGGTGGGCGGGACGCTCCTTCCCAAGAAGGCTGCGTTCCCGGTCTTCGCCAGTGACGCGCTGTCGTCGGTGGCGTACGCGCCCGACGAGATCTTCCTGATGCTGTCGCTGGCCGGCGTGTCTGCCTACGCCTACTCGTGGCAGGTGGGGATTGCCGTCGCCGTCGTGCTGTTCGCCGTGGTGGCGTCGTACCGCCAGACCGTGCACGCCTACCCGGGCGGCGGTGGTGACTACGAGGTCGCCACCGTGAACCTCGGCCGTGGCGCCGGCACGACGGTGGCCAGCGCCCTGCTCGTCGACTACGTGCTGACCGTCGCGGTGTCGGTCTCGGCCGCGGTCCAGACCGCCGGTGCGGCAGTGGAATGGGTCAGCGGCAACGAGGTGGCCGTAGGGGTGGCGGTCGTGGCGCTCCTGGCCGCGGTCAACCTGCGCGGCATCCGCGAGTCGGGCCCGCTCTTCGCGCTCCCCACCTACGCGTTCCTCCTGGCCATCATCGGGATGACGGTGTGGGGCCTGGTCCGCGAGACGTGGGGGACCCTGCCTCGGGCCGAGAGCGCCGGGTTCCAGATCCTCGAGGCCGACGGGTACACCGAAGGCACGATCACCACGCTCGCCTTCGTGTTCCTCGTCGCCCGCGCGTTCTCCTCCGGCTGCGCCGCCCTCACCGGCGTCGAGGCGATCAGCAACGGCGTGCCGGCCTTCCGCAAGCCCAAGAGCCGCAATGCCGCCACCACGCTCTTCCTCCTGGGCGCCGGCGCGATCGCGATGATGATGAGCGTCATCGCTCTCGCGAACCTCATGGAGGTCCGGTACGTCGACCCGTTCGACCTCGATCGCCTCGTACTGCCCGACGGGTCCCCGCTGCCGGAGGACTACGACCAGAACACGCTCATCGCCCAGATCGCCGCCGGGGTCTTCGACACCCTGCCGCCGGCGTTCTTCTTCGTCATCGCAGCGACGGTCCTGATCCTCCTCGTCGCCGCGAACACCGCCTTCAACGGATTCCCGGTGCTCGGCTCGATCCTCGCCCGCGACGGGCTCGCCCCCCGCCAGCTCGGCGCGCGGGGCGACCGACTGGCCTACAGCAACGGCATCCTGTTCCTGGCCTTCCTCGCCGTCGTGCTGATCGTGGCCTTCGAGGCCGAGCCGACCCGGCTGATCCAGCTCTACATCGTCGGCGTCTTCGTGGCCTTCAACCTCAGCCAGCTCGGGATGATCCGGCACTGGACCCGACGGTTGCGCTCGGAGACCGACCCGGCGGCCCGGCGCCGGATGCAGCGCTCGAGGTTGATCAACGGCATCGGGCTGGCGATGACGGCGGTCGTGCTGATCGTGGTACTGGTGACCAAGTTCCTCGAGGGCGCCTGGATCACGGTGCTGGCGCTGGGCACCTTCTACCTGGTGATGCGCAGCATCCGGCGCCACTACGACAACGTCGGTGACGAGCTGCTGATCGCCGACGACGACCAGCTCCTGCCCACACGGGTGCACGCGATCGTGCTGGTCTCGAAGGTGCACAAGCCGACGATGCGCGCCCTCGCCTACGCCAAGGCCTCACGACCGAACCTGCTCGAGGCGGTGTACGTCGACACAGACTCCGCCGCCACCGACCGGTTGCTGGAGGAGTGGGACGAGCGGGGCATGGACGTGCCCCTCAAGGTCCTCTACTCGCCGTACCGGGAGATCATCCGGCCGATCACCGAGTACGCCCGGAGCATCCGGGCAGCCGCGCCCCGCGGTGTCGTCGCCGTCTACATCCCGGAGTACGTCGTCGGTCGCAGGTGGGAGCAGCTGCTGCACAACCAGACCGCGCTGCGCCTGAAGGGCCGGCTGCTGTTCACCCCCGGCGTGATGGTGACCTCCGTGCCCTACCAGCTGCGGTCCTCGGTGCTCGCGGAGGAGCGCACCGCTCGGGAGTTCACCCGCACCCGGCCCGGCGACGTCCGGCGGGGCGAGGGCCCCGGCGCGCACACCGGCCGCGGCCCCAAGGACGTGCCGTGAGCCGCCGGGCTCCGCGGGAACGTGCGCCGCAGGGTGCCTCCCTCGTCGGGCAGCGCTACGACGTCGAGGTCGGGCCGGTCGCGCACGGTGGTCACTGCGTGGCTCGCCACGAGGGCCGGGTCCTCTTCGTCCGGCACGCGCTGCCGGGTGAGCACATCACCGCCGAGGTGACCGACGGCGACGAGGGCTCACGGTTCCTGCGTGCCGACGCGGTCGCCGTGCACCGGCCCTCCCCTGAGCGGGTGACGCCGCCCTGCCCGCTCGCGCACCCCGGGGGCTGCGGGGGCTGCGACTTCCAACACGCCGCGCTGCCGGCCCAGCGCGACCTCAAGGCCGCCGTGGTGGCCGAGCAGCTCCAGCGCCTCGCGGGCCTGGAGCGGACGGTCGAGGTGGAGCCCGTGGAGGGTGACGTCCCGGCGAACGACGAGGGCCTGCGCTGGCGCACTCGGATGCAGTACCACCGCCTCCCCGACGGCCGGCTGGGCCTGCGCAAGCACCGCTCGCACGACCTCGTCCCCGTCGCCGACTGCCCGATCGAGCACCCGGGTGCCCGGGTGCTCGTCGACGGCCGCCCGACGGAGGCCGGGGACGTCGTCGAGACCGTCCGAGCAGCGGGGGAGGAGCGCTCCTTCACGGTGGCTGCCGACGGTTTCTGGCAGGTGCACCCGGGTGCGCCGCGGGTCCTGGTGGAGACGGTGCTGTCCCAGCTCCAGCCGCGCGCCGGTGACCGGGTCCTCGACCTGTACGCCGGGGCGGGGCTCTTCTCCGCGTTCCTGGCCGACGCGATCGGGCCCACGGGCCGCCTGGACGCGGTGGAGGGGGACACGACGGCGAGTGGTCATGCGGCGGGGGCGCTGGCGGCGTACCCCTGGAGCCAGGTGCACACCGACCGGGTGGACCGGTGGCTGTCCCGGCTGCTGCGCGAGGAGCCGGACGCCCGCGTGGACCTCGTCGTGCTCGACCCGCCCCGGACCGGCGCCAAGCGCGGGGTGGTCGCTCCGGTCGCAGCGCTGCGGCCGCGCGCGGTCTCCTACGTGGCCTGCGACCCCGCGGCCCTGGCGCGGGACACCGCGACCTTCGCCGAGCTGGGCTACCGGCTCGACGACCTGCGTGCGTTCGACCTGTTTCCGATGACGCACCACGTCGAGTGCGTGGCGCGGTTCGTCGACGGTGTATCTTGACGTCAAGATAAATTGCGCTGTTCCCGGCGGCCCCGCTGTGGGCAAGATGGGACCGATGGCGCTGTACGCAATCAATCGAGGAGACGGCTGTGGCGAGTCAGGACAGTTTCGGTGCCCGGGGCACCTTGGACGTGGACGGCAAGACCTACGAGATCTTCCGGCTCGATGCCGTCACCGGCGATGACGTCCCCGAGGGGTCGGTCGCGAACCTGCCGTTCTCACTGAAGGTGCTGCTAGAGAATCTGCTGCGCACCGAGGACGGTGCCAACATCACCGCCGACGACATCCGGGCGCTCGCGTCCTGGGACGCGGACGCGGCCCCCGACAAGGAGATCCAGTTCACGCCGGCCCGCGTGATCATGCAGGACTTCACCGGTGTCCCCTGCGTCGTCGACCTCGCCACCATGCGCGAGGCGATGGGGGAGCTCGGCGGCGACCCGTCGAAGATCAACCCGCTGGCGCCGGCCGAGATGGTCATCGACCACTCCGTCATCGCCGACGTCTTCGGCTCGCCGGAGGCCTTCGAGCGCAACGTCGAGATCGAGTACGAGCGCAACCGCGAGCGCTACCAGTTCCTCCGGTGGGGCCAGGGCGCCTTCGACGACTTCAAGGTCGTCCCGCCCGGCACCGGCATCGTGCACCAGGTCAACATCGAGCACCTCGCCCGCACCGTCTTCACCCGTGAGGTCGACGGCGTGCTCCAGGCCTACCCCGACACCTGCGTCGGCACCGACTCCCACACCACGATGGTCAACGGCATCGGCGTGGTCGGCTGGGGCGTGGGCGGCATCGAGGCCGAGGCCGCGATGCTCGGTCAGCCCGTCTCGATGCTCATCCCGCGCGTGGTCGGCTTCAAGCTCAACGGCGACCTGCCCGAGGGGTCGACGGCGACCGACCTCGTGCTCACCATCACCGAGATGCTGCGCAAGCACGGCGTCGTCGGGAAGTTCGTGGAGTTCTACGGCCCCGGCGTCTCCGCGCTGCCGCTGGCCAACCGCGCCACGATCGGCAACATGAGCCCGGAGTTCGGCTCGACGATCGCGGTCTTCCCGATCGACGAGCAGACCATCGAGTACCTCAAGCTCACCGGTCGCTCCGAGGAGCAGCTCGCCCTGGTGGAGACGTACGCCAAGGAGCAGGGCCTCTGGCACGACCCCGACGTCGAGCCGCGCTACTCCGAGCGTCTGGAGCTCGACCTGTCGACCGTGGTCCCCTCGCTCGCCGGCCCGAAGCGCCCGCAGGACCGGGTGGCCGTCACCGACGCCAAGCAGTCTTTCCGCGGGGCGCTCAGCGACTACGTCGACGCGCCCCCGCAGGAGACCAGCGGATACGACGAGGAGGTCGAGGAGTCCTTCCCCGCCTCGGACGTCCCGAGCACGACGGCCAACGGCAAGGACGGCAGCGCCCCGCCCAAGGACTACCTCTCGTGCGCCCCGACCGACGGCGGGCGGCCGAGCAACCCGGTCTCGGTCACGCTCGCGGACGGCACCGAGTTCGAGCTCGACCACGGCGCGGTGACCATCGCCGCGATCACGTCGTGCACCAACACCTCGAACCCTTCGGTGATGATCGGCGCGGCGCTGCTCGCCAAGAACGCGGTCGAGAAGGGCCTCCAGCGCAAGCCGTGGGTCAAGACCACCCTGGCCCCGGGCTCGCAGGTCGTGTCGGACTACTACGCGAAGTCCGGCCTGACGCCGTACCTCGACAAGCTCGGCTTCAACCTCGTCGGCTACGGCTGCACCACCTGTATCGGCAACTCCGGACCGCTCATCCCCGAGGTGAGCGCGGCCGTCAACGAGGCGGACCTCGCCGTGGTGTCGGTGCTCTCGGGCAACCGGAACTTCGAGGGCCGGATCAACCCCGACATCAAGATGAACTACCTCGCCTCGCCCCCGCTCGTGGTGGCCTACGCACTCGCCGGGTCGATGGACGTCGACCTCTTCGGCGACCCGCTCGGGCAGGACCAGGACGGCAACGACGTCTTCCTCAAGGACATCTGGCCCTCCCCGCAGGAGGTCGAGCGGGTGATCGGCGAGTCCATCAGCTCGGACATGTTCGACGAGAGCTACGCCGACGTCTTCGCCGGTGACGAGCGGTGGCGGTCACTTCCCACGCCCGAGGGCGACACGTTCGCGTGGGACCCGGAGTCCACCTACGTGCGCCGGCCGCCGTACTTCGACGGGATGCCGGACGACCCGACCCCGGTCGAGGACATCGCCGGGGCGCGCGTCCTGCTCAAGCTCGGCGACTCGGTGACGACCGACCACATCTCGCCCGCCGGTGCCATCAAGCGCGACAGTCCGGCCGGGAAGTACCTCTCCGAGCACGGCGTCTCGCCGCGGGACTTCAACTCCTACGGCTCGCGTCGAGGCAACCACGAGGTGATGATCCGCGGCACGTTCGCCAACATTCGGCTGCGCAACCAGTTGGCTCCCGGTACCGAGGGCGGGTTCACCCGCGACCTGCTCGGTGACGGAGAGGTCACCTCGGTCTTCGAGGCGAGCGAGAAGTACCTCGAGGCGGGCGTGCCGCTCGTCGTGCTGGCCGGCAAGGAGTACGGCTCCGGGTCCTCGCGCGACTGGGCGGCCAAGGGCACCGCACTGCTCGGTGTCAAGGTCGTCATCGCCGAGTCGTACGAGCGGATCCACCGGTCGAACCTGATCGGAATGGGCGTGCTGCCGCTGCAGTTCCCCGAGGGCCAGACGGCGGAGTCCCTGGGACTCACCGGCGAGGAGGAATTCTCGGTCACCGGCATCACCGCGTTGAACGACGGCGACATCCCGCGCACCGTGAAGGTGAAGGCCGGCGACGTCGAGCTCGACGCCGTGGTTCGCATCGACACCCCGGGCGAGGCGGGCTACTACCGCCACGGCGGGATCATGCAGTACGTCCTGCGGAACCTGCTGAAGGCCTGACGCCCCCTCCCCGCGCGGGTTTCCCTCAGGTGCCGCGCGCGGGGGCCGAAGAGCACCGTCGAGAGGCGCCGGTTGAGCACAGCCGGCGCCTCTCGCTGTTCCCGGAGCAGGCTCTACGGTGGTCGCATGATCGTGGCCTTCAGCATCAGCCCCAGCGGCGGGGACGAGACCGGTGGCGTCAGCGAGGCGGTGGCCGAGGCGGTCCGCGTCGTGCGTGCGTCCGGGCTCCCGTGCGAGACGAACGCGATGTTCACCAACGTCGAGGGGGAGTGGGACGAGGTGATGGCGGTGGTGAAGCAGGCTGTCGACGTCGTCGCAGCGATCTCGCCCCGGGTCGGCCTGGTGCTCAAGGCCGACATCCGGCCCGGGTTCACCGGGCAGCTCACGGCGAAGGTCGAGCGTGTCGAGGCCGCGCTCGTGGGGAACGACGACTGACGTGCAGACCGAGGTTCTCCACTACGCGACCGGTGACCGGCCCCGGGTCCTGGACCTGACCGACGACCTGCGCGCCTGGGTGCGCGAGCGCGGCGACGGGCTCGTGCACGTCTTCGTGCCGCACGCGACCGCCGGCGTGGCGGTCCTGGAGACCGGGGCAGGGTCGGACGACGACCTGCTCGCCGCGCTCGACGACCTGCTGCCCGCCGACGACCGGTGGCGGCACCGCCACGGCACGCCGGGGCACGGCCGCGACCACGTCATGCCGGCCTTCGTGCCGCCGTACGCCTCGGTCCCGGTGGTCGGCGGCCGGCTGATGCTCGGCACCTGGCAGAGCGTCTGCCTGGTCGACCTCAACGGCGACAACCCCGACCGCGAAGTGCGGTTCTCCTTCCTCGCCTCGGCCTGACGTGCGGGACCCGGTGCGGTATACCTCGGTCATGAGCATCCGCACCGACGTGCCACTGACCGTCGTCCCCGTTCCTGGCCACGGCGCCGAGGACGTGCTGGTCGCCCCGGACGGGACCGTCTACACCGGGACCGAGGACGGCGCGGTCCACGCCATCGAGGACGGGGGTCGGCGGATCCGCCGGGTGGGGTACACCGGGGGGCGTCCGCTCGGCCTCGAGCTGCTCGGTGACGGCAGGCTCCTCGTCTGCGACGCGCGCCGCGGCCTCCTGGCCCTCGACCCCGTGGACGGGGCCGTCGAGGTGCTCCAGGCGGACGTGGACGGCGTGCCGATGCGCTTCTGCAACAACGCCGCCGTCGGCTCGGACGGCACCATCTGGTTCTCGGATTCGTCGCGGGTGCACCCGATCGAGCGCTGGAAGGCCGACTTCGTCGAGGACACCCGCACCGGCCGGCTGCTGCGCCGCGACCCCGACGGCGCGGTGACGACCGTGCTCACCGGCCTGGCGTTCGCCAACGGCGTGGCGCTGGCCGCCGACGAGGGATTCGTGGTCGTGGCGGAGACGGCCGGACGCACGCTGGTGCGTCGTTGGCTGACCGGCCCCCGGGCGGGGGAGCAGGACCTGCTCGCCGAGGACCTGCCCGGCTACCCCGACAACATCGCGCGGGGGAGCGACGGCCTGGTCTGGGTCACGATCGCCTCGCCCTTCGACCCCGTGGTCGAACGCCTTCGCCGCGGCCCGATGCCGTTGCGCAAGCTCGTCACCCGTATCCCTGCCGCCCTGCAGCCGAAGCCGAAGCGCACCGTGCGGGTCCAGGCGTACGACGACGCGGGCACGCTGGTCCACGACGTGTCCTGCGAGGCGTCGGCGTACCACATGGCCACCGGGGTGCGGGAGCACGACGGACGGGTCTGGATCGGGAGCCTCCAGGAGCCCGCGGTGGCCTGGTTCACCCCCTGAGCGCGCCGCGCCGTTCGGAGCAGGCAGGGTGTGCTGGCTAGACTCGAACGATGGCGCCCCGCGGGAGGTGGCGCCGTCCCGCATTCTCACCGGACCTTCGTCCGGACTCCCGCACGGAGGTAGTCGATGGGTCACCTGGAGTCGATTCGCGGTCCGCGCGACCTGCGTGACCTCGACGACGCCCAGCTCGACGAGCTGGCCAGCGAGATCCGCGACCTCATGGTCCGCACCGTGTCCCGCACGGGCGGCCACCTCGGTCCGAACCTGGGGGTCGTCGAGTTGACGATGGCCGTGCACCGGGTCTTCGACTCCCCGCGCGACCGCGTCGTCTTCGACACCGGTCACCAGGCCTACGTCCACAAGCTCCTGACCGGCCGCGCCGGTGAGTTCGCCACGCTGCGCCAGGAGGGTGGGCTCTCGGGCTACCCGAGCCAGGCGGAGTCCGACCACGACATCGTCGAGAACTCGCACGCCTCGACCGCCCTGTCGTACGCCGACGGGCTGAGCAAGGCCTACGCGATCCGGGGCGAGGACCGCCACGTCGTCGCGGTGATCGGCGACGGCGCGCTGACCGGCGGCATGGCCTGGGAGGCGCTCAACAACATCGCCGCGACCACCACGCCGATCGGCGACCGCCGCCTGGTGATGGTGGTCAACGACAACGGCCGCTCGTACACCCCGACCGTCGGTGGGCTCGCCAACCACCTCGCCGCGCTGCGCACCAACCCCCGCTACGAGCAGGTCCTCGACCTGGTCAAGCGTCGGCTCAACGGTGTGCGCGGCGTGGGCCCGGCCGTCTACGACGCCCTGCACGCAGTCAAGAAGGGCATGAAGGACGCCCTCGCCCCCCAAGGGCTCTTCGAGGACCTCGGACTGAAGTACGTCGGCCCGGTCGACGGTCACGATCGCGAGGCCGTCGAGCAGGCCCTCACGCTCGCGAAGCGCTTCGGTGGACCGGTCATTGTGCACGTGATGACCCGCAAGGGCTTCGGGTACGACGCGGCTGAGCGCCACGAGGCCGACCAGTTCCACTCCCCGGGTCCGTTCGACGTGGAGACCGGCGAGGAGAAGCCCAAGGGCCAGATCTGGACCGACGTCTTCGCCGACGAGATGGTGCGGCTCGGCGGTGAGCGCAAGGACCTGGTGGCGATCACGGCCGCGATGCTCCACCCCGTCGGCCTGCACCACTTCGCCGCCGCCTATCCCGAGCGCACGTTCGACGTCGGGATCGCCGA
>JAUYLL010000078.1 GCA_030698375.1 Nocardioides sp. | reverse complement strand
AGATCTTGGCGAGCCGGGCGACGTCGCCCTCGCCGACGTACGTCGCACCCTTGCCGAGGTGGTCGAGCAGGTGCGAGACCCGTTGGTAGGTCTCCTCTGGTCCGGACACGACCAGGCTCAGTCCTCCCGAGGTGACGACCTTGCCGTTGCCGCTGACCGGCGAGGCGAGGAATGCCACGCCGCGCTCCGCGCAGGCCGCGCGCATCGCCGCGGACGAGGCCACGTCGACGGTAGAGGTGTCGACGACGACGCCGGGCACCCGGTCCGGGTCGGCGAGGAGGCCGCCCTCGCCGACCAGCACCTGCTCGAGGTCGGCGGGGGTGGAGACCATCGTGAACACCACGTCGTGGCCGCGGAGGTCCGCGATCGTGTCGGCGACCGTGCAGCCGACCTCGGTGAGCGCCTCGGCCTTGCTGCGGGTGCGGTTCCAGACCGTCACGTCCTCGCCGGCACGGGCGAGACGGCTGGCCATCGCCGCGCCCATCCGTCCAGCGCCGATCCAACCGACCGTGAGGGTGCGGGTCTCGGGTGCGGTGGTGTCCATGTCAGCCTGCCTTCGTGGTGAGTTGAGCGGGTGCGGCGAGTTGTTCGGTGAGCCAGTCGGCGGTGCGGGGTCGGTGCCAGGGCGCGACGTTGGCGCAGCCGTGGTTGCCGTTCTCCAGCATGAGCACCTCCACCGGTCCGGCTGCGGCGTCGCGCAGAGCGATCGCGTGGTGCCAGGGAATCAACCGGTCCTCACGACCGAAGACGACGAGGACCGGTGCCACCAGGTCCCGGGCCACGTGGGTGAGGTCGAGGGTGAGGGCGGTGGCGCGCGCCTCGTCATCGGTGGCGGTGCCCGAGCGCACCCGGAAGGTGTCCCGGGTGAGCGCCGGCAGTCCGTCCCAGCAGTCACCGAAGTTGAAGGGCCCGGCCAGCGAGACGCAGGCCCTGACCCGCTCGCCCAGTGCGGCGGCGACCCGGGCGGAGTAGTAGCCACCCAGGCTGACTCCCCAGACGCCAAGGCGGTCGCGGTCGAGGTCCGGCTCCTCTCCGACCGCCTGCCACAGGGCCTCGGCCACGGGGGCCCAGTCACCGCGGATCCGCAGGTCGTACTCCGCCTCGCCCTGGCCGGGGCCGTCGACGCTCAGCGTGGCCAGTCCCCGGTCGAGGAACGTCTGCTCGGTCGAGCGAAGCTCCTCCTTGGTGGAGTCCAGTCCCGGCAGAAGCAGCACGACGGGGTGCGGGCCAGCGAAGTGCGGGCGGCGGAGCACCCCGACCAGATGGTTGTCCTCGAACGGGATCTCCAGCCGGCGACCCGGTGGGTCGAGGTAGGGCAGCGCGTCGTCGAGGCAGGCCACCGCGCGGGCGTGGGCGGCACGCATCTGCTCGACGTCCTCGACGAAGACGAACTTGCCGAAGTGGTGGTAAACCGCTGCCATCGCGAGCAGCTCGCCGGCAGAGCGGGACCGGCCCGCCTCCAGCGCCTCGCGCCCGAGGGCCTCGATCTCCGACCCGGCAGCCACCCAGGCGGCGCACCACTCGGGCCAGGACCGCACTCCGGCCGTGACCCGCTCGAAGTCGGACACCGTCACCCCGTTGAGCGTGAACCGGGGGCCCCAGTGGGCCACGGCGGAGGCCACGCGTTCGTCCACGAGCACTCCTTCCGGGTTCGGTGCGGTCGTTCTGCAAACGACTGCAGCCTCACGCATCGGCTCGCGCCTGTCAAGCGCATCACAAGGCTTAGGTCTGTGCCTCACACCTGCGCAGACGCCGATGTTGCCTGTTGCTGCAATCGAATGCATAATCCGCTACAAGTTCCTGCTCGGGGACCCGCCCGAGGAGGCACCGTGGAGACCATCGTGGTCGGCTCGTTCACCCCGTCGGTGCTGCTCGACGTGGCCGCCTCCACCGGATGCCTCTCCGAGCACGACCTCGCCGTGAGCGAGGTGCCGGTCGGGTCGTCGCCCGGGCAGTTCCGCTCGCTGCTCACAGGAGAGCTGGACGTGGCGCTGACCAGTCCCGACAACGTCCTGGCCTACCGCTTCTCCCCCGCCAACCCCCTCGGCGAGCTGCTCGACGCCCGCATCCTGGGGGCGGTCGACCGCGGCCTCGGCCTCGGCCTGTACGCCGCACCAGGGCGTGCGGCGGCCGACCTGCGCGGCGCCACGGTCGGGGTCGACGTGCCCACCTCCGGTTTCGCGCTCGCGATGTATGCACTCGGCGACTGGCTCGGCATCAGCCGCGACGACTACGACCTGCTCGCACTGGGCTCGACCCCGAAGCGGCTGGGGGCGCTGCTGGCCGGCGAGTGCACCGCCACGATGCTCAACGCCGGCAACGAACTGTCCGCCGAGGCCGCCGGGTGCGTCCGGCTGGCCTCCGTCAGCGAGGTGTGCGGGGCCTACGTCGGCACGGTCGTCGCGGTCACCGGCGAGGCCCACGTGGCGGCGGGGTCGAGACTCTCAGCAGCCCTGACCGCCACGGCCTCCGCGATCCTCGACGGCGAGCTGACCACGGAGGCCACAGAGGCGGCCGCGCGCCGGCTCGACCTCGACGACGAGCTCGCCGTCCGCTACGTCGAGCGGCTGCGCGACCCCGCCGAGGGCCTCGTGGGCGATGGCGAGGTCGACGCGGCCTCGCTGACGACGCTGGTGCGGCTGCGGACGACCTATCTGCCGGTCCCGGACGGTCGCGGCGGCGACGTCCTCGACGCCGCCCTGCGTGAGGGGTCCGGACTTGTCCAACGGGCCTAGCCAGGGCGCTTCCCCGATCCGGCTCCTGCAGGTCACGGCCTTCGTGAGCACGCTGGACCGCTTCGCCATGCCGCCGATGCTGGTCGCGATCGCCTACGACCTCGGAGTCCCGCTCTCGGACATCGTCCATGCGGCGGGGGCCTACTTCCTGGTCTACGGCCTGAGCCAGCCGTTGTGGGGCATGGTCTCCGACCGCGTCGGGCGGGTGCGAACCATGCGGTGGACGCTGCTGCTGGCCGGGCTCTTCGCCATCGCGTCCGCCCTGTCCTGGTCGCCGGTCGCGCTCGCCGTCTCCCGTGCGCTGGCCGGCGGGCTCTTCGGTGCGGCGTACCCCTCCAGCCTGATCTACCTCGGCGACACGGTGCCGGCCTCGGTGCGGCAACGATCGATCGCGAGCCTGATGGTCGGCGTGGCCCTGGGCACGGCACTGGCCTCGGTCGGCGCGGGCGTGCTGGCGGAGCTCTGGACCTGGCGGGCCGCCTTCGTGATCACCGGCTCCGCGTCCGTGCTACTGGCGTGGCTGCTGCACCGGCTCCCCGAGCCCGCGCTGGAGCGGCCCACTGGGTCGCTGCTGGCCCCGGTACGCCGGATCGGCCGGTCGCGGATGACCTTGCTGGTCCTGCTCTTCGCCTTCACTGAGGGAGCCGTGCTGCTGGGCGTGCTGACCCTGCTGCCGCCCGCGGTCGAGAGCGCCGGCTCCACCGCGGCGGTGGCCGGAGCGGTCACCGGCGTCTACGGCGTGTCCGTCTTCGCCAGCTCCCAACTGGTCGGGCGGCTCTCGCAGCACTGGCATCCCTCGAGGCTGATCGCGCTCGGCGGCAGCGCCGCCGTCCTCGCGTCGACCCTCCTCGCCGTCTCGCAGCGCCCCGCGATGGCGGTGGCCGTGGCGGCGCTGCTCGGCCTGGCCTGGACCGCGATGCACTCGTCGCTGCAGACGTGGGCGACCGAGGTGCTGCCGGGAGCGCGGGCGACGACGGTCTCCTTCTTCGCCGGATCGCTGTTCGTCGGCAGTGCGTTGGGCGCGGTGCTGGTGGCGGGACTCGCCGAGGAGGGCCGCTACTCGCTGGTCTTCGCGATCGCCGCCGCGCTGGCGGTACCCCTGGCGCTGGGCGCCGGCGCAGCCCGTCGCACCTGGGTGCGGCCCCCGGACGAGCGGGCGTCATGACCGGGCGCGCAGGCAGCTCACGGAGGCGCGCGGACCCTAGGATGCCTGCTGTGCAGACACCGACGCTCCGCGACGTGGCCGAGGCGGCCGGGGTACACGCCGCCACTGCGTCCCGAGCGCTCAACCCGGCGACCCGTGGGCTGGTCAACGCCG
>JAUYLL010000093.1 GCA_030698375.1 Nocardioides sp. | reverse complement strand
CCTTGTCGACACCGTCCACCGCGACGAGATGGCCCGCGCGCAGCAACAGATGCGCATCGACCAGCTCACCGAGCGCGCCCTCGAGGAGGTCGGTCTGGACGCCGAGGCGCTCGTCGCCGAGTACGGTCCGGACCAGCTGGTTCCGCCCGTCGACGCGGCGCCGGAGGGCGCTGCCGCCGACACGACCGCGGAGTCCGGTCCAGACGCCCAGGACGCCCAGGACGCCCAGGACGCCGGCAGCGGACCGGACGAGCAGCCCGCCGTCGCGGCGGTGCCCTACGTGCGCGAGGAGCAGCAGAAGCGGCTCAAGGCCGCCGAGCGCTCGCTGGCGATGTTGGGCCGGGTCAACCCGTTGGCGCTGGAGGAGTTCTCTGCGATGGAGGAGCGCCACAAGTTCCTCACCGAGCAGCTCGAGGACCTCAAGCAGACCCGCAAGGACCTCCTCGACATCGTGCGCGAGGTCGACCAGCGGGTGGAGCAGGTCTTCACCGAGGCGTGGGAGGACGTCCGGGAGGCCTTCGACCACGTCTTCTCCCGGTTGTTCCCCGGCGGGGAGGGCAAGCTGCTGCTGACCGATCCCTCCGACATGCTCACGACCGGCGTCGAGGTCGAGGCCCGGCCGCCCGGCAAGAAGGTCAAGCGGCTCTCGCTGCTCTCCGGCGGCGAGCGGTCGTTGGTGGCGGTGGCGTTCCTCGTCGCGCTGTTCAAGGCGCGGCCCTCCCCGTTCTACATCCTCGACGAGGTCGAGGCCGCCCTCGACGACACGAACCTGGGCCGGCTGCTGCAGATCTACGAGGAGCTGCGGGAGGCCAGCCAGCTGCTTGTCATCACCCACCAGAAGCGCACCATGGAGGTGGGCGACGCGCTCTACGGCGTCGCCATGCGCGGCGACGGCGTGTCCGCGGTGATCAGCCAGCGGCTCCGCGAGACGGAGCCGGCATGAGCGGGGGAGCGGAGCGCGCCCCGCGCCCGCGCCGTACCGACTACGTGGTGTGGCGGCAGGCGACCACCCGGTGGGCCGACGACGACGTCTACGGGCACCTCAACAACGCCCGCTACTACGAGCTCTTCGACACCGCCGTGAACGCGCACCTCGCGGAGGCCACGGGCGTGGATGTCCGGGGGCTCCCCGAGATCGGTGTCGTCGCCGAGACCTCGTGCCGTTACTTCCGCGAGATCGGCTTCCCCGCCCCGATCGACATGGGGCTCGTGGTCGAGCGAGTCGGGACGTCGTCCGTCATCTACCGCATCGGCCTGTTCCAGGGAGACGGGGACGAGGCGGCCGCGGAGGGGCGCTTCGTCCACGTCTACGTCGACAACAGCCACGGCGCGGGCAACAGGCCGGTCCGTCCGGTCCCCGAGGTGATCCGCGCGGTCGTCGATCCCCTTGTCCGTCCGGCGGCGGGGTGAGCGGCGTTCCCGGGCCGCTGGCCTGTCGTTTCACGCCCGAGTTGCTTCCGCGTGGGATTATCGACCCATGACCCCCATCGTGCTCGCCATGCTCGTGATCGTGGCCCTGGCCGCCCTGGTGGTCGTCTACGTCGCCTACCCCCACCGTGACACCGAGGTGCCCCGTACCCCGTGGATCGGCGACGCGCTGAAGCGCGCGGTGGCGGCCATGCCGACGATCGACAACCAGCGCTCGCGCGTCGAGGACGAGACCTCCTCGGAGCCGTCTCGCTCCCACCGCACCTGAGACCGCACCTGACCCAGGACCGCCGCCGGGCGGCGTCCCGGGCCGTACGGCCCGTCTGCTTGGATGACGCTCGTGGCTGAGTATCTCTGGTTGATCATCGTCCTGGTCGTCCTCGCCGTCCTGGTGCTGGTCGGACTGGTCGCCACGCGACTCGGCTCGGGCCGTGGTGGTCGTGTGGCCCCACCGGCACCGCCCGAGACGCCGCCCCCCGCGGCCGAGGACGAGGTGGCCGACGCTCCTGCGGGAGCCGGGGTCGGCACCGACCTCCTCGAGCCCGAGGCGCCGACCGTCGAGGTCGAGCCCGCCCCGACGCTGGACCGTCCCGAGCCGGCGGCCGGCCGCCTCGTGCGGCTGCGGCAGCGGTTGGCCGGGTCACAGGGCGGGTTCGGGCGCGGCCTCCTCGCGCTCCTCTCGCGCGACCGGCTCGACGAGGACGACTGGGAGGAGCTCGAGGACACCCTGATCACCGCCGACGTTGGTGTCGCGGCCACCCAGGAGCTCGTGGAGCGGCTCCGGACCCGGTTGCGGGTCGAGGGCGCCGGAGCGGCTCCGGTCCGCGAGGTGCTCCGGGAGGAGCTGCTCGCGCTGGTCGACCCGACGATGGACCGCAGCCTGGCCACCGACCGCCGTGACGGGAAGCCGGCCGTGACGTTGGTCGTCGGGGTCAACGGCACCGGCAAGACGACCACGGTCGGCAAGCTCGCGCGGGTGCTCGTCGCCGAGGACAAGGACGTCGTGCTCGGCGCCGCCGACACCTTCCGCGCCGCCGCCGCCGAGCAGCTCGGCACCTGGGGCGAGCGGGTGGGGGTGCCCGTCGTCCGTGGGCCCGAGGGCTCCGACCCCGCGTCGGTCGCGTTCGAGGCGGTGCGCGCCGGCATCGAGGGGGACGCCGACGTCGTGGTCATCGACACCGCCGGGCGCCTGCAGAACAAGGCCGGGCTGATGGACGAGCTCGGCAAGGTCAAGCGCGTCATCGAGAAGCAGGCTCCGGTCGCCGAGGTCCTGCTGGTCCTCGACGCGACGACCGGTCAGAACGGCATGGTCCAGGCGAAGGTCTTCAGCGAGGTGGTCCAGGTGACCGGCGTCGTGCTGACCAAGCTCGACGGATCGGCCAAGGGCGGCATCGTCGTCGCCGTGCAGCGTGAGCTCGGGGTGCCGGTCAAGCTCGTCGGCCTCGGGGAGGGACCCGACGACCTCGCGCCCTTCGACGCCGCGGGCTTCGTCGACGCCCTGCTCGACTAGCGGCATACGTCACATAGCCGTAACACCACGGCCGGAGAAGTCACCCCCACGAAACCCGGGCACACGCCAGGTGAAACGTGGCGTCGCCAGAGTGTGGTCACACCCGGGGGGTCAAGAGCCCGCGACAGCGCAGTCGTGAGGACGACCTCCACCCCCGTGACACGAACGAGGTTCACACTCATGGAAGAAGTACTCGATCCGGGCATCACCGCGTGGATGCTGACCTCGGCCTCACTGGTCCTGCTGATGACGCCCGGTCTTGCCCTGTTCTACGGCGGCATGGTCCGTTCGAAGTCCGTCCTCAACATGATGATGATGTCCTTCGGCGCCATGGGCGTCATCGGCGTCGTCTACGTCCTCTGGGGCTGGTCGATGTCCTACGGCGAGTCCGTCGGCGGGTTCTTCGGTAACCCGTTCGACCAGTTCGGCCTGCAGGGCACGATCTTCGACGACGCCGGTGAGTACGTCCTCTCCGGCGGGCTGCCGGTGATCGTCGACGTCGGCTTCCAGGCCACGTTCGCCATCATCACCGTCGCGCTCATCAGCGGTGCGATCGCCGACCGCACGAAGTTCTCCACCTGGATGGTCTTCACCGGCATCTGGGCGACCCTGTCCTTCTTCCCCCTCGCGCACATGGTCTGGAGCGGTGGCTTCCTCAGCGACTCCGCCGACGGCCTGGCCGCGATGATCTTCGGCACCACCGACGGGGAGGCCACGGTCGGACCCATCGACTTCGCCGGCGGGACCGTGGTCCACATCAACGCCGGTGTGGCCGCCCTGATCCTCGTGCTGGTGATCGGTGCCCGCAAGGGCTTCGGTCGCGAGCCGATGCGCCCGCACAACCTCCCGCTGGTGATGCTCGGTGCCGGTCTGCTCTGGTTCGGCTGGTTCGGTTTCAACGCCGGGTCGGCGTACGGGGCGGACGGGGCCGCTGGTCTCGCCTGGGTCAACACCACCACCTGCGCCGCCGCAGCGATCCTCGGCTGGTTGATCGTCGAGAAGATCCGTGACGGCGAGGCGACCTCGCTCGGCGCCGCCTCCGGCATCGTGGCCGGCCTGGTGGCCGTCACCCCCGCGGCGGGTGACCTCAGCCCGGTGGGTGCGATCGGTCTGGGCCTCGTGGCCGGTGCGCTCTGCGCCCTCGCCGTGGGCCTGAAGTACAAGCTCGGGTACGACGACTCGCTCGACGTCGTCGGCGTCCACCTGGTCGGTGGGCTGGTCGGGACGGTCGCCCTCGGGTTCCTGGCCACCTCGGGCGGCCTGTTCTACGGTGACGGCCTCCGGCTGCTCGTAGTCCAGATCGCCATCGCCGCCTTCGCGATCCTCTGGAGCGCGATCGTCACCCTGGTGATCGCCCTGGTCCTCAAGGCCGTGATGGGCTGGAGGATCACCGAGGAGGACGAGGTCTCCGGGATCGACGCGCTGGAGCACGGCGAGTCCGGGTACGACTTCGGTGGTGTCGGCGGCACGCGCCGAGGCAGCAGCATCAGCACCCCCGCCATGAACACCGTCACCGAAGGAGCCGACGCATGAAGCTCGTGACCGCGGTCATCAAGCCGCACAAGTGGGAAGAGGTCCGGGAGGCTCTCGAGACCTTCGGGGTCACCGGCATGACCGTCAGCGAGGTCTCCGGCTACGGCCGCCAGAAGGGCCACACCGAGGTCTACCGCGGGGCGGAGTACGACATCGCCCTGGTGCCGAAGATCCGCCTGGAGATCGTGGTGGACGACGCGGACGCCGACGACGTCGTCGGCATCGTCGTCAAGACCGCGCAGACCGGCCGGATCGGGGACGGAAAGGTCTGGGTCTCGCCGGTGGACACCGTCGTGCGGGTCCGCACCGGCGACACCGACGGCGCCGCGATCTGACCGGCTGACCTGCAGGACCGAGAGAGCAGCACCGGAGCCGACGGCTCCGAGCCCGGGGACCTCCCCGGGTGACAGCGAGGGGCACGACCCGTGGGCACCACGGGTCGTGCCCCTCGGCGCGACAGGACCCCGACAGGAGACGACGTGGCGGCAACGGATCGGGAGCGACGGCGCCAGGATGCAGACGCGCTCTGCGTGGCGGCGTACGACGAGGCCGGGCTCCCGGACACCGGCGCGGCGCTGGTGGCGGTGGGCGGCTACGGCCGCGGCGAGCTGGCACCCCACAGCGACCTCGACGTGGTCCTGCTGCACGACGACGGTGTCGACCTGGGGGAGGGCGCCGGCACCCTCTGGTACCCGCTGTGGGACTCCGGGGCCAGCATCGACCACGCCGTCCGCAGCCTGGCGGAGTGCGTCGAGACTGCCTCCGAGGATCTCCGGGTCGCCCTCGGCATGCTCGACGCCCGCCACCTCGCCGGCGACCCGTCGCTGACCCTGCGGCTGCGGACCACCCTGCTCGCCCAGTGGCGGCGCGACGCCCGTCGGCGGCTGCCCGAGCTGCACGGCACGGTGCGCGCCCGCGCGGAGCGGATGGGCGAGCTCGCGCACGCCTCCGTCCCCGACCTCAAGGAGTCGGCGGGCGGCCTGCGCGACGCCACGGTCCTCAAGGCTCTCGTGGCCACCTGGCTGGTCGACGTGCCCCACAGCGACCTCGAGCGCTGCCGCACGCAGCTGCTCGACGTGCGCGACGTCCTCCACGACGTCGCCGGTCGGGCCACGGACCGGGTCGCCCCGGAGGTGTGGGAGGCGATGGCCGAGCCGCTCGGGCTCGACGACGGGTGGGCCGTGCAGCGTCGGGTCCGCTCCCTGGGTCGGCGCCTGACCCACCTCTCCCGGCTCACCTGGCGACGGGTGGACGCCGCGCTCGACCGCTCGCTGCCCAGCGGTGGAGTGCGACGGCCGCGCCTGGAGCGCCTGGGCCACGGCGTGGCGGTGGCCGAGGGGGAGGTGGTGCTCGACCGCGGTGCCCGCCCGGACGAGGACCCGATCCTGCTGCTGCGCGCAGCGGTCGTGGCGGCCGAGCGGAGCCTGGTGCTGGCGCCGGCGACCGCGGCCCGGCTGGCCCGCGAGAGCGCCGCCCTGCCCGACCCCTGGCCCGCGGAGGCCCGCGACCTGCTGGTCCGGCTCCTCGCCGCGGGGGAGGGGCTGCTGGCGGTGTGGGAGACCCTCGACGAGACCGGGGCCCTCGATCACGTCCTGCCGGAGTGGGAACGCATCCGGCTGCTCCCGCACGCCTCGGTGGTCCACCGGTTCACCGTCGACCGCCACGTCGTGGAGACCTGCATCCAGGCCTCCCGCCTGATCCGCGAGGTGGCCCGGCCCGACCTGCTGCTCGTCGCGGCACTGCTGCACGACATCGGCAAGGGCGGCCTGGTGGAGCACTGCGTCGCCGGTGAGCCCGTGGCCCGGGAGGCCTGCCGGCGGATGGGGTTCGACGACGCGGACGCCGACCAGGTGGCGCGGCTGGTCCGGTGGCACCTGCTGCTGGCCGAGACCGCCACCACCTGGGACCTCGACGACCCTGCGACCGTGACGCACGTGCTGGACCGGCTCACCGGCGCCCAGGACCTGGACCTTCTCGAGCAGCTGAGCCAGGCCGATGCCCGGGCGACCGCCCTGAAGGCCTGGACGACCTGGAGGGCCTCCCTGGTCGTGGGGCTGGCGCGGCGGTGCCGCGCCACGCTGGAGCACGCGCCGTACCACCCCGGGCGGGAGGACTCCTGGACCGAGGACGCGCTGCCGCGACGGATGCCGCAGCGCGGGGACACCGAGATCCGGGTCGACGACACCCCCGACGGTCAGCGCGTGGTCGTGATCGCCCCCGACCGCGTCGGCCTCCTGGGGGACGCGGCCGCGGTGCTCGCGCTGCAGCGCGCGACCGTGCGCGCCGCCCGTGCCTGGTCCACCGACGACCACGGCGTCTCGGTCTGGGACCTCGAGCACAGCGGGGTCGACGCCGGTGTCCTCCGGCAGCGCTGGGACGCCGTCACCTCCGGGCGGATCGACCCCCGGGCGCGGTTGCGCCGACCGGTCGCCGCCCGCCTCGAGCCGACCGTGGCGGTCCGCGGGGGCGCCTCGGAGCAGGCGACGGTGCTCGAGGTCCGCATGGACGACCGTCCGGGGGTGGTCCACCTGGTCTGCGACGCGCTGGCCCGCGAGGACCTGTGGGTGCGGTCGGCGCACATCACCACGCTCGGACCCCAGGCAGTCGACGTGTTCTACGTCCAGGAGCCCGGTGCGGGTGCGCTGAGCGAGGAGCGCGCAGCGGTCGCGGCCCACGCCGTACGGGCCGAACTCCTCGCCGCCGTTACGCTGGACCCCGGCTGACCCCGCCCGTAGGCGGCGTCGGTCTCGCATCGATCGGCCGGACCCGGCCGCCGACCCCGACCGAGGATGACCCGCATTGTTCGCCACGCTCTCCGACCGCCTCGCCGACACCTTCAAGAACCTGCGCGGCAAGGGCCGCCTCTCCGAGGCGGACATCGACGCCACCGCGCGGGAGATCCGCATCGCGCTGCTCGAGGCCGACGTCGCGCTGTCGGTGGTCAAGGAGTTCGTCGCGGCCGTCAAGGAGCGTGCCCGCGGTGAGGAGGTCAGCGGTGCGCTGAACCCCGCCCAGCAGGTCGTCAAGATCGTCAACGAGGAGCTCGTGACGATCCTGGGTGGCGAGACGCGACGGGTCCGGTTCGCGAAGAACCCGCCGACCGTGATCATGCTCGCCGGGCTCCAGGGCGCCGGCAAGACCACGCTCGCCGCGAAGCTCGCGCTCTGGCTCAAGGAGCAGGGCAAGAGCCCGATGCTGGTCGCCGCCGACCTGCAGCGCCCCAACGCGGTCAACCAGCTCCAGGTCAACGGGGAGCGCGCCGGGGTGACGGTCTACGCCCCCGAGCCCGGGAACGGGGTGGGCGACCCGGTCGCGGTGGCCCGCGGCGGCGTCGCCGAGGCGCGGCGGACCCTGCACGACGTCGTCATCGTCGACACCGCCGGACGGCTCGGTGTCGACGCCGAGCTGATGCAGCAGGCGGCCGACATCCGCGACGCCGTCGAGCCCGACGAGACGCTCTTCGTCGTCGACGCCATGATCGGCCAGGACGCCGTCGCCACCGCCCAGGCCTTCCTCGACGGCGTCGGGTTCGACGGCGTCGTCCTCACCAAGCTCGACGGTGACGCCCGTGGTGGCGCTGCGCTGTCGATCCGCTCGGTGACCGGGCGACCGGTGATGTTCGCCTCCAACGGCGAGAAGCTCACCGACTTCGACCTCTTCCACCCCGACCGGATGGCCTCCCGCATCCTCGACCTCGGCGACATGCTGACGCTGATCGAGCAGGCGGAGAAGTCCTTCGACGCGGACCAGGCGGCCAAGGCGGCAGCCAAGCTCACCGGTCAGGGCGGCGACTTCACCCTCGAGGACTTCCTCGAGCAGATGCAGGCCGTCCGCAAGATGGGTTCCCTGTCGAAGATCCTCGGGATGCTGCCCGGGGCCGGCCAGATCCGCGACCAGCTCGAGAACTTCGACGAGCGCGAGATCGACCGCATCCAGGCGGTCATCTTGTCGATGACCCCGGCCGAGCGCGCCCACCCGAAGATGATCGACGGCTCGCGCCGAGCGCGCATCGCCAAGGGCTCCGGCACCCAGGTCTCCGACGTCAACCAGCTCGTCGACCGGTTCTTCGAGGCCCGCAAGATGATGCAGAGCATGGCCCGCGGCGGGGGGATGCCCGGCATGCCCGGCATGCCAGGGATGCCGGGGATGCCGGGCGCCGGGGGGCGTCGCCCCAAGGCCAAGCAGCAGGCGAAGAAGGGCAAGGGGAAGGGCAAGCGGGTGTCCGGCAACCCGGCGAAGCGCGCCGAGCAGTCGAAGGCGGCCCCGCCGTCGACCGGCGCGCCGGCCAACCCGTTCGGGACACCCGGTGGGGACGACGGCCCGGACGTCGACCCGGCCGACCTCCAGCTCCCCGACGAGCTGGCGAAGTTCCTCCCGCGCCAGTGACCCCGTCGAGCGGCCGTCGGCGTGGCCGGGCGGCGCTCGCCCTCGCCGGGGCTGCGCTCCTCCTGCTGTCGGCGTGCACGGCGGGGGAGGAACCGACGAGCGCTCCGTCCGCCACACCCACGCAGGCGACCGAGACCCCCACGCCGAGCGCTCCGTCCGCCAGCCCGAGCGCCGAGCCGACGCCGAGCGCGGAGCCAGAGTCGAGCGCCGAGCCGGAACCCACCACCGCCAACGCCCGCATCCGCCCCGTGCCACGGGCCCAGTGGAGACGGATGGTCGCCGCGGGCATGGTCTACGACGCGTGCCCGGTGCGTAGCCGGGACGTGCTGCGGCGGGTGGTCGTCAACCACCACAAGTACGACGGCACGGTCGCGCGTGGAGTCCTGGTGGTGAACGCCGACGTGGCGCGGAGCGTGGCCCGCATCATGACTCGTCTGTTCGACGCGGAGTTCCCCATCCGGCGCATGGAGCCGGTGGAGGCCTACGACGGAGACACGTTGCGGAGCCTGCAGGCCGACAACACCTCGGCGTTCAACTGCCGGCGCCCCGACCAGATCAACGCCCCGCCGACGGCGTCGCCGCACGCGAACGGCCGTGCGATCGACATCAACCCGCGCAGGAACCCGTGGATGGACCTGCGCTGCGAGTGCTGGTCGCCCAGTGCCCGGTTCGCCGACCGCACCCCCGGCCCCGGGAAGGTGCTCGAGGGCGGGGTCGTCTGGAAGGCCTTCATCGACGAGGGTTGGGTGTGGCAGAACATCGACGTGCCCGACTACATGCACTTCGACACGGGCTACCCGTCCCGACCCTTCGACGACACCGCTGACTAGAGGCTCCTGCGCGGGGCGCGGACGGGGGAGTAGCGTCCCGGGTATGACTGCGCTGCGCTTCTCCGGCACCGTCCTCCCCGAGGCAGAGCCTCGGATCCTCGACGTCGTTGACGGGCGCATCTCACCGGAGCCACGCAGCGACGCCGAGGTGGTCGCCACCGAGGGCTGGATCGTGCCCGGACTGGTGGACGCGCACTGCCACCTCGGGCTCGACGCTGACGGTGCGGTCGACGAGGCCACCACCGAGGAGCAGGCGCTCACCGACAGGGATGCCGGCGCGTTGCTGCTGCGCGACTGCGGTTCCCCCGCCGACACCTCCTGGGTGCACGAGCGGGAGGACCTCCCGCGCCTGGTGCGTGCGGGCCGGCACCTCGCCCGGCCCCGTCGCTACACCCGGAACTACGCGCACGAGATCGAGCCCGACGAGCTCGCGGCGTACGTCGCCCAGGAGGCGCAGCGCGGCGACGGATGGGTGAAGCTCGTGGGCGACTGGATCGAGCGCGAGGCCGGTGACCTCACGCCGTGCTGGCCGCGGGACGCGTTGGACGCCGCGATGCAGGTCGCGCACGCCCACGGCGCGCGGGTGACCGCGCACGTGTTCGGCGAAGCCGCGCTGCCCGACCTCATCGACGCCGGGATCGACTGCATCGAGCACGGGACCGGTCTGGGGCCCGAGCTGATCGACGCGATGGTCGCACGGGGCACGGCGCTGGTCCCGACCGTCAAGCAGCTGCAGAACTTCCCGAAGTACGCCGAGCAGGGAGAGCAGCGGTTCCCGGGCTACGCCGCGCACATGCGCGACCTGTTCGCGCGGCGCAAGGAGACCATCCGTGCCGCCTACGACGCGGGCGTGCCCATCTACGCCGGCACCGACGCCGGGGGAGTGCTGCCGCACGGGATGATCGCCGACGAGGTCGTCGAGCTGGCGTCGTACGGGATGACCCCCGAGGACGCGCTGGCCGCCGCCTCCTGGAGAGCCCGGGCCTGGCTCGGGTTCGACGCGCTGCTCTCACCCGGTGCCGCCGCGGACTTCGTGGTGTACGACGAGGACCCGCGGGCCGATCTCGGGGTGTTGCGGCACCCCCGCCACGTCGTGCTGCGGGGCCGCGTCGTCGCCTGACCCGCGAGACCCGGGATATGACGCCCTGGCGCATCTGGAACGCTCAGATGAGACACGTCTCACTTGGGTAACGATGCCGCACTTCGCGGCGCCGTGAGAGGCGATCTGCCCCGTTCCGTGGCTACTGTCCGGCGCAGAAGGCGCGCTTCGTCGGGGGAGAACCTGTGCGGAGCCAGCGCCATGGCATCGACGTGATCTGGAGGATCCGTGAAGATCAGGAAGTTCGCCTTCGCCGCAAGTGCGGTGACCATGGGCCTGGTGGTGGCAGCGTGCTCACCGCCGGCCGAGGAGGAGTCCGAGGGGCCCGCGGAGGACACTGCGGTCACCATCGGGTGGAACCAGCCGTTCTACTCGTACAACGAGAACACCTCGAACGGCAACGCGACCGCCAACGCGATCATCAAGTACATGATGAACTCGGGCTTCAACTACTACAACCCGGACCTCGAGCTCGTCCCCGACGAGTCGTTCGGCACCTACGAGAAGACCTCCGACGACCCGCTGACGGTCACCTACACCATCAACGAGGACGTCGAGTGGTCGGACGGGACGCCCGTCGACGCGGCCGACATGCTCCTCACCTGGGCCGCCCAGGGCGGTCACCTCAACACCATCGAGGCCGGTGACGTCGAGCGGAACCCCGACACGAACGTCCCCGAGGCCGGCGACGACGTGTTCTTCGACTCCTCGAGCGCGGGCCTGGCCCTCGTCTCCGAGACGCCGGAGATCTCCGACGACGGCCGCTCGATGACCATGACCTACGACGAGCCGTTCGCGGACTGGGAGGTGGACATGTCCATCCCCGTCCCCGCCCACGTCACGGTCCAGCAGGCCCTCGACACCGAGGACCCGGCCGAGGCCAAGCAGCAGCTGATCGACGCGGTCAACGAGAAGGACAACGAGGCGCTCGCGCAGGTCGCCAACTTCTGGAACTCCGGCTTCGACTTCAGCGCACTGCCGGACGACGAGTCGCTCTACCTGTCCAACGGCGCCTACGTCATGACGGACTTTGTCGAGAACCAGTACATCACCCTGGAGCCGCACGAGGGCTACGCCGGCGACCGCGGCGCCAGCATCCAGACCGTCACGGTCCGCTGGAACGAGGACCCGCTGGCGCAGGCTCAGGCACTGGAGAACGGTGAGCTGGATCTGTTCGCCCCCCAGGCGACCACCGACGTGCTGCAGGCCGTCGAGGGCATCGACGGTGTCGAGGTCGAGTCCGGCGTCGAGGGCACCTACGAGCACGTCGACCTCGTGCTCGACAACGGTGGTCCCTTCGACCCCGAGTCCTACGACGGCGACGAGGAGACCGCGCTCGCGGTCCGCAAGGCGTTCCTGACGGCGTACCCGCGCCAGGAGATCGTCGACAAGCTCGTCACGCCGCTGGCCGAGGGCTCCGAGGTCCGCAACTCCTTCATGCTCACCGACGGTGCGCCCGGCTACGACGAGATGGTCGAGTCCAACGGCATGAGCGAGGAGTACACCGGCGACGTCGAGGCTGCCCAGCAGATCCTCTCCGACGCCGGCGTGGACACCCCGATCGACGTCCGCATGATGTTCGCCGAGGGCAACGTCCGACGTGAGAACGAGTTCGAGATCGCCCGTCCGGTGATGCGGGAGGCCGGCTTCAACCTCGTCGACCGCCGCAACGTCGACTGGGGCTCCAAGCTCGGTGACGGCACCTACGACTCCGTCTTCTTCGGCTGGCAGTCCACCTCCACCGCCGTGTCGGCCGACAAGGAGACCTTCGGCACCGGTGGGCTGAACAACCTCAACGGCTACTCCAACGAAGAGGTCGACGGGCTGTTCGACCAGCTCATCGTCACGACGGACCCCGACGAGCAGCTGGACATCCAGATGCAGATCGAGCAGATCCTGGTCGACGACGCCATCGGCGCGACGATCTTCCAGTTCCCGGCCGTCGCGGCCTGGCGTTCCGACCGCATCTCCAACGTGCAGCCGGCCCCGCTGAGCCCGACGATCTTCTACGGGTTCTGGGACTGGGAGGTCCCGAGCTGACCGTCCCCGTGACGTAGGGCCCCGCGGCGCGTGCGCCGCAGGCCCAGCAGCTCGACCGGGGGGTGTCGCCGTCGTCCGCGGCGGTGGCACCCCCCGCCCCCTGCACGCCCCCTCGTCCGCCCGCCCCGCGTGGCCGCTGTCTGCAGAGGTACCCGACTCCGATGATCATGTTCTTCGTCCGGCGCCTGCTCACCTCGAGCCTGGTGGTCCTGGTCTCGACGCTCATCATGTACGTGCTCGTCGACCTGGCGATCGACCCGCTCGAGGACCTGCGGCTCAGCACCGCGCCGAACAAGCAGCAGCTGATCGACAGCCGCGAGGCGCTCCTGAGCCTCAACGACCCGGTCCTGGTGCGCTACCTCGACTGGCTGGGCGGCGTCTTTGGCTGCTTCACCGGCAGCTGTGACCTCGGCACGAACTGGCGGACCAGCCAGCCCGTCACCTCGTTGCTGGCCGGTGCGGTCGGCACCACCCTCCAGCTCATCACCGCCGCCACGCTCATCGCCATCGTCCTGGGCGTCCTCGTCGGCATCGTGAGCGCGCTGCGGCAGTACACCGGCTTCGACTACTCGATCACCTTCTTGTCGTTCCTGCTCTACTCGCTGCCGGTCTTCTGGGTCGCCGTCCTGCTCAAGCAGTTCGCCGCGATCGAGTTCAACACCTTCCTCAACAACGACCCGAGCGTGCCGCTGTGGTTCTACGCGGTGATGATCCTCCTCGTCGGAGGTTTCGTGACCGCGGCCATGGGCGGCCCCTGGCTCGTGCGGCTGCGCAACTTCGCCATCGCCGGTGGGGCGATGCTCGTGACGCTGCTCTACATCGACCTCACGGGGTGGCTGACAGACCCGGCTCTCACCATCGTGGGCGTCGCCGTCGGTGCGATCGCCTCGGCGTTCGCGCTCACCACTCTTTCGACCGGGTTGCGCGATCGCCGCGCGCTGGGAGCCGCGCTCACTGTGGCGGGCCTCGGCATCGCGCTCTACTACCCGCTCCAGTACCTCTGGTACTACCTCGAGGAGACGCTGCTGATCATCCTCGGGCTCGGTGTGCTCTCGATCGTGGTGGGCGTCCTCGTGGGCCTCGCCTGGGGTGGTCCGGACCGCTGGCGCTCGGCGCGCACAGCTGCGCTGACCGCGATCCCGGTCTCGGGGCTCCTCTTCGTCGAGCAGCTCCTGGTCAACTGGGAGCGCTACTCCAACTCGGGGCTGATCCGCGGGCGTCCGATCGCCACCTTCGGGCGGACCACGCCCAACTTCGAGGGCTCGTTCTGGCTGGAGACCCTCGACCTGCTTGCGCACCTGGTGCTGCCGACCCTGACGCTGATCCTGATCTCCTTCGCCGCCTACACGCGCTACACGCGAGCGAGCACGCTGGAAGTCCTCAACCAGGACTACATCCGCACCGCCCGGGCGAAGGGCCTCACCGAGCGCACCGTGGTGATGCGCCACGCCTTCCGCAACGCACTCATCCCGCTGGCCTCGATCGTGCCGGTCGACATCATCACGCTCGTCGGCGGAGCAGTCATCACCGAGACGATCTTCAACTGGTTCGGCATGGGCAAGCTGTTCGTCGACTCGTTGAACGGCAACATCATCGACCCGGTGATGGCCTATCTCCTCATCGTGGCGATCCTCGCGGTGGTGGCGAACTTCGTCGCCGACCTCGTCTATGCGGTGCTCGACCCACGGATCCGGGTGAACGCATGAGCGCCCGGCCCGCCACCCCCGTCCGCCCCGCAGGAGGGATGCAGGCATGACCATGGGTACGCCTCCGTCGCAGATCCCCCAGGACACGGTTGAGAACGCGATCGAGCTCAAGGACGTCGAGGGCCTCTCACAGGGCCAGATCGTCCTGCGCCGGTTCGTCCGGCACCGCGGCGCCATCGCCGGACTGGTCGCGCTCGGGCTCATCACGATCCTGGCGGTCAGCTCGATCGGTGTCGGTCCGCTCCCGGGCTGGTGGAAATTCGACCCGAACACCCCGAACAACGTCATCAACCCCGGGGGGCGCCCGACCCTCGGCATGCCCACCTGGCTGGGTGGCGGTGGCTTCGCGATCGGCGACGCGCCGTTCGGGCAGGACGAGATCGGGCGCGACATCTTCGCCCGCACGATGCTCGGAGTGCAGACCTCCCTGCAGGTGATGGTGATCATCGGCCTGGTGGCCGGTCTGCTCGGCGTCGCGATCGGTGCCGCAGCGGGGTTCTTCCGCGGTTGGATCGACCAGGCGTTGATGCGGATGACGGACCTGGTGATCACCTTCCCGGTGCTCGTCATCGGGGCGGTGCTCGGCAAGCTCGCCGGGCAGGGGGGCGTCTTCCTGCTGGCGCTGGTGCTCGGCCTCATCACCTGGACCGGGCTGGCCCGGCTGGTGCGAGGTGACTTCCTCTCCCTGCGCGAGCGCGAGTTCGTCGACGCGGCGCGGGTGGCGGGTGCGAGCAACTTCCGGATCATCCGCAAGCACATGGTGCCGAACGCCATGGGTGTCATCGTCGTCAACACCACGCTGCTGATGGCCGCCGCCGTGCTGCTCGAGGCAGCACTGAGCTACCTCGGTTTCGGCGTGAAGGCTCCGGACGTGTCGCTCGGGCTGATGATCTCGCAGTACCAGTCGGCGTTCAGCACCCGACCGTGGCTGTTCTGGTGGCCCGGCGCCTTCATCATCGCCATCGCGCTGGCGATCAACTTCGTCGGTGACGGGATCCGCGACGCCTTCGACCCGCGCCAGAAGAAGATCCCCTCCCAGCGCGAGATGGAGCGGGCGGCACGCCTCGAGAGCAGCCAGCAGTGAACGGCGTCGAGCGCGCGGCGCTGGTGGGCTCAGGCCGTGAGCAGGACCGCGACCGCGGCCAGCGCCGCGAGCGCGGTCAGCAGTACGGCGGCAGTCACGTCCCGCTCGACCACGGTCTCCTCGTGGGTGGTGCGGTGCTCCAGCTCGCCGAGCGCCCGGACCCGCTCCAGGCGCTGGCGCACCAGGATCGAGGCCTCGGTCTCGGTGCCTCGGGCGCGCTGCATCCCGACCGGCGAGGGCGCCGCCCAGGCGCTCCAGCTTCGCTCGGGGGTCTCGACGCGCAGGCCGTACCTGCAGTGCACCTCGCGGACCGCCGGCCACGGCACCACGACGCGGGAAAGCACGTTCTGGATCGTCACGCCGTGCTCGTCGACCTGCACCATCGGTCGCCAGTACGCCAGCCACGCCAGCGCGGCGACGAAGGCCAGCGGGCCTCCCCACCGCGCGGCGGCGACCGCGCCGCCCTCGACAGCCGCGGAGGCGGCACCCGCGGCGGCCACCGCCACCACGGCACCCGCGAGCACGCGCGCCCCCGTCGATCGGTAGGTCTGGGTGTAGGCCATGGCGCCACTCTCCCAGAACCGCATGCCGCCACCCCCCAGGCCACGACCCAGGAAGGTGTCCTGTGACCACCCCCGCCGAGCCCACCCCGACCTCTCCGGCCTCGCGTCCCCAGGGCGAGCCGGCGCTCGAGGTCACCGACCTGACGGTGTCGTTCTACGTCGACGGTGCCTGGCACCCCGCGGCCATCGACCTCTCCTACGAGGTGCACCCAGGTGAGGTCCTCGCGATCGTCGGTGAGTCCGGTTCGGGAAAGACGCAGTCCTCGATGTCGCTGCTCGGCCTGCTGCCTCCCAACGGTCGCGCCAGCGGCAGCGCGAAGCT
The DNA here is from genome assembly GCA_030698375.1 of Nocardioides sp. Classification (GTDB taxonomy): domain Bacteria; phylum Actinomycetota; class Actinomycetes; order Propionibacteriales; family Nocardioidaceae; genus Nocardioides_A. The sequence goes on along the minus strand of JAUYLL010000093.1, from coordinate 12,983 downwards.
GCACGGCCGCGAGATCCTGGGTCTGCGGGGGTCCGCGGCCCGCAAGATCCGCGGCAAGGAGATCTCGGTCATCTTCCAGGAGCCGATGACGGCGCTGAACCCGGTCTACACGATCGGTTTCCAGATCATGGAGATGCTCCGCTCGCACCTGCCCCTGTCCCCGAGCCAGGCCCGAGAGCGGGCGCTCGAGCTGCTGCGCATGGTCGAGATCCCCGAGCCCGAGCGCCGCTTCGACGCCTTCCCGCACCAGTTGTCCGGGGGGCAGCGCCAGCGAGCCATGATCGCCCAGTCGCTGGCCTGTGACCCGACGCTGCTGATCGCCGACGAGCCGACGACCGCGCTCGACGTCACCGTGCAGGCCGAGATCCTCAAGCTGATCCGGGACCTCAAGGACCGCATCGACGCCGGCATCGTGCTCATCACCCACGACATGGGCGTGGTGGCCGACATGGCCGACCGGATCGTGGTGATGAAGGACGGGCGGATCGTCGAGCAGGGGGACGTCCGGCAGATCTTCGGCGACCCCCAGCACCCCTACACCCAGCAGCTCCTGGCGGCGGTGCCCCACTTCGGCACCCACGTACGCCGGCCTGACGCCGAGGGCGACGCCGAGCGCACGCCGGTGGACCAGTCGGCGGCCGACAAGGCGCACGTGCCGGTGCTGGAGATCCGCGACCTGGTGCTGGAGTACCCCAAGCGGGGCTCGCAGCCCGCCTTCCGCGCGGTCGACGGGGTGTCCTTCGACATCGGTCGTGGTGAGGTCGTCGGCCTGGTGGGGGAGTCCGGGTCCGGCAAGACGACCATCGGCCGCGCCGTCGTCGGGCTGCTCCCGGTCCTGGAGGGCTCGCTGCGGGTGGCGGGCGTCGAGATGGCCGGGGTGAAGCCGAAGGAGCTCAAGCCGCTGCGCCGCAAGGTCGGGATCGTCTTCCAGGACCCGGGCTCCTCGCTGAACCCCCGCTTCCCGGTCGGGGAGTCGATCGGCGAGCCGCTCTTCTTGCACGAGAAGCTGCGGGGCGCCGAGCTCAGCCGCCGGGTCGAGGAGCTCCTGGAGCAGGTGCAGCTCCCGCAGGCGATGCGCAACCGCTATCCCCACGAGCCCTCGGGTGGGCAGCGCCAACGTGTCGGCATCGCCCGCGCGCTCGCCCTCGAGCCCGAGCTCCTCGTCGCCGACGAGCCCACCTCGGCCCTGGACGTCTCTGTGCAGGCTCGCGTGCTCGACCTCTTCCAGGAGCTCCAGCGCGAGCACGGTTTCGGCTGCCTGTTCATCAGCCACGATCTGGCAGTCGTCGAGATGCTCGCCTCCCGCATCGCGGTGATGCACCACGGCCGCCTGGTCGAGCTGGGCCCCAGCGCACAGATCGTCTTCGACCCCCAGGACGCCTACACGCGGCGTCTGGTGGCCGCCGTACCCGTGCCCGACCCGGAGGAGCAGCGCACCCGCAGGCTCGAGCGGGACGCGCTGCTCCGCTCGGGCGGGGTCTCCTGACCACGGCCGATTTCATCCGGCCGGGTGCCTCTGGCACAATGACCGGCTGAGTCCTGGCGCGGTGTGGACCCTCTCACCCACCCGCTCCAGCGCCCGCGAGTCGACGTCGTCCCTGCCCCACCAGGGTCGCCGCGCCTCACCCCCATCCATCATTGAGGAGACACCACACTCGTGGCAGTCAAGATCCGGCTTAAGCGCATGGGCAAGGTCCGTGCGCCGTACTACCGCGTCGTCGTCGTCGATTCCCGCAAGAAGCGGGACGGCAAGGTCATCGAGGAGATCGGCAAGTACCACCCCAAGGAGGAGCCGTCGGTCATCGACCTCGTCTCCGACCGGGCGCAGTACTGGCTCGGGGTCGGCGCGCAGCCGTCCGAGGCCGTCGAGGCACTCCTGAAGGTCACCGGCGACTGGCAGAAGTTCAAGGGCCTTCCGGGCACCGAGGGCACCCTCCGGCACGCCGAGCCCAAGCGGGACAAGGCCGAGGTCTTCAACGAGGCGCTCAAGGCCTCCGACAGCCCGCGCGAGGCTGTCACCACGAAGGCCAAGAAGGACGAGGCCGCCGCCAAGGACGAGGCTCCCGCCGAGGAGACCCCGGCCGACGCTCCCGAGGCTGCCAAGACCGACGAGAACGCCGAGGCCTGAGCATGCTGGCCGATGCGCTCGAGCACCTCGTCCGCGGGGTCGTCGACAACCCGGACGACGTCTCGGTGCAGGACAAGGAAATGCGCCGCGGTTCCGTGCTCGAGGTCCGGGTGCATCCCGACGACCTCGGCAAGGTGATCGGCCGAGGTGGCCGCACCGCGACGGCCTTCCGCACCGTCATCGGTGCGCTCGCCGGTCGGGGTGGCGCCCGCGTCGACTTCGTCGACGTCGATCGGCGCAGCTGAACGTCCAGAGGTTCCGTCGTGAACGGGGAGGCCTTCGGGTCTCCCCGTTCGCGTCTCCGGACCCGGACCGTCACGCACGTCCCCGCGGAGCAGGAGCAACACCCATGACCCAGACCCCACCCCCCGTGGTCGTCGTCGGCCGCATCGGCCGAGCCCACGGCGTCCGTGGCGAGCTGTCGGTGGAGGTGCGTACCGACGACCCCGCGCTCCGCTTCGCCGACGGCGCGACGCTCGCCGTCGCCGCGGTGCGCGGCGTGACCCTCCCCGAGGGCTGTCCGCCACGGGTGACGGTCACGGCCACCCGCTGGCACCAGTCGCGACTGCTCGTCCGCTTCGCCGAGGTCTCGGACCGGAACGCGGCCGAGTTGCTCCGGGGCACGCTGCTGACCGTCGCGCTCGACCCGGACGAGCGCCCGGAGGACTCTGAGGAGTTCTACGACCACCAGTTGGAGGGTCTCGCGGTGCGCACCCCGGACGGCGCGGACGTCGGGCGTGTGGTCGAGGTCGTCCATGGGGCCGCTCAGGACCTGCTCGCGATCCGCACCACCGCCGACCGCGAGGTCCTGGTGCCCTTCGTCTCCGCCCTGGTGCCGACGGTCGACCTGGACGCAGGCCACATCGTTGTGGTCGACCAGCCCGGCCTCCTCGACCCTGACCGTGCGGATCCGGCCGTCGCCGATCCCGTGATGGAGGACTGAGCCCGTGCGGATCGACGTCATCACCATCTTCCCCGACTACCTGGCCCCGCTGTCGCTGTCGCTTCCCGGCAAGGCGGTCGCCTCCGGGCTCCTCGACGTGGCCGTCCACGACCTGCGGGAGTGGACCACTGACCGGCACCGCACCGTCGACGACACCCCGTACGGCGGCGGCGCCGGCATGGTGATGTGCCCGGAGCCGTGGGGCGCAGCCCTCGACGCGGTGTTGCCCGAGGACGGCGACGCGGTGCTCGTGGTGCCGACACCCTCCGGCGAGCCGTTCCGGCAGTCCGTCGCCGAGGAGCTCGCCGCCGAGCGGCACCTCGTCTTCGCCTGTGGACGCTACGAGGGCATCGACCAGCGGGTGCTCGACGAGGCCGCGACCCGGGTCCGGGTGCGGGAGGTCTCGCTCGGTGACTACGTGCTCAACGGGGGAGAGGTGGCAGCGCTCGCGGTGATCGAGGCCGTCGTGCGACTGCTGCCCGGATTCATGGGCAATCCGGCTTCGCTCCAGGAGGAGTCGCACGGGTCCGACGGGCTCCTGGAGTACCCCGTCTACACCAAGCCGTCCACGTGGCGCGGCCACGACGTCCCCGCCGTCCTGCTGAGCGGGGACCACGCCAAGATCGCTGCCTGGCGCCGCGACGAGGCGCTCCGGCGTACGGCGGAACGACGCCCGGAGCTGCTGCACCCCTCGCAGGCGCTCGTCGTGTCCGGGCTCGAGGGCGCCGAGGTGCGTCCCGCGGTGGCCGGGGACGCCGCCGAGCTGATGACACTGCAGCGCGCAGGGTGGGCGAGCGTCGGGACCGACCAGGATCCCGAGCGTCTCCAGGTGCTCGCCGAGGACCTGGACGACGTGCGGGTGGGTATCGAGGAGACGACCACGCTGGTCGTCCGGCTCGCCGGGCGCCTGGTCGCCTCGAGCCGGGCCCGCCGCGACGGCGGGACCTGGCTGATCGAGCGCCTGGTGGTGGCTCCCGACCTGCAGCGACGCGGCCTGGGCGCGGCACTGCTCGAGCACCTCGCCCTCGCGGCGCCCCCTCGGGTCCAGCGCGTGGAGGTGGGCACCCGGGGTCGTGGGAACGCCGAGCAGAAGTTCTTCCGCCGCGCAGGCTTCCGGCCGGCCCGCGGCGCCACCGCGGACACGGCGCGGGTCCACGGCGTGCGGATGACTCGGCGTCCCGGGCCCTGATCGCCGATTTCCGGCCGCGGTCGGCGCTGTGGCAGACTCTGCCCTTGGTCCTGAGCGTCTCGACCGCCCGCGCGAGCGGGGGTCGGCGGCCCGCCTGCCACAGGGGGAGCGCCGCAGATGCTGCTGTGCAGGACCCTCGCGAACTCGACTCGACATTCCGCGGGTGACCTGTGGCGCCCGTGAGGAGACTTCATGACGAACCACGTCCACCCCATCGACGCGCTCGCGGAGCAGAACCGCCGTACCGACCTCCCGGAGTTCCGGGCCGGTGACACCGTCAAGGTGCACGTGAAGGTCGTCGAGGGCAACCGCGCCCGCGTCCAGGTCTTCCAGGGCGTCGTCATCCGCGTCCAGGGCTCCGGCATCGGCCGCACCTTCACCGTGCGCAAGGTCTCCTTCGGCGTCGGCGTGGAGCGCACGTTCCCGCTGAACTCCCCGATCTTCGAGAGCATCGAGATCGTGACCCGTGGCGACGTGCGCCGCGCGAAGCTCTACTACCTGCGCAACCTGCGCGGCAAGGCGGCCAAGATCAAGGAGCGCCGCGAGCCCGCGACCCGCTGAACGGGGTCGGACGTGGTCCACGGACGCCTGGCTAGGCTCGCCGGGTGAGCGACGGGACCCGGGACGACGCGCACGCGCGAACCCGGGCTCAGGACCAGCCCTTTCCGAGCCGCAGCGAGCGACGCGCCCCGCGGGGCCATCCCGAGGAGGCCCCGGACGTGGACGGCGGCAAGCGGGCGCGCCCCAAGCGCAAGGCGATGCCGGTGTGGCAGGAGAGCGTGCTGCTGCTGGCCATCGCCCTCGTGCTGGCCGTGGTCATCAAGGCGTTCTTCGTCCAGGCGTTCTACATCCCGTCGGGCTCCATGCGCGACACGCTCGTGGAGAACGACCGGATCCTGGTGCAGAAGATCTCCTACTGGACCGGGGAGGCCGAGCGCGGCGACATCGTCGTCTTCGCTGATCCCGGCGGCTGGCTGGACGCCCACGAGATCCGTACGGCGGACAACCCTGCGAGCCGGGTGCTGGAGCTCTTCGGGCTCTTCCCGACCGGCGGCCACCTCGTCAAGCGGGTGGTCGGTGTCGGTGGCGACAACGTCCGCTGCTGCGACCGACGGGGCCGCGTCGTCGTCAACGGCGTGCCGCTGCGCGAGCAGCAGTACCTCTTCGAGGGGGTGCGTCCTTCGCTGATCCGCTTCGACATCGACGTCCCCGACGGGCGGTTGTGGGTGATGGGGGACAACCGGCCCAACTCCGCCGACTCCCGCCTGCACCTCGGCGACCCCGGGGGTGGCACCGTCGCCGTCGAGGACGTGGTCGGCAAGGTGTTCAGCGTCGTGTGGCCGCTGGGCAACGCCCAGGTGCTGGACCGGCCCGCGACCTTCGAGGACGTCCCGGCCGCGCCGTGACCGTCCTTCCCCGCGGTACGACGGTGCGTCGCGACGCCGGTCTGTACGGCTACGAGCGCGCGCTCCGACGCGCCGGCCTGGCTCCCGTGGCGGGGGTCGACGAGGCCGGCCGTGGCGCCTGCGCCGGTCCGCTCGTGGCGGCGGCGGTGGTGCTGCCCGAGGGGCAGCGGGGCCACGTGCCTGGGCTGGCCGACTCCAAGTTGCTCACCGCGGCCTCGCGGGAGCGCTGCTACGAGCAGGTGCTCCGGCGCGCGGACGCCTGGTCGGTCGTCATCGTGGAGCCGGGGGAGTGCGACCGGCTCGGGATGCACGTCGCGAACATCGAGGCGCTGCGTCGCGCCGTCGCGCTGCTCGACGTCCGGCCGACCTACGTGCTCACCGACGGGTTCCCTGTCGACGGCCTGGGCGCGCCGGGCCTGGCGATGTGGAAGGGCGACCGCGTGGCCGCCTGCATCTCTGCAGCCTCGGTGGTCGCGAAGGTCACCCGCGACCGCATCATGACGGGGCTGGCGGGTGACTTCCCGGCGTACTCGTTCGACGTGCACAAGGGGTACATCACCCCACTGCACCGCGCGGAGCTCGCCGAGCACGGCCCGACCGCGGTGCACCGGTGGTGCTTCGTCAACGTGCGCCGGGCCGCCGGTCTAGAGTCGGACGCCCCGAACCCGGTGCGTGAGCCCGCCCCCGACCCGTCCGCTGCGATCCGTCCCGAAGGAGCCCGATGAGCACCGAGGACCTCGAGAAGTACGAGGCCGAGATGGAGCTCACCCTCTACCGCGAGTACCGCGACGTGGTGAGCATCTTCAAGTACGTCGTGGAGACGGATCGACGCTTCTACCTCTGCAACGCCGTGGACGTGAAGGCCCGCACCGAGGCTGGCGACGTCTTCTTCGAGGTCTCGATGACCGACGCGTGGGTGTGGGACATGTACCGCCCCGCGCGGTTCGCCAAGAACGTCAAGGTGCTCACCTTCAAGGACGTCAACGTCGAAGAGCTCGCCGCCTCAGACTTCGAGCCGCCCAAGCACTGAGCGCGCTCGATCTTTACGACCGTTTGCCTTCACTCCGCGCCCCGGCTGCCGTTCTGGGACCTTGACAGCACGGGAACCGGCGAGGAGGGCACCATGCGACGACGTGGTGCGCGCGACGACAAGGGCGCTGCTGCGGTCGAGGCGGCCCTGGTCATCACCTTCGTGCTGCTCCCGGTGATCTTCGGCATCATCAGCTACGGGTACATGCTCAGCTTCCGCCAGTCGGTGAGCCTGGCCGCGAGCGAGGGGGTCCGAGCAGCGGCGGTGGCGCCCGGTGCTGGTTCCCCCGATCGTCAGGCCATCGCCTTCGAGGCCATCTCCAACGCGATGGGTGCCGACTGCAACGTCGACCACCTCGTGTGTGAGACCGGCACACCGATCGACTGCGCCACCTGCATGTCGGTCACGGTCCGGTACAACTACCTCGCAGACCCCTCGAAGCCCAACTTCCCCGGCATGGGGATCGTCGTGCCCGAGCACCTCACCTACACGGCGGTATCGGAGATGACCCAGTGAGAGCCGCACGACGCGAGGACGGCGCCGCCGCGATGATGACGGCCATCCTGATGGTCGTCATCGTGGGCATGACCTCGTTCGCGGTCGACCTCGGGATGCAGCGGGTCGTCCGCAGCGACATGCAGGCCCTCGCCGACGTCGTGGCCCTCGACACCGCGCGGCTGATCGACGGCCGCAACGCCGGTCAGATCCGCAGCGGCGCCGGCGGACCGATGTCGCTGGACCAGGCCCGCAAGAGGAGCCTTCAGCGCAACCAGGATGGCCTGGGCACGGTCGACGACGGTGACGTCACGGCGGAGCTGGTGTTCGTCGATGCCGGCCCACTGGGCCAGGTCGAGCCCCGACGCCTGGTATCCGGAGCACTCGAGCCGGTGCCCGACGGTGAGGTCCCTCACGGTGTCTGGGTGTCCGCTGCGGGCGAGGTCCAGTTCGCCTTCCGGGCGGGCTCGGGCGGGGCCCAGCGCAGCGCCATGGCCCAGGCCCAGTCGGTCGCGTGCTTCCGGCTGGGCTCGGTCACCGCGGGTCTGTCCAGCGAGGAGTCCAAGCTCCTCAACGCCGTGCTCGGCAATGCTCTCAAGGTCTCCTCGGTCGGGTATGACGGGCTGGTCGGGGCCCAGGTGAGCCTCGCTGGTCTCGCAGCCGAGCTCGGGGTGGGCACGGCCGAGGCACTGGTCGGGATGACCGGTGTCAAGGTGGGCGACCTCTACCTCGCCATGGCACGAGCCCTGCAGAAGGAGGGCGGCGAGGTCGCGGACGTGACGATCCTCCAGAGCATCGCCGCCAAGGTGAGCTCGGACCTGCGGGTGAACATGGACGACCTGCTCAACCTCTCCACCGGCGGTGCCGCGGGTCTCGCCGCAGAGATCGACGCGCTCGACCTCGTGATGGCCTCGGCCTTCGCTGCCAACGGCACGAACGCACTCAAGACCGGCGTGATCTGGAACGAGCCGGCGATCTCCAAGGGCGAGGTCATGCTCAGCGTGGTCGAGGTGCCTCAGCCGGGCTGCGGCCCGGCGGGTTCCGCGAAGGCGTCCACCGGGCAGTTTCAGCTCGCGACGACCATCCCGTTTCAGCCCGGGGCCAAGGTCGCTGGCCTGAATGTCAAGGAAGACATCGTGCTCGGGATCAACGTCGACGTCGGTCGGGCCGACGGGACGCTTACCCGGATCCAGTGCGGGGACCCGTCAGCGACGAACCCGGACGAGATCGAGGTTGATGTGACACGCACCCCGATGTCGGCGGCGCTGGATGGCACGCTCAAGCTCACCGGCACCCTGTCCAGCTCGGAGTTGACCTCCGGCTTGGAGGCGCTGCTCCTGAGGCTGGGCATCCTGGACGTGCTCTACTGGCTCCTTGGTTCCTCGCCCTACATCGAGCTGGACATCGTGGTCGACCTCGGCGCGATGGCAGCCTCGGCGGGGAGTTCCGCGTCGGTGCCCGTCTCGAACCCCGCGCTGCCCTACACCGTGGTCGGCTCGACCGGTGGCGCTGCGGTGGCACTCCCGACTCCGCTGGTTGATAGCGCTGATGTCACCGGGACGTTCACGCTGCGCAAGGGCGATCGGTCCGTGACGCTCGCCAAGACCGACGTGAAGCTCGGCCCGATCCTCACTTCGATCACTAACGACGTCGTCAACAAGTCGCTCGTCGGTCTGGTGAAGAACGTCAACGACGTGATCATGCCGCTCAGCGAGATCCTCGGGCTCAGCCTCACGAGCGCTGACGTCTTCGCACTCCCTCGCCCCGCCTGCGGAGTGCCCGCCCTCGTGCGCTGACCCACCGCGCCGTTTCGCGTCGGTGCCGGGGCGGGTGCCCCTGGCCGGGGGCTGGGCACGAGCTCCGCGCAACAAAACTCAAGATCTCATCAAGACGATCGTGAGTCAGCCGATGGGCCCGGTGTACATCTCGGGACCACTGGAGGACGAATGCGCCCACGCATTCACGCACGCACACATGACCAATCGGGGGCAGCAGCCGTCGAGTTCGCGCTGGTGAGCTCGGTGCTGATGCTGATCGTGTTCGGCATCCTCCAGTACGGGCTGTACTTCAACGACTCGCTGAACGTCCGTCAGGGGGTGCGCGAGGCCGCGCGCATGGCGGTGGTGAAGTCCTTCTCCTGTGGTGACGAGACCGCCCAGTGGGCGGCGTTCGAGTGCACGGTCGACGAGCAGGTCGGGGCGCTGACGGGGCCGACACACGTGCGTCTCTCAGCCCCGGAGGGTTGGAAGAAGGGGAACCCGCTGATCGTCTGCGCGGTCGTGGCCTCGGGCGGCGGTGGGATGTTGCCGATGCCCAACGACGGCCACATCACCAGTCGCCTGCGCATGTCCATCGAGGTGGACGACGCGCCTCCGACAGGAGCGCCCGCGGCGAGCGTCGACCCGTCGGGCGGGGGGTGGGCGTGGTGCGCATGAGGGACCGCGCCCGTGACGAGACGGGCGCGGTGACTCTCCTGGTCGCGGGGTGCGCGGTGGTGCTGCTCCTGGTGACCGGACTCGTCGTCGACCTGGGCCTCGCGCGAGACGTGCGCGCGCAGTCCCAGAGCGCCGCCGATGCCTCGGCCCTCGCCGCCGGGAACATCCTGTATGACGGCACCTCGCTGCCTGACGTGCCCGGTGCGGTGGCGGCAGCCCAGGCGTACGCCTCTGCGAACCTCGACGTCAGCGCCGCAGACTGGGCCAGCTGCACCGACACCGAACGACTGCCCCACACGACAACCGCAGGCCCGTGCATCTCCTTCGACGACGCGACCCAGCCGTCCGTGGTGCGGGTCCGGATGCCGACCCGGGTGGTGGACACGCACTTCGGCGGTCTGGCCGGGGTCAGCACCGTCTCCATCGCCACCTCGGCGCAGGTCGCGCTGCTTCCGGGCAAGGTCTTCGAGTGTGCCCTGTGCGTCCTCGGTGATGGTCCTCACGACATCGGGAACGGCGACGTCACGGTGACGGGCAGCGGTGTGCACCTCAACGGCAGCGTGAGCCTGAACGCCCAGGGCAAGGTCGTCGCCGACCACATCACGGTCGAGGGCAGCGCCTCGGGCCACGAGTTCGTGCCGGCAGCCGAGATGCATGCCGGCAGGATGGATGATCCGCTCGCCTCGCTTGCGATGCCTCCCGCCGCTATGGCCGGTCTGAGCGCGAAGACCGATCCGTGCACCGGGGGTCCGGGCGTCTATGGCGCGTACGTGTTCCCGAAGAGCACCTGCACGCTCGCGCCGGGTCTCTACGTGCTCACCGGCGAGTGGGTCCTGAGCAACAACTCCGACCTCCGAGGCGCCGGCGTCACTCTCTACGCGACGTGCGGCACCGCTGCGGCCCCAAGGGTGTGCGCGGCCCAGGAGGCCGGTGGGGAGCTCGACGCCAAGAACGGCGATCTACAGCTGTCCGGCGGCGCCGTGCCCGGATTCACGGTCTTGTACGACCGGAACAACACCAGCGACCTCTCGCTCCAGGGCAACGGGCTGACGACGAGCGTCGAGGGCTCGGTCTACGCGGCGAGCGCCAAGTTCTACGCCAACGGGAACACGGTCCGCGCCTTCCGGAACGGCTCGATCGTGGTCGACAGCATCGACTTCAACGGCAACATCAGGTTGGACATCGCCGACGGCTTCGGTCGGACCTGGCAGCGGCCCCCGGGCGGCCTCCACCTCGAGCGCTGACCCCGAGCGGCCCGGGCCAGGCGTCACCCACAGGTGCGGGTCGACGCAGTTCCTCCACAGCCTCTGGCACGGAGCGCGGCTCCTCGTCCGGAGCGTAGGACGGTCGTCTCCGACGGAGGAGGACGACCATGGACCAGGACACCCGGACACCGCCGCGCACCGGCGGGTCGACGGCTGAGCAGCGCGTCGCACTGGGCGCGTACGGCGAGAAGGTGGCCGCGCGGCACCTCCAGGAGCAGGGCATGGTGCTCCTCGACAGGAACTGGCGCTGCGACGCCGGCGAGATCGACCTCGTGCTCCGCGACGGACGGGCCCTGGTGGTCTGCGAGGTCAAGACCCGCTCGAGCAACGACTACGGCTCCCCTTTGGAGGCCGTGACCGAGGCCAAGGCGCAGCGGCTGCGACGCCTGGCGGCGCGCTGGATCGAGGCGACCGGCTTCCATCCTCCCGAGGTGCGCATCGACCTGGTCGGCGTGCTGCGCGGCCGCACGGGTGCCGCAAGCATCGACCATGTCCGGGGCGTGGGTTGATGGGCTACGCCACCGCGCGGACGATCACCCTCAGCGGCGCCACGGGCCACCTCGTCGACGTCCAGGTCGACGTCGCCAAGGGACTGATCGCCACCGCGATCGTCGGCCGTCCGGATGCCTCGATCAGCGAAGGTCGCGACCGGGTCCGCGCTGCGGTCGTCAACAGCCGCTTCCCGTGGCCGACCACCCGGCGGACGACGATCCTGCTCTCGCCGGCGGACCTGCCCAAGCGCGGCCCGCACTTCGACCTCGCGATGGCGCTGGCGGTGCTCGCGGCGGCCGGCGACTCCCTGGCCCCCGACGACGAGCCGGTACGCCGGCTCGCGCCCGCCATGCTCGACGGAGCGGTGTTCCTCGGGGAGCTGGCCCTCAGCGGAGGGCTGCGCTGCGTCCCCGGGGTGCTGCCGATGACGCTCGCCGCCCGCGGGCAGGGGATCGGGCGGGTCTTCGTGCCGGAGCCCCAGGTCCGGGAGGCGGCCATGGTGCCGGGCGTCGAGGTGGTGGGTGCCCGCTCGCTCGCGCAGGTGGTCGCGGTCCTCCGTGGCGACGAGGTGCCCGACGCCCCGGTGGTGCTCCAGCCGCAGTCGGCCCCGCTGCTGCGCTGGCGCGGAGACGAGCGGCTGCGCGACCTCGACCTGGCCGACGTCCTCGGAATGCACGACGCGCGCTTCGCGCTCGAGGTCGCTGCCGCCGGCGGCCACCACCTGATGCTCAGCGGTCCCAAGGGGGCGGGCAAGACGACGTTGGCCGAGCGGATCCCCGGGCTGCTGCCGGACCTCACTCTCGAGGAGTCGCTCGAGCTCACCGCGCTGCACTCGCTGGCAGGGGTCCTCGATCCCAGCCAGCCGCGGATCGAGCGCCCGCCGTTCTTCGCCCCGCACCACTCGGCCTCCCGGACCAGCCTGCTCGGCGGTGGCACGGGCCGGGTCCGTCCCGGAGAGCTGAGCCGCGCTCATGGCGGCTGCCTCTTCCTGGATGAGTTCCCGCTGTTCCACAGCGACATCGTTGAGGCGCTGCGCCAGCCGCTGGAGAGCGGTGAGGTCACGATCGCGCGGGGCGAGGAGACCGCTACCTACCCGGCGCGCACGATGTTCGTCCTCGCGATGAACCCGTGCCCGTGCGGGGAGTACGTGCCGTCGTCCGGCGGTCGCGACCGGTGCGTGTGTCCCGAGGTGCGCCGCCGCGAGTACCGCCGCAAGATCTCCGGCCCCATCGCGGACCGCATCGACATCCTGCGCCACGTCGACGCGCTGCGACCGCACGAGATGCACGACCCGGTCGCCCAACCCGAGACGACCGCGCAGGTCCGGGCGCGGGTCGAGACGGCACGCGCCCGTCAGGCCGAGCGGTACGCCGACACCCCGTGGCGCACGAACGCCGACGTCCCCGGCCCGGTGCTGACCGAGCAGCACCCGGTCGCCGCTGGCGCCCAGCGGATGGTCGACACCGAGCTGTACGCCGGCAACCTCACCCGCCGCGGCGCCACCCGGGTCCACCGGCTCGCCTGGACCGTGGCGGACCTGGCGGGTGCGGACCGGCCGGGCACCGACGAGGTGGCGACGGCGCTGGCGCTGCGCGCGGGC
>JAUYLL010000057.1 GCA_030698375.1 Nocardioides sp. | reverse complement strand
TCAGCAGGAATCGCGACTGAAGGTCGCCGACAACACGGGCGCCAAGGAAATCCTGGCCATCCGCGTTCTCGGCGGAACCAACCGTCGCTATGCAGGAATTGGTGACGTCATCGTCGCCACCGTCAAGGACGCGATCCCGGGTGGCAACGTGAAGAAGGGCGACGTCGTCAAGGCGGTCGTCGTCCGCACGGTCAAGGAGCGCCGTCGTCCCGACGGTTCCTACATCCGCTTCGACGAGAACGCAGCCGTGATCCTCAAGAACGACGGGGAGCCGCGCGGGACCCGCATCTTCGGTCCCGTCGGTCGCGAGCTGCGCGAGAAGAAGTTCATGAAGATCATCTCGCTCGCTCCGGAGGTGCTCTGAGTCATGGCGCAAAAGAAGGCGAAGAAGCTGAACATCAAGAAGGGCGACACCGTCAAGGTCATCGCCGGCAAGGACAAGGGTGCTGAGGGCAAGGTCATCGCCGTGCTCTCCGAGCGGTCCCGCGTGCTCGTCGAGGGCGTGAACCGCATCAAGAAGCACACCAAGGTCGTCAACCAGGGCGGTCGGGACGGCAACACCGGTGGCATCGTGACCACCGAGTCGCCGATCCACGTGTCCAACGTGATGCTGAAGGACGGCGACGGCACGACCCGCGTCGCCTTCCGTCGCGACGAGGTGACCAAGCGTCGCCCCGACGGCTCCACCTACGCCGCCGAGCGCAGCGTCCGGGTGTCGCGCAAGTCCGGTGAGGAGATCTGATGAGCACGACGACGAACGAGATGCCGCGGCTCAAGGCGCGCTACCGCGCGGAGATCCTGCCGGCGCTGCAGTCGGACTTCGAGATCAAGAACGTCATGCAGGTGCCCGGCCTGACCAAGATCGTGGTCAACATGGGTGTCGGCGAGGCGGCTCGCGACTCGAAGCTGATCGAGGGCGCTATTCGCGACCTCACCGCGATCACCGGCCAGAAGCCCCAGGTCACCAAGGCCCGCAAGTCGATCGCGCAGTTCAAGCTGCGCGAGGGGATGCCGATCGGCGCGCACGTCACGCTGCGCGGCGACCGGATGTGGGAGTTCCTCGACCGGCTGCTGTCGCTCGCGCTTCCCCGTATCCGTGACTTCCGCGGTCTGTCGGCGAAGCAGTTCGACGGCCGGGGCAACTACACCTTCGGTCTCACCGAGCAGGTCATGTTCCACGAGATCGACCAGGACAAGATCGACCGCTCGCGCGGCATGGACATCACGGTCGTCACCACGGCGACCAACGACGACGAGGGTCGGGCGCTCCTGAAGCAGCTCGGTTTCCCCTTCAAGGAGCAGTGACCGATGGCGAAGACTTCACTCAGGGTCAAGGCGGCGCGCAAGCCGAAGTTCGCAGTGCGCGGCTACACCCGCTGCCAGCGTTGCGGCCGTCCCAAGGCCGTCTACCGCAAGTTCGGCCTCTGCCGGATCTGCCTGCGGGAGATGGCGCACCGGGGCGAGCTTCCCGGCGTGACCAAGTCCAGCTGGTAATTCCTCCACTCCCCACACCACGGCGAAGGTCCGTCCGGCAGATGACCGGCGGAAACCACGGCGAGAAAGGGCCTAAGCGGCCATGACGATGACTGACCCGATCGCAGACATGCTGACCCGTCTGCGCAACGCCAACCAGGCGTACCACGACTCCGTGACGATGCCTTACAGCAAGTTGAAGGCCGGCGTTGCCGAGATCCTCCAGCAGGAGGGCTACATCACCGGCTGGACGGTCGAGGAGGCCGCCGAGTCGGGCACCTCCCAGACCGTGGGCAAGACGCTCACGGTCATGCTCAAGTACGGCCAGAACCGGGAGCGCTCGCTCGCCGGGGTCCGGCGCATCAGCAAGCCGGGTCTGCGTGTGTACGCCAAGTCCACGGGACTGCCCAAGGTCCTCGGCGGGCTCGGCGTCGCGATCATCTCGACCAGCCAGGGTCTGCTCACGGACCGCCAGGCCAACAAGAAGGGCGTAGGTGGGGAAGTCCTCGCTTACGTCTGGTGACGAAGGACCAGGAGGAAGAACAGCCATGTCGCGTATTGGCAAGCTCCCCATCGCGGTCCCGTCCGGCGTCGACGTCACCGTCGACGAGCGCCTGGTGACCGTCAAGGGCCCCAAGGGCACGCTCAGCCACACCGTCGCCGCCCCGATCACGGTCAACCGTGGCGAGGACGGCGAGATCGCGGTCGAGCGTCCCGATGAGCATCGCAACAGCAAGTCGCTCCACGGCCTCACCCGCACGCTGATCGCCAACATGGTGACCGGCGTGACGGAGGGCTACGAGAAGAAGCTTGAGATTGTGGGCGTCGGTTACCGCGTGCTCTCGAAGGGGCCGACCCAGCTGGAGTTCCAGCTCGGGTACTCCCACTCGATCACGTTCGACGCCCCCGAGGGCATTACGTTCGCCGTGGAGGGTCCGACGAAGCTCGGTGTCCAGGGCATCGACAAGCAGCTCGTCGGCGAGGTCGCCGCAAACATCCGCAAGCTTCGCAAGCCCGAGCCCTACAAGGGCAAGGGTGTGCGGTACGCGGGCGAACACATTCGCCGCAAGGTCGGAAAGGCTGGTAAGTGATGGCCATCGCACTCAAGCAGGGCAAGCACACGAGCGCCCGGGTCGCCTCGCGCCTGCGCCGTCAGGTCCGGGGTCGCAAGAAGATCTCCGGTACTGCCGAGCGTCCGCGCCTGGTGGTCACGCGCTCCTCCAAGCACATCACCGTCCAGGTGGTCGACGACGTCGTGGGCAAGACCCTCGCGTACGCCTCGACCATGGAGGCGGACCTGCGCTCGGGGGACGGCGACAAGACCGCCAAGGCCCGCAAGGTCGGCGAGCTCGTGGCCGAGCGTGCGAAGTCGGCAGGCATCGAGGGCGTCGTCTTCGACCGCGCCGGCAACAAGTACCACGGCCGCATCGCGGCCCTCGCTGAGGGCGCCCGCGAGGGCGGCCTGGCGTTCTGATCGCAGACGAGACGTACGAAGGAAGAGGGAAGTTCCATGAGCGGATCCCAGCGCCGCGGTGGCCGTGACGATCGTCGCGGCGGCCAGGCTGCGGACAAGACCGCCTACATCGAGCGGGTCGTCGCGATCAACCGTGTCGCCAAGGTCGTGAAGGGTGGTCGTCGCTTCAGCTTCACCGCCCTCGTGATCGTTGGTGACGGTGACGGCATGGTCGGCGTCGGCTACGGCAAGGCCAAGGAAGTCCCGGCCGCGATCGCCAAGGGCGTCGAGGAGGCGAAGAAGAACTTCTTCCGCGTCCCGCGCGTCCAGGGCACCATCCCGCACCCCGTGCAGGGCGAGAAGGCCGCGGGCATCGTGATGCTCCGTCCCGCCGCTCCCGGTACCGGTGTGATCGCCGGTGGCCCGGTGCGTGCGGTGCTGGAGTGCGCCGGTATCCACGACGTGCTCAGCAAGTCGCTCGGCTCCTCCAACCAGATCAACATCGTGCACGCCACTGCTGAGGCGCTGCGCTCCCTGGAGGAGCCCGAGGCCGTGGCGAAGCGTCGCGGTCTGCCGGTCGAGCGCGTGGCGCCTGCGGCGTTGCTGAAGGCTCGCGCGGAGGTGGCCTCCTGATGGCACGCCTGAAGGTCGAGCAGAAGAGGTCGACGATCGGGTGCAAGCAGAACCAGCGGGACACTCTCCGGTCCCTCGGGCTCAAGCGCATCGGTGACGTCGTCGTGAAGGAGGACCGCCCGGAGATCCGCGGCATGGTCCACACGGTCCGCCACCTGGTGGCCGTCGAGGAGGTCGACTGATATGACGCTCAAGCTGCACCACCTGCGCCCCGCTCCCGGGGCCAAGACCGCGAAGACCCGTGTGGGTCGCGGTGAGGCCTCGAAGGGCAAGACCGCCGGTCGTGGCACCAAGGGCACCAAGGCCCGCTACCAGGTCCCGGCCGGCTTCGAGGGTGGCCAGATGCCGATCCACATGCGGCTCCCGAAGCTGCGTGGGTTCCGCAACCCCTTCAAGGTGGAGTTCCAGGTCGTCAACCTGGACCGCATCAACGCTCTCTTCCCCGAGGGCGGTGACGTGACCGTGGTCGATCTGGCCGCGAAGGGCGCCGTCCGCGCGGGCGAGCCTGTCAAGGTGCTCGGCCAGGGCGACATCTCGGTGAAGGTCCAGGTGACCGCGCACGCGTTCTCCGCCTCCGCCAAGGAGAAGATCGCTGCGGCCGGGGGGTCCACCACCGAGCTGTGACCAGCTCACCCGACTGACGAACGAGGGGCGTGACCGGCTTCGCCGGCCGCGCCCCTCGCTCGCATCCACCGCCCGGACGGCGGTCGCCCCCCTGTTAGGCTTCCCCGGGTCCCGGCGCGTTCGGGAACGACCAGGACATTGAGAAAGGCCGATCACGTGCTAGGCGCCTTCGCCAACGCTTTCCGGACACCGGACCTGCGACGCAAGCTGCTCTTCGTGCTGATGATCCTCGTGATCTTCCGCGCTGGATCGCAGCTCCCGACGCCCGGTGTGCACGTGGCGAACGTCCAGCAGTGCTTCGCCACGATCGAGAACGATGGCCTCTACGGGCTCATCAACCTGTTCTCCGGCGGTGCGCTGCTTCAGCTGACGGTCTTCGCGCTGGGGATCATGCCGTACATCACCGCGAGCATCATCCTGCAGCTGCTGGTGGTGGTGATCCCGCGCCTCGAGGCCCTCAAGAAGGAGGGCCAGGCCGGTCAGACGAAGATCACTCAGTACACCCGCTACCTCACCCTCGCCCTTGCGGTGCTCCAGGCGACCGGGATCGTGGCACTGGCCCGGAGCCGGAACCTGCTCCAGGGTTGCCCGCTGCCGCTGGTCCGCGACGAGGACAGCATCGTCACCTTCCTGATCATGGTGATCACGATGACCGCCGGCACCGCGGTGATCATGTGGTTCGGTGAGCAGATCACCGAGCGTGGTGTCGGCAACGGCATGTCGATCCTCATCTTCACCCAGGTCGTCGCGACCTTCCCGTCCTCCCTGTGGCAGGTCCGCGAGACCCAGGGCTGGTGGACCTTCGGCGTCGTCTGCCTCATCGGTCTGGTGATCATCTCGGCGGTGATCTTCATCGAACAGGCGCAGCGGCGCATCCCTGTGCAGTACGCACGGCGGATGGTCGGCCGCAAGATGTTCGGCGGGTCCTCGACCTACATCCCGCTCAAGGTGAACCAGGCCGGCATCATCCCGGTCATCTTCGCCTCGAGCCTCATGTACCTCCCGATGATGGCTGCGGAGTTCAACCAGAACTCCAACTCCTGGTGGGTCGACTTCATCAGCACCTACTTCCAGGACGGCGGACACCCCCTCTACATGGCGGTGTACTTCGGCCTGATCATCTTCTTCACCTACTTCTACGTCGCGATCACCTTCAACCCCGTCGAGGTCGCCGACAACATGAAGAAGTACGGCGGCTTCATCCCCGGGATCCGGGCGGGCAAGCCGACCGAGGACTACCTCAACTACGTGTTGTCCCGCATCACGCTGCCGGGTGCGCTCTACCTCGGTCTGATCTCGTTGATCCCGCTGATCGCGTTCGTCCTCATCGGGGCGAACCAGAACTTCCCGTTCGGCGGGACGTCGATCCTCATCATGGTCGGGGTCGCCCTCGACACGGTGAAGCAGATCGAGAGCCAGCTCCAGCAGCGCAACTACGAAGGGTTCCTGCGCTGACATGCGAATCATCCTGATGGGTCCCCCCGGTGCCGGTAAGGGCACGCAGGCCAAGGTCGTGGCCGAGCGGCTGTCGATCCCGGCCATCTCGACCGGTGACATCTTCCGCGCCAACGTCTCGGACGGCACCCCGCTCGGGGTCGAGGCGCAGCGGTACATGGACGCGGGGGAGTACGTCCCCGACGAGGTCACCAACGCCATGGTCCGCGACCGGATCGCCGAGGCCGACGCCCGCGGCGGCTTCCTGCTCGACGGCTACCCGCGGACCGTCGCCCAGGTCCACGAGCTCGACACGATGCTCGAGGCGACCGGGGACTCCGTGGACGCCGTGGTCGTGCTCACCGTCGACGGCGACGAGGTCGTGCAGCGCCTGCTCCAGCGAGCCGAGACCGAGGGCCGCGCCGACGACACCGAGGACGTCATCCGGCACCGCCAGGAGGTGTACGCCGAGCAGACCGCCCCGTTGGTGGAGGTGTACGGCGACCGCGGCCTGGTGCGTGAGGTCGACGGCATGGGCGAGGTCGACGAGGTCAGCGAGCGGATCTTCGCCGTCCTCGACAGGGACGGCACCGGCGCGCGCTGACGCGCGGCCGGTACGACGAGGCCTGGCGATGAGCCGACCTCCAGGACGAGCCCTGCGCGCCCTGCTCAAGGCCGGGCGTGACCACGGGGTGGAGATCAAGACCCCCGAGCAGATCGCGCTGATGCGCCGTGCCGGCCTCGTGGTCGGCCAGACGCTCACGCTGCTCCGGGAGCACGTCCGCCCGGGGGTCACCACGGCCGAGCTGGACGCGGTCGCGGAGGACGCGATCCGCTCCGCCGGGGCCACGCCGTCGTTCCTCGGGTACCAGGGTTTCCCGGCTTCCATCTGCACGTCGGTGAACGACGTGGTCGTGCACGGGATCCCGGGGGACCGGATGCTCGCCGAGGGCGACGTGATCTCCATCGACTGCGGGGCGATCATCGAGGGCTGGCACGGTGACGCCGCGATCACCGTGCCGGTCGGAGAGGTCCGTCCGGAGGTGACCGAGCTGCTGCGCGTGACCGAGGAGGCGATGTGGCGCGGGATCTCCGCGGCGCGCCTCGGGGGACGCGTGACCGACATCTCGCACGCCGTGGAGACCTTCGTCCGGGGGGAGGGGGCGCACGGCATCGTCGAGGACTACGTCGGGCACGGCATCGGCTCCGCGATGCACCAACCTCCCAACGTTCCCAATGTGGGACGCCCCGGCCGGGGGCCCGAGCTGGTCGAGGGCCTCGCCCTGGCGGTCGAGCCGATGGTGACGATCGGTGACCAGGCGAACCGGGTGCTCGAGGACGACTGGACCGTCGTCACACTGGACGCCTCCTGGGCCGCGCACTTCGAGCACAGCTTCACCCTGACCCCGCGCGGACACTGGGTGCTCACGGCGCTGGACGGGGGAAGGGCGCGGCTCGAAGCACTCGGGCTGCCGTACGGCGGCGAGGACTGACGCGCCCCGATTTCGCCTGTGCGCGTCTCGTCCCGTACGATGGCTTGTCGGCCCAACATGGGCTCGTTCTGTGGTGCCTCGCGGCTGCCCAGGTCTCGCTCGATCCACTCTCCTCACGGAAGTGGCGTCGTGCGCGCTCGGGATGAGGTCCACGCCGACGGGTCCGTGAGGTCCACCTGGTCCCCGTGAGGGGCACCGGGGCGGTTCCCGGGCCACGGTAGACGAGACCAGCGACGATTCAACGGATTGCGGAGGACATGCCGAAGAAAGAAGGCGTGATCGAGATCGAGGGCACCGTGCTCGAGGCCCTCCCGAACGCGATGTTCCGGGTGGAGCTCAGCAACGGCCACAAGGTCCTCGCCCACATCAGCGGCAAGATGCGACAGCACTACATCCGGATCCTCCCCGAGGACCGGGTCGTGGTCGAGCTCTCGCCGTACGACCTCACGCGGGGTCGCATCGTCTACCGGTACAAGTGACCGACGCCGCGGGGGCCTCCTCCCGCGGCTGCAGCAGCCGAACCCGAAAGGCCTCATCCCATGAAGGTCAACCCGAGCGTCAAGCCGATCTGTGACAAGTGCAAGGTGATCCGTCGCCACGGCCGCGTCATGGTGATCTGCGACAACCCTCGCCACAAGCAGCGCCAGGGCTGAGACGCAGGGCGGTGCTCGCACCGTTCGCCCGCACAACTGAACACCCCACAACGTGATCGCTGGGGTCTCGAGTGGCTCGACCACCGAAGAGCCGAGACCCAAGACACCTCCGGAGCGGATGGCCGGAGCCTGGTCCCGGGAGCGCAAGCCCCGGGAGAGACGCCAGGACGCGACACGACCACACCACCGTGAACCGAAGGGACACCGCCACTCATGGCACGTCTTGTTGGAGTCGACCTCCCGCGTGACAAGCGCATCGAGATCGCACTCACCTACATCTACGGCATCGGCCGTACCCGCTCCCAGCAGCTGCTGGTCGCCACCGGGGTAGACCCGAACGCGCGCGTCCACACGCTGGGTGACGAGGAGCTGGTCAAGCTCCGCGACGCGATCGAGGCCCACTTCAAGATCGAGGGCGACCTCCGCCGCGAGGTCCAGGCCGACATCCGCCGCAAGATCGAGATCGGCAGCTACCAGGGTCGGCGCCACCGCCAGGGCCTCCCGGTCCGCGGCCAGCGCACCAAGACCAACGCGCGCACCCGCAAGGGCCCCAAGCGCACCGTCGCCGGCAAGAAGAAGTCCAAGTGACCTGACTCGCCAGGCTCGACACCGAGCACTGCCGAGCGGTCACCGACCGATTCCCTCGATCCCCTAGCTTCCAGAATCCTCAGGAGATACCCGTATGCCTCCCAAGAGCCGTCAGGCTGCAGGCGCCAAGAAGGTGCGCCGCAAGGAGAAGAAGAACATCGCTCAGGGCGAAGCCCACATCAAGAGCACCTTCAACAACACCATCGTCACCATCACCGACCCCACTGGTGCGGTGATCGCATGGGCCTCGGCCGGCACCGTCGGCTTCAAGGGCTCGCGCAAGTCCACGCCGTACGCGGCCCAGATGGCCGCTGAGGCTGCCGGGCGTCGGGCGATGGAGCACGGCATGAAGAAGATCGACGTCTTCGTCAAGGGCCCGGGTTCGGGTCGCGAGACGGCGATCCGGTCGCTGGGTGCGGTCGGCCTCGAGGTCGGCACGATCCAGGACGTCACGCCCACGCCCCACAACGGATGCCGGCCGCCCAAGCGCCGCCGCGTCTGATCCGACACCTGAAGCGATAGGAGATTCTGAGAGATGGCCCGTTACACCGGTCCCATGACGAAGAAGTCGCGCCGCCTCGGTGTCGACCTCGTGGGTGGCGACGCAGCATTCGAGCGTCGCCCCTACCCGCCCGGCCAGCACGGCCGTGCCCGAATCAAGGAGAGCGAGTACCGCTCGCAGCTCCAGGAGAAGCAGAAGGCCCGCCTGACCTACGGCGTGCTCGAGAAGCAGTTCCACCGCTACTACGTCGAGGCGAGCCGTCGCCCCGGCAAGACCGGTGACAACATGCTGCAGATGCTCGAGTGCCGCCTCGACAACGTGGTCTACCGCGCCGGGTTCGCCCGCACGCGCCGCCACGCCCGTCAGCTCGTCACGCACGGCCACTTCAAGGTCAACGGCAAGAAGGTCGACATCCCGTCGTACCAGGTCAGCCAGTACGACGTGATCGACGTGCGCGAGAAGTCGCTGGAGATGACGCCGTTCATCGTCGCCCGCGAAACCCACGGCGAGCGGATCGTGCCGGCGTGGCTCGAGGCGCTGCCGAACCGGATGCGCGTCCTGGTCCACCAGCTCCCCGTCCGGGCTCAGATCGATCTGCCGGTCCAGGAGCAGCTGATCGTCGAGTTCTACTCCAAGAAGTGACCCCTGATCCCTCGTCCAGTGCCCGTCAGGGCGCCGGACGAGGGGCCGCCCTTCCTCATCCGCACGGCAGTTCGGACCCGTCAAATAGCGGTCGGGTCCCGAAAGGACACACACAGTGCTCATCGCTCAGCGCCCGACCCTGTCGGAAGATGTCGTCGACGAGTTCCGCTCGCGGTTCGTGATCGAGCCGCTGGAGCCTGGCTTCGGCTACACGCTCGGCAACTCGCTCCGTCGCACGCTCCTCTCGTCGATCCCTGGCGCGTCGGTCACCAGCATCAAGGTCGACAACGTGCTCCACGAGTTCTCGACCATCGAGGGCGTCAAGGAGGACGTGACCGAGGTGATCCTGAACCTCAAGGGCCTCGTCGTCTCCTCCGAGCACGACGAGCCCGTCTCGATGTACCTGCGCAAGTCCGGGGCCGGGGAGGTCACCGCCGCCGACATCGCGCCGCCGGCCGGTGTCGAGGTGCACAACCCCGACATGAAGATCGCCACCCTGAACGACAAGGGCAAGCTCGAGATGGAGCTGGTCGTCGAGCGCGGCCGCGGCTACGTCAGCGCCGTCCAGAACAAGGGCGCCGACAACGAGATCGGCCGCATCCCGGTCGACTCGATCTACTCGCCGGTGCTCAAGGTGACCTACAAGGTCGAGGCGACCCGTGTCGAGCAGCGCACCGACTTCGACCGCCTGGTCATCGATGTCGAGACCAAGCAGTCGGTCGTGCCGCGCGACGCGCTCGCGTCCGCCGGCAAGACCCTCGTCGAGCTCTTCGGGCTTGCACGGGAGCTGAACGTCGAGGCCGAGGGCATCGACATCGGGCCCTCGCCGGTCGACGAGGCGCTCGCAGCCGACCTCGCCCTCCCGGTCGAGGACCTGCAGCTGACCGTCCGGTCCTACAACTGCCTCAAGCGCGAGGGCATCCACACCGTGGGTGAGCTCATCTCGCGCTCGGAGCAGGACCTCCTCGACATCCGCAACTTCGGTGCGAAGTCGATCGACGAGGTCAAGGCCAAGCTCGTCGAGATGGGCCTGTCGCTCAAGGACAGCGCGCCGGGCTTCGACCCGACCGCTGCTCTCGCGGCGTACGGCGACGACGACGACGCCAGCTTCGTCGAGGACGAGCAGTACTGATCCCGGGCGGTCGCTGACCGTCCCCGTCTACTCCGGTACCTGGTACGGCCGGGGAGAACAGAGAGAGAACCACGATGCCTACTCCCATGAAGGGCACCCGTTTCGGCGGTGGCCCGGCGCACCACAAGCTGATGCTGTCGAACCTGGCGACCCAGCTGTTCGAGCACGGCGCGATCACGACGACCGAGGCCAAGGCGCGCGTCCTGCGTCCGGTCGCCGAGCGGCTGATCACCAAGGCGAAGAAGGGCGACCTGCACGCCCGTCGCCAGGTGCTCCGCACGATCCGGGACAAGGGCGTCGTGCACGTCCTCTTCACCGAGATCGCGCCGACGTTCGCTGAGCGTCCGGGCGGCTACACCCGGATCACGAAGATCGGTCCGCGCAAGGGCGACAACGCCCCGATGGCGGTCATCGAGCTCGTGACCGAGCCGTACGCCCCCAAGGAGTCGAACAAGAAGAAGGCGGCTGCCCCGGCGGCCACCGAGGCGCCTGCTGAGCCGGCGGCCGAGGTCGAGGAGCCCGCGGTCGACGCGGCCCCCGCCGAGGTCGAGGCCCCCGCGGCCGGCACCGAGGAGTCCGAGGTGCTCGCGGTCGAGTCTGACACGGAGTCGGCCGAGGCCGTCTCCGAGGCCACGGCCGAGGACGAGTCGACCGACAAGGCCTGAGCACGCCGTACGCCGCGAGGCCCGCCACCGTGATCGGTGGCGGGCCTCGCTGCGTCCGGAGACAGGCTCAGTCTGTCTGCGGGAGCCACGCCGGGTCCCGACCGATGAGGCCGAGGAGCCGGTCCTGGACGGGGGCATCGGTGGGGACGGGCATCGGGGCGCCGTACTGCCCGGAGGCCTGGAGCTGGTCCGCCATCGGTGCCATCCCCTCGAGCATGGCGGCGCAGGTGTCCTCGTCGAGGCGGTCGTCCTGGCCGGTGGCGCGGGCGAGGTTCCAGGTGTGCAGCAAGACGTCCGCGGTGTAGACGCGCGACAGGGCCTCGCCCAACGGGAGCGGGGGGAGGTGGGGATGGGCGAACGGTGCGGTCGCGGTGCGGGTGTCGTCGAGGAGTGGCTGACGACGTCCCGCGCGCGCCACTCCGGCACCGGGGTCGGGGCGTCCCAGTCGCGGACGCCACGCACGCAGGCGGTGAAGCGTGCCGCGACGGCGCGGTGGCGCGCCGCCGGGTCCTCGGGGAGGCCGGTCATGACCGGCCTCCGTGGTCGTCGTGGTCGAGCAGGTCCTGGAGCGCGGCGTACCCCTCGTTGATGCCGACCTCCATGCCGCTGGCCAGCCACTGGTCGCGGCCGACGAACGAGTCGCACAGGGAGCGGGCGTTCAGCCTGCAGTGGCCGTCACCGAGGTCCTCGAACAGGAGGGTCTCGAGCGCCACGTCGTCGGGCCTGCCCTCCCAGGTGAAGGTCTGCACGATGCGGCCCGGGGCGACGGTGTGGAAGCAGCCGCGGAAGGCGTGGCGCCCGGCGTCGTCCGCCCCGGTCAGCGCGCTCGTATAGCGCCAGCTGCCGCCGTCGCGGGCGTCCCAGTGCTCGATCTCGGTGGTCATCGAGCTCGGTCCGATCCACCGGCGGAACAGGTCGGGGTCGGTGTGGGCGCGGAGCAGCTGCTCCGGGGTGGCGCGGAAGTCCCGGGTGATGGTGATGGCCGGCACGTCGGGGTCCGCCGTGATCGTGGCGATGGGATGGGGTGCGTGGTGGGTGGTCATGCCGTCTGCTCCTGGTCGTCCTGCAGGGTGCCGAGCACGTCGTCGAGACGTCGGAAGCGCTCCTCGGCCTGTCGCCGGTAGCGCTCGAGCCATCCGGTGGCGAGGTCGAGAACTTCGGCCTCGAGGTGGGCGGGGCGACGCTGGGCGTCGCGCCCGCGGGTGACCAGACCGGCGTCCTCGAGCACCTTCAGGTGCTTGGAGATCGCCTGCACGCTCACGTCGTACGGCGCCGCGAGGTCGCCGACGGAGGCGTCGCCGTCGGCCAGCCGGGCGACGAGGTCACGGCGGGTGGGGTCGGCGAGGGCGGCGAAGACGCGGGTGAGGTGGTCGGTCATGTGGCCTTCTTCAACTGATCGGTTGTCAACCAACGGTAGGCCCGACGCGGTGTGTCGTCAACCATCTGGTTGTGCATGGTGGGTCGCTGGCCCCGAGGGGTCGCACCCGCGAGACACTGGCCGCGTGCGTCTACGACTCGACCTCGCCTACGACGGCAGCGGCTTCCACGGGTGGGCGACCCAGCCCGGGCTGCGGACCGTGCAGGGGTCGCTGGAGGAGGCACTGACCCAGGCGCTCCGGATCGCCGAGGTGGCGGTGACCTGCGCCGGGCGCACCGACACCGGGGTGCACGCACGAGGCCAGGTGGTGCACTTCGACGTCGCACCGGAGGCGCTGGCCAACGCGGCCGGGCGGTCGACGGCGTCCCCCGTCGAGGCGCTCCTCCGCAGGCTCAACGGGATCCTGCCGCCCGACGTGCGCATCCGGGGGGCACGCGAGGTGACCGAGGAGTTCGACGCACGGTTCTCCGCGACCTGGCGCCGCTACGCGTACCGGGTGGCCGACACCGCTGCGGCGGTGGACCCGTTGACCCGGTCGCACGTGCTCGCGTGGCCGCGCCCCCTCGACGAGGCCGCGATGAACGACGCGGCCGTCGGGCTGGTGGGTGAGCACGACTTCGCGGCCTTCTGCAAGCGACGGGAGGGCGGCACCACCATCCGCCGACTGACCGCGCTGACCTGGCGGCGTACGGAGGAGGGGCTGGTCGTCGCCGACGTCCGCGCCGACGCGTTCTGCCACCACATGGTGCGGTCCCTGGTCGGGTGCCTGCTCGCGGTGGGCGAGGGGACGCGGTCCCGGGAGTGGCCGGCCACCGTCCTGGCGAGGCACGAGCGCGACCCCCGGGTGAAGGTCGCGCGCGCCCACGGCCTGACCCTGGAGGAGGTCGGGTACCCGGCTGACGACCAGCTCGCGGCCCAGGCCGTCGCCGCCCGGCGGGTGCGGACCCTGGAGGCCGAGCAGGCGTGAGCGACCAGGACCACTACTTCAGTGCCGACCCCGACGTGGCGTTCCGCCGCGCCCCCGTGGAGTGCACGGTTTGGGGACACGACCTGCGCCTGGTCTCCGGGTCGGGGGTGTTCGCCCAGGGGCGCCTCGACGTGGGCACCGCCGTGCTGTTCCGCGAGACCCAGCCCCCGGCGGCAGGTCGCTTCCTCGACCTCGGCTGCGGCTACGGCGTCATTGGTGCTGCTCTTGCGGCCGCAGTGCCTGGCGCCACCGTTCACGCGATCGACGTCAACGCCCGGGCGGTCCTGCTGGCCAACGAGAACGCCGCCGCCCTCGGGCTGGCGGACCGGTTCGTGGCGACCCTGCCGGAGGAGGTTCCGGCCGAGGCGGTCTTCGACGAGATCTGGTCCAACCCACCCATCCGGATCGGGAAGGACGCGCTGCACGTCCTGCTGCTCAGGTGGCTGCCGCGGTTGGCGCCCGGCGGACGGGCGGTGCTCGTCGTCGGCAAGAACCTCGGCGCTGACTCGCTCCAGCGTTGGCTCGGCGAGCAGGGATGGCCCACGACGCGGCTCGCGAGCGCGAAGGGGTTCCGCGTCCTCGAGGTGCGCGCCGCGTGAGCGACCCGTCCCTGCCGCGGGAGGTCGCCGAGGTCTGCGCGGCGTTCCTCGCGCTGGCCGACGAGGCCGAGCCGGGCCTCGTCGAGGGCCTCTACCTGCACGGGTCCCTCGGCTTTGGGGAGTGGTACGCCGGCCGCAGCGACATCGACCACGTCGCCGTGCTCTCGCGCCCTCCGGCCGAGGCGGCCTCGGTGCTCGAGGACGTGCACCGTCGGCTCGTCGCGGACCTGCCTGCGCCGTCCTTCGACGGGTTCCACCTCACCTGGGCCGGCCTGCGGGACGGGCCGGTCGCGGTGGGGGAGGTGCCGTGCACCCAGGGC
Organism: Nocardioides sp.; assembly: GCA_030698375.1. Classification (GTDB taxonomy): domain Bacteria; phylum Actinomycetota; class Actinomycetes; order Propionibacteriales; family Nocardioidaceae; genus Nocardioides_A. Next base: position 16,519 of record JAUYLL010000057.1, on the reverse strand, counting down.
GGGCTCTTCCACCCGGCGGAGCGTCTCGACGTACACCCGGTCACCTGGCACGAGCTGGCCGGCCACGGTCTGCGGGTCCGCGGGCCTGCGCTCGCCGACGTGGCCCTGTGGTCCGACCATGCCGCGCTGCGCCGCTACACCCACGAGAACCTGACGTCGTACTGGGCAGCCGAGCTTGAGCAGCTCGCGCGCTTCCCCCAGGAGCTCGCCCGCGGGGAGCTCGTCGCCTGGTTCGTCCTGGGGCCCGCCAGGCTGCACCACCTGCTGGTCCGCGACGTGCTGACGTCGAAGGACGGCGCGGGCGCCCACGTCGTCTCCTGGTTCGGTGAGCGGTGGCGGCCGGTGGTTGCCGAGGCCCTCGGGTGGCGCGGCAGCGGCACGCTTCCCGGCGCTCTCGAGGGCGAGGGGCTGGCCCGCGAGGTCCTGGCGCTGGCGACCCTCGTCGTCGAGGACGGCCGCCGGCACGGAGCCTGAGCAGAATCTCGTTCGCGTCCCCGCGCTGGCTCGGCGACAATCCCGATATGGGTCACGTGGAGGTCACCGGGGTGCGCTACGAGCTCCCGGACGGACGGGTGCTCCTCGACGACGTCTCCTTCCGTGTCGGGGAGGGGGCGAAGGTCGCGCTGGTCGGCGCCAACGGAGCCGGCAAGACGACCCTGCTGCGCATCGTGACCGGTGAGCTGGAGCCGCACGCCGGGACCGTGGTGCGCTCCGGTGGGTTGGGCGTGATGCGACAGATGGTCGGCGTCACGGCGGGAACGGCCGCTCCTGATGTCCACGACCTCCTGCTCTCGGTGGCACCGCCCCGCGCCCGCGAGGCTGCTGCGGCGGTCGACGCTTGCGAGCTGGCCCTCATGGACTCCGACGACGAAGCGACCCAGATGCGGTACGCCGAGGCCCTGGCCGAGTGGGGTGACGCCGGCGGCTACGACCTCGAGGTCCTCTGGGACACCTGCTGCACCGAGGCGCTGGGGGTGCCCTACGCCCGGGCGAGGTACCGGGACCTGCGCACCCTCTCGGGGGGCGAGCAGAAGCGGTTGGTCCTCGAGCAGCTGCTCCGCGGCCCCGACCAGGTCCTGCTGCTCGACGAGCCGGACAACTTCCTCGACGTCCCCGGCAAGCAGTGGCTGGAGCGCCGGATCGCCGAGTCGCCCAAGACGATCCTGTTCATCAGCCACGACCGGGAGCTCCTCGCGAACACCGCGACCCGGGTGGTCACCGTCGAGCTCGGTCACGCCGGCAACAGCACCTGGACCCACGCGGGCGGTTTCGCCAGCTACCACGAGGCCCGCCGGGACCGGTTCGCGCGCTTCGAGGAGCTCCAGCGACGCTGGGACGAAGAGCACACGAAGCTCAAGGCGCTCGTCCTCCGGCTGCGGGTGAAGTCGGAGTACAACGACGGCATGTCCTCGCAGTACCGGGCGGCACAGACCCGGCTGCGCAAGTTCGAGGAGGCCGGGCCACCGGCCTCCCAACCGCGCGAGCAGCAGGTCTCGATGCGGCTGCGCGGCGGGCGCACCGGGAAGCGGGCGGTGGTCTGCGAGCAGTTGGAGCTCACCGGTCTGATGCGCCCGTTCGACCTCGAGGTCTGGTACGGCGAGCGCGTCGCGGTCCTCGGGTCCAACGGGTCGGGCAAGTCCCACTTCCTGCGGCTGCTGGCTGTCGGGGGCACGGACCCCGAGCCGGGTCAACGGCCAGTCGCCGACCACCCGGTCGTGCCGGTCCCGCACACCGGGCGGGCCCGGCTCGGCGCCCGGGTACGGCCGGGCTGGTTCGTGCAGACCCACGACCACCCCGAGCTCCTGGGGCGGACGCTCCTGGAGGTCCTGCACCGTGGCGACGGGCACCCCGACGGTCGCCAGGGCATGGGGCGGGAGCAGGCCGCACGGGTGCTGGACCGCTACGAGCTGAGCCCGGCTGCCGAGCAGCGGTTCGAGTCGTTGTCGGGCGGGCAGCAGGCCCGGTTCCAGATCCTGCTGCTCGAGCTCTCGGGGGCCACGCTCCTGCTGCTCGACGAACCGACCGACAACCTCGACGTCGAGTCGGCCGAGGCGCTCGAGGACGGCCTTGCCGCCTTTGACGGCACGGTGCTCGCGGTCACCCACGACCGGTGGTTCGCCCGCGGGTTCGACCGGTACCTGGTCTACGGCGCTGACGGGGAGGTCCGGGAGACCCCCGAACCGGTGTGGGACGAGGGACGGGTGGTCCGTGCCCGCTGAGCGGGCGCGGGCGGCGCGAGCCGACGTACGGACGACGGAGGGGACGATGACGAAGGAGACAGCGGAGCTGGCGATCGAGGCCCACGGCCTGGTCAAGAGCTTCGGGGACAACCGCGCGGTCGACGGCGTCGACCTCGCGATCCGGGCAGGGGGCGTCTACGGCGTCCTCGGGCCCAACGGGGCGGGGAAGACCACGGTGATCCGGATGCTCGCGACGCTGCTGGTCCCCGATGGTGGGTCAGCGCGGGTGCTGGGCCACGACGTCGTGCGGGAGGCGGCCGAGGTCCGGGCGCGGGTCGCGCTGACCGGGCAGTTCGCCTCGCTCGACGAGGACCTGTCCGGCCTGGAGAACCTGGTGCTGCTCGCGCGGCTCTACGGCTACGGGCGGCGGGCCGCCAGGGTGCGCGCGAGGGAGCTGCTGGAGGCGTTCGACCTGGCGGAGGCGGCCGACCGGCAGGTCAAGACCTACTCCGGCGGCATGCGGCGGCGCATCGACATCGCCGGCAGCCTGGTGGTCAGGCCTGACCTGATGTTCCTCGACGAGCCGACCACCGGGCTGGACCCGCGCAGCCGGAACCAGGTCTGGGAGATCGTGCGGGCCCTGGTCGGGGCCGGCACCACGATCCTGCTGACGACGCAGTACCTCGACGAGGCCGACCAGCTCGCGGACCGGATCGCCGTCGTCGACCACGGACGGGTGATCGCCGAGGGCACCAGCGGCGAGCTGAAGGCCTCGGTCGGGTCCGGCGCGGTCAAGGTGCGGGTGGCCGACCCGAGTGACCGCGAGGCCGTCGCGCACCTGCTCGCCGAGTCCCTCGGGGCGGTCCCCGTCCTCGACGCAGACCCTGCCTCGCTCTCGCTGCGCGTCGACGACCCCGCCCAGGTCGCTGGTGCGCTGGCTCGGGTCGGTGAGGCCGGCCTCCGCGTCAGCGAGTACTCCCTGGGCCAGCCGAGCCTGGACGAGGTGTTCCTGGCGCTCACCGGCCACCCGGTCACCGACGCCGCCCCCGACGAGACCGAGGAGGTCCGGGCATGACGCAGCTCGATGCGCGGGTCACCGCCGTGCTGGGGGGCGCGGAGCGGCCCGCTCCTGCCTCGCCCGTCGCGTCGTCCGTCGCCTTCGGGTGGCGGGCGATGCTGAAGATCAAGCACGTCCCCGAGCAGCTCTTCGACGTGACGATGTTCCCGGTCATGTTCACGCTGATGTTCACCTACGTCTTCGGCGGCGCGATCGCCGGGTCGCCGGGGGAGTACCTGCAGTACGCCCTGCCGGGGATCCTGGTGCAGACGGTCGTCTTCATCACGATGTACACCGCGCTGACGGTCAACACCGACATCGAGAAGGGGGTCTTCGACCGCATCCGTGCACTCCCGGTGTGGCGGCCCTCGATGCTGGTCGGGGCACTGCTCGGTGACTCGGCGCGGTACGCCATGGCCTCCACCGTCGTCCTCACGGTGGGGCTGCTGATCGGCTACCGCGCACCCGGGGGCGTGCTCGGGGTGTTGGCGGCGGTCGTCCTGCTGGTGGTGTTCTGCTTCTCGCTGACCTGGCTGTGGCTGATCGTCGGGCTGAAGGTGCGGACCCCGAACGCGGTCATGGGCACCTCGATGATGGTGCTCTTCCCGCTGACGTTCGTCAGCAGCGTGTTCGCGCCGCCGGAGACGATGCCGGGCTGGCTGCGGGCCTTCGTCGAGGTCAACCCGGTCACCTTGCTCGTCGAGGCGGCCCGCGGGCTGATGAACGGGAACCCGGACGTCGGCGACGTGCTCGGGGTGCTGGGGCTCTCGGTGCTGCTCATCGCGGTCTTCGCGCCGATCGCGATGCGGATCTTCAACCGCAAGAACTAACACGGGTCGTGGGTCCGGGCAGCGCCGTGGCGCTCCCCGGGACCCACGACCCGGTGTGGTCGATCAGGTGTGGTCGATCAGGCCCAGCGCTCACTGGTGGGGACGTAGTCCAGGCCGCGCGCGCCGGTGTAGATCTGCTTCGGGCGGGCGATCTTCTGCTCCTTGTCCTGGACCAACTCCAGCCACTGCGAGAGCCAGCCCGGGGTGCGGCCGATGGCGAAGAGGACCGTGAACATCTCCGGGGGGAACTGGAGCGCCTCGTAGATGAGACCCGAGTAGAAGTCGACGTTGGGGTAGAGCTTGCGGGAGACGAAGTAGTCGTCCTCGAGCGCGATCTTCTCCAGCTCCTGGGCGATCTCGAGCAGCGGGTTCACCCCGGTGACCTCGAAGACGTCGTCGCAGGCCTTCTTGATGATCTGGGCGCGCGGGTCGTAGTTCTTGTAGACCCGGTGCCCGAAGCCCATGAGCTTCTCGTCACCGTTCTTCACACCTTCGATGAAGGCGGGGATGTTCTCCTTCGAGCCGATCCGGCGCAGCATCCGCAGCACGGACTCGTTCGCGCCACCGTGCAGCGGGCCGTAGAGCGCGGCCACGCCGGCGGCGACCGCGGAGTACGGGTCGACCTGCGAGGAGCCGACCGAGCGGACCGCGTTCGTCGAGCAGTTCTGCTCGTGGTCGGCGTGCAGGATGAAGAGCACGTCGAGCGCCTTGACCAGGCGCTCGTCGGCCTCGAACTTCCGCTCGCTCATCTTGAACAGCATCGCCAGGAAGTTGGCCGTGTAGGACAGGTCGTTGTCGGGGTAGACGTACGGCTTGCCCTGCGCGTTGCGGTAGGCCCAGGCGCCCAGCGTCGGCATCTTCGCGATCATCCGCACGATCTGCATGTGGCGGTTGTCGCCGTCGGCGATGTTGCGCGACTCGGGGTAGAACGTCGACAGCGCACCGACCGAGGCCATCAGGATGCCCATGGGGTGGGCGTCGTACCGGAAGCCCTCCATGAAGCCCTTGACGTTCTCGTGCACGAACGTGTGGAAGGTGATCTCGTGCTCCCACCGCTCGTACTGCTCCTTGGTGGGCAGGTCGCCGTGGATGAGCAGGTAGGCGACCTCGAGGAAGTTCGAGTGCTCGGCCAGCTGCTCGATGGGGTACCCGCGGTACTCGAGGATCCCCTTCTCGCCGTCGATGAAGGTCACAGCGGAGCGGCAGGAGGCGGTGTTCACGAAACCGGGGTCGTAGAGCGCGAGTCCCGGGGAGTCGTCGTCCACGCGGATCTTGCCGAACTCGTCGGCGCGGATGGCACCGTCGGCGATGGGGACCTCGTAGGTCTCGCCGGTACGGTTGTCGGTCACGGTCAGGCTGTCAGCCACGTCGGCTCCTCGGTGTCGGGCCCGGTGGGGTACGCAGTCAGACCCAACCTATGCCCGTCGAGTGGCCTCGGCGAAACCGGGTCCGTTTTGACCGTGCGGAGCATGCCCGCGTACGATTCCGAGTTGCGTCTCCTGCCGCGCCGTGGTGCCCGTATGAACTTCGTGCACACCGCCACGGTGCAGATCCGGACGGCGGGGCCCCACAGGCCCCGGGCGAGCCGGGCAGTGTTCGTCAGAAGACGTGGCACCACCACCCGTCGGGGGCCTCCCGTCGGGCCCCACGGACGAAGAGAGTTGCTACAGCCGTGCGCACGTACAGCCCCAAGCCCGCTGACATCCAGCGTGAGTGGCACGTCATCGACGCCACCGACGTGGTCCTCGGCCGTCTGGCCGTCCAGACCGCCACCCTCCTCCGCGGCAAGCACAAGCCGCAGTTCGCCCCGCACATGGACCTCGGTGACTTCGTCATCATCGTCAACGCGGAGAAGGTCGCCCTGAGCGGCAACAAGAAGACCACCAAGCTCGCCTACCGCCACTCGGGCTACCCGGGCGGTCTTTCCGCCACCCCGATCGGGGAGCTCCTCGAGAAGGACGCGCGGAAGGCGATCGAGAAGGCCGTGTGGGGCATGCTGCCCAAGAACCGCCTCGGCCGGCAGCAGTTGAAGAAGCTCAAGGTCTACAGCGGACCCGAGCACCCGCACGCTGCGCAGAAGGCGCAGCCGTTCGAGATCAAGCAGATCTCGCAGTGACCCCCTCGACCGCCCCGACCAGCAAGGACCAGTGAGGAACACAGTGAGCACTCCCGAGACCGAGGTCGAGGAGACCTTCGAGGTCAACGAGCAGGGCGTCGCCTACAGCTCGGAGAGCGACCCGTCCGCCGACGCGCCCCCGCGCCCGGCCACCATCGCCCCCGCCGCGGCCACCGGCCGTCGCAAGGAGGCCGTCGCCCGCGTCCGGATCGTCCCGGGCACCGGCGAGTGGACCGTCAACGGCCGCACGCTCGACTCCTACTTCCCGAACAAGCTGCACCAGCAGGTCGTCAACGAGCCCTTCGTGGCCGCCGACCTCGCGGGCCGCTTCGACGTGATCGCCCGCATCCACGGTGGCGGCATCACCGGCCAGGCCGGCGCGCTGCGCCTCGGCGTGGCCCGTTCGCTCAACGCGCTGGACGAGGACGCGAACCGGCCCGCGCTCAAGCAGGCTGGTCTGCTGACCCGCGACGCGCGCGTGATCGAGCGGAAGAAGGCGGGTCTGAAGAAGGCTCGCAAGGCGCCGCAGTTCAGCAAGCGCTGATCCGGGACGCCCCACCTCGATGGCGCGTCTCTTCGGCACGGACGGGGTCCGGGGTCTAGCGAACGGTCACCTGACCGCAGAGCTGGCCCTGGACCTCTCCGTCGCTGCTGCCCACGTCCTCGGCGAGGCCGGGGTCTTTGCCGGACACCGACCGGTTGCGGTCGTCGGCCGTGACACCCGGGTCTCCGGGCAGTTCCTCGAGTCCGCGGTGGTCGCCGGGCTGGCCTCCGCTGGCGTCGACGTCCTCCTCCTCGGTGAGCTGCCGACCCCTGCGGTCGCCTACCTCACCGCGCACCTGGACGCCGACCTGGGCGTGATGCTCTCGGCGAGCCACAACCCGATGCCCGACAACGGGATCAAGTTCCTCTCCCGCGGGGGCGTCAAGCTCGACGACGCGATCGAGACGGCGATCGAGGCCCGCCTCCGGGAGCCCTGGGACCGGCCGACCGGCGCCGCCGTCGGCCGCGTGCGGGTGTACGCCGACGCGGAGGCCGACTACACCGCTCACCTGGTCTCCACCCTCTCCACCCGCCTGGACTCCCGGGGTCGGCGCCCCCGGGTGGTGCTCGACTGCGCGCACGGGGCCGCCTCGGTCGCCGGGCCGCACGCGCTGACCGTCGCGGGAGCGGAGGTCATCGCGGTCTGCGCCGAGCCGGACGGGCTGAACATCAACGACGGGTGCGGGTCCACCCACCTCGAGGTGCTGCAGAAGGCGGTGCTCGAGCACGGCGCCGACGTCGGCTTCGCCCTCGACGGCGACGCCGACCGATGCCTGGCGGTCGACCACACCGGTGCCGTGGTGGACGGTGACCAGATCCTGGCGGTGCTCGGCCTGGCGCTCCGCGACGCCGGACGGCTGCACGCCGACACCGTCGTCGCGACCGTCATGAGCAACCTCGGGTTCGTCCAGGCGCTGCGGCGCGAGGGACTGGGGGTGCGCCAGACCAAGGTCGGCGACCGCTACGTCCTCGAGGCCATGAAGGTCGGCGGCTACACGCTCGGTGGTGAGCAGTCGGGGCACGTGATCCTCAGCGAGCACGCGACGACCGGCGACGGTCTGCTGACGGCGCTCCACGTGCTCCAGCGGATGGTCGAGCGCGACGCGAGCCTCGCCGAGCTCGCCGGGGTGATGACCCGGCTGCCGCAGGTCCTCGTCAACGTCCCTGAGGTGGACAAGTCGCGAGTCGACGACGACGCCCTGCTCGCGGCGGCGGTCGCCGAGGCGGAGGCCGAGCTCGGCGACACCGGCCGGGTGCTGCTGCGGCCCTCGGGCACCGAGCCGCTGGTGCGGGTGATGGTCGAGGCCGAGTCGGCCGAGCAGGCCCAGGAGGTCGCGGACCGACTGGCCGGGGTCGTGCGGGACCGCCTCACCCTCTGATCTCGCGGTAGAACCCGGGGTGCACGGCCACGGGGCGGAACCCCAGCGCCTCGTTGATGCCGATCATCTGGGCGTTCACCTCTGCGTTGGTGGTGTGCACCTCGGTGCGATCGGGGTGCGTCTCGGCGAGGCTCCGCAGGCCCGCGACCTTCACGGCGAGCCCGAGCCGGTGGCCGCGGTGGTCTGCTCGCACGAGCGTCCCCCACTGGGAGACCCGCCCGGTGCCGTTGTCCTGCAGGACGAGGTCGTTGTAGGCGACCACCTCGTCGTCCGGCGAGATCGCCACGGTGGAGCGGAGCTCCCGGCCGACCGAGCGCAGCTGTGCGACCTCCTCCGCCCACGACGTCGCGTCCATCCCGTCTTCCTCGAACTGCACCACCCCTGACGGAGCGTCCGATCCGAGCTTGTTGTGCACGTCGATCCAGGACGCCAGGTAGCGCTCGGGGACGTCGTACACCCAGGTCACCACTCGGTAGCCACGGTGGTGCTCGGCAGCCTCGTCGGCGAGACGCGCCAGCAGATCCGGGTCGACCGGTAGGGCGAGCACGCGGTAGATCTCGTCGAGGTCGAGCGCGTAGCCGAGCCCCTCCGCGAAGCGGCGGTAGCCGTGGGTCTCCCGCTCGGCGAACGGGTAGTGCGAGGCGAGGAGGGCGAACCGGGCGCCGGAGGCCCGCACCACGTCCTCGACAGCGCCCACCAGGGCCGTGCCGATGCCTCGCCGGCGCACGTCCGGGGCGACCTGCACGTCGCCCCAGCCGAAGTGCGTGTTCCCCTGCAGGTTCACCGTCGCCTCGCCGGCCCCGACGACCTCGCCATCGTCGTCGAGGGCGACCAGCGCCGTGGTGCGGTCGAAGAGCTGGACGCGCAGGCGGGCTTGCAAGAACGCGGCCGACGGCACGGACAGCCACGGGCGCTCGTACGGCATCGACGCGGCCACCTGGGCGTACCAGTGGGGGAAGCGGGGGTCGTCGGCGCCATCCAACGGCTCGACCCGCCACACAGCCCTGCTCATCCGACCCTCCGGAGGAAACCGGTCATGCGAGGAGGCTAGGCAGTGCCTTCCGCGCCGTCATCCGGTTTTCCCAGGGGCGGCCCGGAGTCAGCTGCGGGCGCGGACGCCGGCGACCCAGGCGGACTTCAGGCCCAGCCGGATGCGCATCGTGTCGGCCTTGCCGGAGATCCGCTTCGTGCGCTTCGGGCCGTACGCCGTCAGCTCGCGCAACCCGCCACCCTGGTGGCGGCCGGTGACCTCGATCCGCTGCACCTTCTTGAGGCCGAAGAGCTGCTGCGCCTGCCGCTGGCTGATCGACGAGGTCCAGGTGCGGTTCGGGTTCGACTGGTTGACCGACCACGGGTCGGGCACGGAGCGCAGGTAGGGCACGGACGCCGACCAGACGTCCTCGCTGTTGAGTGTGTTGCCACCCGAGGAGGAGTAGTAGAAGGTCTGCGCGAGGTCGCCGCCGTAGCGGAGCACCTGGCCCCGGGTGGCCTTGACGGCGGAGACCCAGCGCTTGCCGAAGGTCGCGTTGGTGCCCTCGTTCTCCTTCTGCCACCCGGCGTAGACCTGGTGGATGACGGAGTCGCGCAGGTGGCACCCGCAGTCGTCCTTGCGGGTGGCGCCGGTGCGGAGCGCGTAGGTGCGGGCGATGATCGCCTGCGCCCGGAGGGCGGCGGGGTCCCACGACGACGGCATCTCCGCGATGCCCCGCAGGTAGGCCGGCTGCAGACGCACACGGACGAGCCCGTTCAGGGTGCTGCTCCCGGAGGGCACCACGAAGGCCTGCCCGTGGCGGTACTCGCGGCCGGTGTCGAGGCGCAGGACCGAGGCCGGGCCCTTGCTGGGCTTGGTGCCGGTCCAGCGCAGGCGGATCCGCTCCCCGGCCACGCGGGAGGTGCGTCCCTTGGCGTTGGTCACGAACGCGCGGACCCCGGTGCTGGTGCGCCGGAAGAGCACGCGCCCCTCGGGCGAGGCGTCCGCAGTTCGGTCGACCACCATCTTGGCCTTCGCGCAGCGGCCGCCGCGCATCGCGCAGACCTCGAGGACGGCGTCGGGACGCAGCGCGCGCAGCGACGCGGTGAAGGTGGAGGGCTGGTAGCGGACGTTCACGTCGAAGGTCCGGCCCCGACGGTTCGTGCCGACCTGGGTGCCGCGGTAGTAGTGCTCGAGGATCTGCTCCTCGGTGCGGCCCTCCTGCGCCATCGCCTGGGCGCCGTACTGGGAGAGGCCGACGCCGTGGCCCCAACCCGAGCCGCTGAGCACGAATGACGAGGGGAGCGTGCTTCCGGTCTCGTCCGCGGCCGCGGGTACTGCGGCGAGCGGCACGATCAGCGCGAGCGTCGCGGCAGCGACCGTGCCGGCCGTACGGGTGAGCAGGCGGAAGGGCGAACGCATGGGAAGTCCCGGGTGTCTTCTGGGCCGCGAAGGGCCGGAGGAGGCTGTGACTGATGAGGCTAACGGGGGCGAAGGGATCTGCGCCACTCTTCCTGCATCGTCCGTCAAGTCGACACGCCGAGGAAAACCTATGAATTACATCAATGTGACTTGCGATCAGAGCTTGCGGAGCCGCACGTAGCGCACCGAGTGGTCGCTGTCCTTGCGGAGCACGAGGGTCGCCCGCGACCGGGTCGGGGCGACGTTCTGGGCGAGGTTGGGCCCGTTGATGGTGTCCCAGATCCGGCCGGCCTCGGCCCGGGCCTCGGGCTCGGACATCTCGCTGTAGCGGGCGAAGTACGACGCGGGGTTGCGGAAGGACGTCTCCCGGAGGTGGAGGAACCGCTCGGTATACCAGCGGCGGATGTCTCCGGCCGAGGCATCGACGTACACCGAGAAGTCGAAGAAGTCGCTCACCGCGAGACCGGTGCGGCCGTCGTCGCCGGTCTGCGCCGGCTGGAGCACGTTGAGGCCCTCGACGATCACGATGTCGGGGCTGGTCACGGCGACCCGCTCGCCGGGTACGACGTCGTAGGTCAGGTGGGAGTAGACCGGGGCCTCGACGACGTCCTTCCCGGACTTGATGTCGATGACGAAGCGCAGCAGTGCCTTGCGGTCGTAGGACTCCGGGAACCCCTTGCGGTGCAGCAGGCCCCGCCGCTCGAGCTCGGCGTTGGGGAGCAGGAACCCGTCCGTGGTGACCAGGCTGACTCGCGGGTGCTCGGGCCAGTGGGCGAGCATCTCCCGCAGCACGCGCGCGGTCGTCGACTTCCCGACCGCCACCGACCCCGCGAGGCCGATCACGAAGGGGGTCCGTGGCGGGTGGGGGCGGTCGAGGAACTCCTCCTGCGCCCGGTGCAGCTGCGTGGCGGCGCCGACGTACATGCTGAGCAGGCGGGAGAGCGGCAGGTAGACCTGCTGGACCTCGTCGAGGTCGAGCTCCTCCCCGAGCCCGCGGACCCGGTCGATCTCGTCCTGGCTGAGGGGCTGCTCGGTGGTCGCGCCGAGCGCCGCCCAGGCCGCGCGCTCCAGCTCGACGTACGGCGAGCTCTCGCGGCCGTCCGCGGCCTGCTGTGAGCGGGGCATGCCCGGCATTGTTGCGCAGTCCACACGTCGCGGGGTCGGGGGTCCGTCGCGGCGGGACGGAGACCGTGTGCGGCGTAGGCTGCGGCTCATGTGTGGAATCGTGGGGTACGTGGGCCCGAGGCAGGCCCAGGACGTGATCGTGGAGGGGCTTCGCCGCCTGGAGTACCGCGGGTATGACTCGGCCGGCGTCGCCGTGGTCGACGAGGCAGCGGGACTGATCGCCTCCGACAAGCGCGCCGGCAAGCTCGCCAACCTCGAGAAGGCACTGGGCGTGGACGGGCTCCCGGCCGCCACGACCGGCATCGGGCACACCCGGTGGGCCACCCATGGCGCCCCCAACGACGTGAACGCGCACCCTCACCTCGGCGCCGAGGCCCGGGTGGCCGTCGTCCACAACGGCATCATCGAGAACTTCGCGGCGCTCCGGACGGCCCTCGAGAACGAGGGGCACCGTCTCGTCTCCGAGACCGACACGGAGGTCGCCGCCCACCTGCTCGAGCGCGCGGTCGCCGATGGCGCGGACCTCACGTCCGCGATGGAGGAGGTCTGCGGCCGGCTGGAGGGGGCCTTCACCCTCGTGGCCATCGACTCCCAGGACCCCGACCGCGTCGTGGCCGCGCGCCGCAACTCCCCGCTGGTCGTGGGCATGGGGGACGGCGAGACCTTCCTGGCCTCCGACGTCGCGGCCTTCATCGAGCACACCCGCGACGCGCTGGAGCTCGGTCAGGACCAGGTGGTCACCATCACCCGGGACGGCGTGGAGGTCACCACCTTCGACGGTGAGCCGTCCGAGGGGCTGCACTATGTCGTCGACTGGGACCTCTCGGCCGCGGAGAAGGGTGGCTACGACTGGTTCATGCGCAAGGAGATCTTCGAGCAGCCGCGCGCTGTCGCCGACTCGCTGCTGGGCCGGCACACGGAGGACGGCGCCCTCCAGCTCGACGAGGTCCGCATCACCGAGGACGAGCTGCGCGACATCGACAAGATCATCGTCATCGCCTGCGGCACCTCGTTCTACGCGGGTCTCGTCGCGAAGTACGCGATCGAGCACTGGACGCGCATCCCCTGCGAGGTCGAGCTCGCCTCGGAGTTCCGCTACCGCGACCCGATCCTGACCCGCGACACCCTCGTCGTCGCGATCAGCCAGTCCGGCGAGACCGCCGACACGCTGATGGCGATCCGCTACGCCCGCTCGCAGCGCGCGAAGGTGCTGGCGATCTGCAACTCCAACGGGTCGACGATCCCGCGGGAGTCCGACGCCGTCATCTACACCCACGCCGGCCCGGAGATCGGGGTCGCCTCGACCAAGGGCTACCTGACGCAGCTGGTGGCCTGCTACCTGCTCGCCCTCTACCTCGCCCAGGTGCGCGGCACCCGCTTCGGTGACGAGATCGCGACGATCGTCCGTGAGCTCGAGGAGATGCCGCAGCACATCCAGCACGTGCTCGACGGCTCCGACGCGGTCTACGACCTCGCCCGCCGGTACGTCGACCACCGCTCGGTGCTATTCCTCGGCCGCCACGCCGGCTACCCGGTGGCGCTCGAGGGGGCGCTGAAGCTCAAGGAGCTGGCCTACATCCACGCCGAGGGCTTCGCGGCCGGCGAGCTCAAGCACGGGCCGATCGCCCTGATCGAGGAGGGGCTGCCGGTCTTCTGCGTCGTCCCGCCCCGGGGGCGCGATCAACTGCACGCCAAGATGCTCAGCGGCATCCAGGAGGTCAAGGCGCGTGGCGCCCGGACCCTCTGCCTGGCCGAGGAGGACGACGACGCGATTACGCCGTACGCCGACGAGATCGTGCGGCTGCCCAAGGTCTCGACGCTGCTCCAGCCGCTGCTCGCGGTGGTTCCCCTGCAGCTGTTCGCCTGCGAGCTCGCCACGCTCCTCGGCCACGACGTCGACCAGCCGCGGAACCTGGCCAAGTCCGTCACTGTCGAGTAGGCGCACCGTGCCGGTGGTGGGAGTCGGGATCGACGTCGTCGACGTCGACCGGTTCGGCGCGAGCCTCGCGCGCACGCCCGCGCTCCGCGAGCGCCTGTTCACCCCGGACGAGCGGCACCTGAGCGACGTGTCGCTGGCGGCCCGCTTCGCGGCCAAGGAGGCCGTGGCGAAGGCGCTCGGCGCCCCGCCCGGGCTGGCCTGGCACGACGCCGAGGTGGTCCGCGCGGAGTCTGGCCAGCCACGGCTGGTGCTGCGCGGCACCGTCCGCGCCCGGGCCGACGTGCTCGGCGTGACCGGCGTGCACGTCTCCCTCTCCCACGACGGCGGCATCGCCACGGCCGTCGTGGTTCTCGACTCCTGAGCCGCATCACTAGGCTGGCCGGATGCGTGAGGCACACACGGTCGAGCAGGTCCGCGAGGCAGAGGAGGTGCTGCTCGCCCGGACCCCCGAGGGCGCGCTCATGCAGCGGGCGGCAACCGGTCTGGCGCACGCGGTCGCCGACTTCCTGGGGCAGGTGTACGGCGCCCGGGTGGTGCTGGTGGTCGGCTCCGGCAACAACGGTGGCGATGCCCTCTTCGCCGGGACCTTCCTGGCCCGCCGGGGGGCGCAGGTGGAGGCGGTCCTGATGGACCCCGACCGAGCCCACGCGGCAGGACGCCGGGCGCTGCGGCTCGCCGGCGGGCTCGAGGTGGGTCCAGAGGAGCTGCGCGGGGCCGACGTCGTCGTCGACGGCATCGTCGGCATCGGCGCGTCCCCGGGCCTGCGTGCGGAGGCGACCGCGGTGCTCGACCGGCTCGCAGGCTGCCCGGTCGTGGCCGTGGACGTCCCCTCGGGCGTCGACGTCGACACCGGCGAGACCGACGGGGCGCACGTCGTCGCCGACCTGACCGTCACCTTCGGCACCCACAAGGTCTGCCACCTCGTCGACCCCGCCGCCCACGCTTGCGGCGCGGTGCACCTGGTCGACCTCGGCCTGGACCTCCCTCGCCCGGACGTCGTCGCGCTGCAGCAGCCGGAGGTCGTCGCGCTGCTGCCCCGGCCCGCACCGGACGCGCACAAGTACACCCGCGGTGTCGTCGGGCTCCGTGTCGGGTCGGCGACCTACCCGGGTGCGGCCGTGCTCAGCGCCCGCGGCGCCGGTGGCGGCCTCGTCGGCATGGTGCGGTACGTCGGCTCCGCGGCCGACGCGGTCCGCGCGGCGGTCCCCGAAGTGGTGGTCGGCGAGGGTCGGGTGCAGGCCTGGGTGGTCGGCTCCGGTGGTGACGAGGACGCCGCCGAAGCGCTGGCCGCGGCCTTCGCCGACGACGTGCCGGTGGTGCTCGACGCCGACGCCCTGCGACACCTCGACGCGCCCCCGCCGGTGCCGACCCTGCTGACGCCGCACGCCGGCGAGCTGGCGCGGATGCTCGGGGTGGAGCGTGTCGACGTCGAGGAGGCGCCGCTCGCCCACGTCCGTCGGGCCGCCGACCAGTTCGCCTGCTCCGTGCTCCTCAAGGGTCGCCGCACCCTGGTGGCCGAGCCCGGGGGCCGGGTCTACGTCAACACCACGGGCACGCCGTGGCTGGGCACCGCAGGCACGGGCGACGTGCTCGGTGGCCTGTGCGGAGCCCTGCTCGCCGGCGGCCTGGAGCCGGTGCTCGCCGGAGCGGTCGGTGCCTGGCTGGGCGGCGCCGCGGCGAGCGAGGTCGCCGCCGACGGCCCGCTGGTTGCCTCCGACATCGCGGCAGCCGTGCCGCCCCTGGTCCGGCGGCTGCTGACGTCCGCGGAGGACGGCCTATGAACGGCCGGGCAGAGATCATCGTCGACCTCGACGCGATCGAGGACAACGTCCGCCACCTCGCCGCTCAGGCCCCCGGCGCCGAGGTGATGGTGGTCGTGAAGGCAGACGGCTACGGCCACGGGATGGTCCCCGTCGCGCGCGCCGCCCGGCGTGCGGGGGCGACCTGGCTCGGGGCCGCCGTGCTCGAGGAGGCGCTCGCGCTGCGCGCCGCCGGCGACACCGGCCGGGTGCTCACCTGGCTGACGGTGCCGGGGGAGGACCTCGCCGCGGGCGTCGCCGCGGACCTGGACCTCACGGCGTACTCGGTGTCGGAGCTGGCGGAGGTCGTGGCCGCAGCCCGGGAGGTCGGGACGACGGCGCGGGTGCAGCTGAAGGTCGACACCGGGCTGTCCCGTGGCGGTGCGACCGTCGCGGAGTGGCCCGCGCTGGTGGCGGCAGCGGCCGAGGCCGAGCGCGTCGGGGCCGTGCGGGTCACCGGGATCTGGTCCCACTTCGCCTGCGCCGACGTGCCCGCGCACCCCGCCAACGACGCCCAGGAGCAGGTATTCCGAGAGGCCCTGGCGACCGCGGAGGCGGCCGGCCTGCGCCCGGAGGTCCGGCACCTGGCGAACTCCGCCGCGACCCTCACCCGCCCGTCGGCCCACTTCGACCTGGTGCGGTGCGGGATCGCGGCGTACGGGCTGAGCCCCGACAGCGGCCTGGGCACCTCGGCCGACCTCGGGCTGCGTCCCGCGATGACGCTGCGTGGCCGGCTGGTCGCCGTGAAGCCGGTGGCCGCCGGTGCCGGGGTGTCCTACGGCCACACCTGGACCGCCCCGCACGACACCGTCGTCGGCCTGGTCCCGCTCGGGTACGGCGACGGGGTCCCGCGGCACGCGTCCTCGCGCCCCGACGGGGGCGGCGTCGAGCTCGCGGTCGGCGGACGGCGGGTGCCGCTGCGCGGCCGCGTGTGCATGGACCAGGTGGTCGTCGAGCTCGGTGACCCGGCGACCGGCGGGGTGCCCGCGGAGGTCGGCGATCCAGTGGTCGTGTTCGGGCCGGGCCACGACGGCGAGCCGACCGCGCAGGAGTGGGCGGACGCGATCGGCACCATCACCTACGAGATCGTCACGCGGGTCCGCGGCCGCCAGGAGCGCCACCACGTCGGGGCGCACGCGGCGAGCGACGCGGGGGTGGC